>DATMVF010000162.1:0-2230 GCA_035563475.1 Rubrobacter sp.
CTTCGACTTCTCGACCGGCGCGGGAGTGGAATCCGGGTTCGTCGCGCTGGTGCGTCCTGACGGCTCGGCGCAGAAGGTGGCCGGCAACATCGCGTTCGGCAACGGCATGGCCATCACCGAAGACGGCTCGACGTTGATCGTCGCCGAGTCCTGGGCCCGGCGGCTTAGCGCCTTCGACATCGCCGCGGACGGTGGCCTGTCGAATCGCCGGATCTGGGCCGATACGGGTGATGGTCCGCCCGATGGGATCTGCATGGACGCCGAGGAGGCGGTCTGGTACGCCGACGTTCCGAACAAGCGTTGCGTGCGGGTACGCGAAGGAGGCGAGGTGCTGCAGATAGTCGAGCTCGATCGTGGCGGCTTCGCCTGTATGCTCGGCGGACCGGACGGGCGGACGCTGTTCATGCTCACGGCCGCGTGGACCGGCATGGAGAACGTAGATGACTCGGCGCGAACCGGTCAGCTCCTCGTTGCGGAGGCGCCCGCACCGGGCGTCGGTCGGCCGTAGGAGGGCAGCAGGTTCGGTTGCGGCGTCCCGCCACACGGGGGAGCGCGGCGTGTGCGGGAAGTTGCCGAGAACGTCGCCAGGTGCTGCTGTAGCAGGTCCGCTTCGCCTACGTGGATGCTATTTAGGCATCAACCTGCAGGATATCCTTCCCGGGTGCACTTATGACCTACGAGAGGCTCCCGGACTTCGTTTAGAGTCGCATGAGGGTATCCTACGCCTACCTGCCCCTCATGCACCTGGCACAGTTCCGGGGCCGTGGCGGGTGCTCGATCGGGGAGATCGACGGTCCATTCTCCTCCACGACGAGAGACAGGGAGGCGCAGTATGAGGAAGAGGGTTTCCGCCACGGCAGAATCCGGCCGCACACGCCTCCGTGGCTTTCTCCTCGTATTGGGGATAGTGCTCTTGGCGGCCAACCTGCGCCCGGCACTCACCGGCGTGGCGCCCTTGATCGGCCAGATCCGGGCTGACACCGGCATGTCTAACGGGGAAGCGGGGCTTCTCACGACGTTGCCGCTCCTGGCTTTCGGCCTGCTCTCGCCGGTCGCGCCGCGCGTAGCCCGGCGATTCGGCATGGAACGCGTGCTGCTTGCGGGTCTGCTCGTCCTCGTGGCCGGCATCCTGTTGCGCTGGGCGGGGGCTGTGGCGGCTCTATTCTTGGGTACGGTCATCCTGGGAGCGGCGATCGCTGTAGCTAACGTGCTCTTGCCGAGCCTCGTCAAGCGAGAGTTCCCCGAACAAGCCGGCCTCATGACGAGCGTGTACTCCACTTCGCTAGGCATCAGTGCAGCGTTCGCCGCCGGTGTAAGCGTACCCCTGGCACAGCTGGCCGGTATCGGGTGGCGAGGAGCCCTGGCGGTGTGGGCCATACCCGCCCTTCTCGCCGGTGTCGCCTGGCTCCCCCAACTCGGCCGTAGCGATCGTCCTGCGGATCCGTCCGCCCGAGGCTCCATTGGGGTTAGAGACCTGTGGCGTTCGCCCCTGGCCTGGCAGGTGACGCTGTTCATGGGCTTGCAGTCGCTGGCATACTACGTGATGCTGACGTGGCTACCGGAGATCCTGCAGGCGGAGGGGATGGGGGCGGCCAGGGCGGGATGGATGCTCGGGCTCTCTCAGGCCGTGGCGATCTTGACGATGTTCCTGGCGCCCATGATCGCCGGGAGGACGCCCTCTCAGCGAGGCGTGGTCGTGGTGGCCGTGGGCACGTCAGGTGTCGGCGCTCTAGGCCTTCTTGTTGCCGGTTCCACCGCCAGCACCCTGTGGGTCGTGCTGCTAGGTCTCGGTCAGGGGGCGTCCTTCAGCCTGGCGCTCACCTTCTTCGCGCTTCGATCTCCAGACCCAGGACACGCCGCTGCGCTCTCGGGTATGGCGCAGTCGGTCGGTTACCTGCTCGCCGCGGGTGGACCTTTCCTCTTCGGCGTCCTGCGCGATGTGACGGGTGCATGGAAGGTGCCGCTGGCACTGCTGCTGACGATTACGGTATGCCTGCTGATCGCGGGAATTGGCGCCGCCCGCGACGCCCACGTCGGTACATCCATCCCGGAAGAAGCGGGGGGATAAGTGCTCGTCCGAGAAGACTCCACATTCAAGAGCGTAGATTGGTCTGGACCGTTCGATGCCGGTTCGCAACGAGGAAGTGGGCGCAGGAAAGCTATACACTCCGGCCTATGAGCGAGAGCACCGAGCGTGAGGTCCCCCTGGCCTTGATGGTCCAGGCGCCAG
>DATMVF010000163.1:0-5393 GCA_035563475.1 Rubrobacter sp.
GCTGTCAGGCGCAGGTAGGCGAGCGTCCAGTAGGCGTGGGAGAAGGTGCCTATGGCGCCAGCGGCCACGAGCAGGAGGGGGAGCAGGATCAGACCCGCTATCACGCCGGCGATGATGGCCCCCGTGGATGACCCGGCGACGGCCAGCGCGATGGTCGGGATGAACAGGACGAGGCCGACGATCAGGAGCAGCAGGATAAAGGCGATCCCGATCCCGATAGAGAGCCCGAGATGGATGAGCCAGATGAGCAGGCTCCTTCCGATGTTGTGGCGGAAGTGACCGTAGCCGCTCCCCACGGAGCCGAGGACGCGCTCCCTACGCACCACGATGTCCCGCAGGGCGTACTGGCCGATTATGGAGAGGGGGATAAAGACGACGATGAGCAAGAGGACGGCCAGGATCCCCACCACCACCGCGACGGAGACCCGCACCCCCGTGACCTGGGTGGCCGCGAACGTGCCCCCGATCAGGAGCGCCGTGGGGATGGCTATCACCACGAGGAGCCCGAGTGCGACCAGGAAGAACACGATGTAGTAGCCGAGGACTCGCCAGAAGTTACCCATCCCGGACGTGAAGGTGGACCCGAACCGGCGTCCCTGGCCCCTGTCTATGGCGGCTACGCTATCGGCCAGCGCTCCCTGGGAGATTATCGCCAGGACGATGAAGAACAGCGCGATGATTAGCACCACCACGACTATACCGAGGATCAGGGCCGTCTCGCTCAGTCCTTGCCCGACCTGGGCCGTGAGCCCGGAGACATCCGAGCCCGGGCGCCGGAAGTTATCGAAGTTGAAATTGCCACTACCGGGAGGGACGTTGCCCACGAAGTTGGAGCCCGTGCCGCCCGCGAAGAAGCCGAAGAACCACAGGTAGCGATTGTGGAGCGTGATCGTGAATGCGTCCCGAATGAGGTCTCCGTAGTTCATGATCCGAGCACCCAGGTATCTTTCATCTTGCCTCCACTCGAGATGTTGACCACGTGCTTGCCAGGAGCGGCGACCCGGCTGAGCGATCCAGGGACGGCCTCGACGACGTACGGGTCTTCGGGGTCGGGAGAGAGGACGAGCACGCGGTAGTCCGCATAGGAGTCGCGGAGGAGGAAATCCGCCGCCTCTGTCTCGCAGAGGACGTGGGTGGAGAAGTCTATCGTCTCCTGGGCCACATACTCCACAGGGTTCTCTTCGACCCGCCTGCGGAACTTCTGAAGCGACTCTCTCGACTCTTCTGGTCCGATCATGACTTCCTTGCCGCCGTAGCCACCCCTGCTCTTCACGACCAGTTCAGCGAAGTGGTCCATGACGTAGCGCCTGTCCTCCTCTACCGCCAGCGACCAGGTCCTGGCGTTCTCTATGAGGGGCTCCTCTCCCAGGTAACGGCGCACCATCTCGGGGACGAAGGCGCCGACGCCCTTATCGTCTATTATCTCTGAATTGGGGGCGAAGAGCACGTGTACTTTGCCCTCGATGTGGGCCTCGAGCAGGCCGGGCACCTCGGCATAGAGCGCATCCTCGTCGACGCGCTCGTAGATCACATCTATCCTGCGTCCTGTGGGCCTGTAGATGAGGTATCCATTACCGTCCACTTCCAGATCCTTCGTTTCGGCGAGGACGGCGTCCATCTCCTTGGCGTAGATGTGGTGGTCGAGGTAGAACTGGTCGTCAGGACCACTGCTCACGACGGCCAGCGTCGCATCCGGTCCTCTGGGTGAGGCGGCCCGCAAAGCGCCGCCGAGGCGCTCGAGCCAGCCGTCGAGAGGCAGGACGGGGAGACTGGCCATGGAACCGGGGAAGAAGACCTCCCCGCTCATCCTGCGCCTGCGGGTCATCGCGGCGAGGCCGACCGGCATCTTGGCGTTCTCTTCGATGACCAGGTACTCCCAGCCTCGTCCGACCTCTACGGCGACGACGTCGAATGCTATCTGGCGCACGGGCACGGGACCGAAACGATCCTTCCAGCCCGTGTCGTAGAGGATGCTACTCTCCACGACCTCCCTCGGTACGACCTCCTCCTTGCCCGATTCGAGGCGGCTCAGGAACACGTTGATGGCGCGCAAGCGCTGCGTCAGGCCGGCCTCGAGACGTTCCCAGTCCGGGGCCGAAACGATGCGGGGGATCCAATCCGTAGGATGTGTCTTGTCGCCCTCCTCTATGCCGAACGCGTGCTGCTCGTCGAGCAGGAGCCCGTGCGCCTCGCGCAGCTTTTCTTCCCACTTCCTGGGGCCCGTGCGTTCCAACTCGTCGAAGACCGGCTCGTAGAGGGGGCGTAGCGTCCCTTGGGGAAAGAAGACCTCGTTCGTGCCTGGGAGTGCGCGCTCGAATCTCACAGGAGCAGGATTATACTAGCCCCCGGGCAGGGTACGCCCTGTCGTGCCGGTAGGCAACGGCCCATGGGAGTGAATTCTGGGCGAAAACTCGGACACACGGATACCCGAAGAGCAAGCGGGCAACGATCCAATACCAGAGGGACGCGCGAAGCTGCTCGGTGGCTGGATCTCCTGCGCCGTCGGAGCACTCCTCGCAGCAGGCATGGTCTACTCCGCGCTCTATGGCGGGGGCGCGAACATCACCGCCGGAGCGCTCGGCGTGGGCTTCGGGGTCCTCGGCTACTTCCTCGGCGCCAGAAAACTCGCGACCGTGACCGTCTTCCTCTGCGCCACTGCCATCCTCTTCGGGCTGGCCGCCAGCCAGGGCTTCGTCCCCGGCATAGCGCCCTCGGATCGCACCTTCCCCAACCTCTCGTCCCTGTTCTGAGTCTTCCTTACGAATCAGACGTAGAGAGCATGGCCCTCGGCCGCTATACTGGCCGCAGGATGGAGAGAATTCGTCTCACACCTCCGGGAGAGAAGAGGGCGCGGGGAGGCCGCGCCCGTCTCTACGTCCGCTGGATGCCACACCTGGGGGCCGAGGCCGTCGCGCTCTACGAGTTGCTCCGTATTCTGCCCGACCTTGGGAACGAATCTCCCGAGATCGAAGAGCTTGCAGAGCTGTTGCGCTCCACACCGGAGGGCGTCGAGGCGTCTCTGGAGGCCCTGGTCGAAGCCCGCTTCGTCGTCCGCAGGGACGGCTGGCTCGAGGTCGCCGAGCACCCGCCTTCGGCAGAAACGGGCGAGCGGCCGCGCGAAGACGTGCTTCCCGACCGCGACGTCGAGGTGATAAGGGCCGAACCCGAAGGGGTCTCGGCCGACGATTACTTCCGTTTTATGGGGACGCTGCCGGCGCCGCACATCCTGGAGTTCTTGAACGGTTACTGCGGGCGGGACGGGCTTACGCCAGATGCGGTAAGGGAGGCTCTGAAGATAGCCAGCGAGCGCGACGCGCGCAGGGTCGGCTACGTGCGGAGCATCCTGGAGCGATGGGTCGAGCGGGGCGTGAAGACGCCTGAGGACGTGGAGCGCTTCGAGCAGGACCGCAAGCTCAGGCTCGTCGAGCAGAGCGGGGCCGTGAGGGGTGGTGCCTTGAAGATCAGAGAGGGGGTGAGTGGTGGACCGGATAGACAGTCTGCTGCCAGACGCCGGGAAGGCTATGAGTGGCTCTTCGGGGAGACGGAGTAAGCGCCAGGCCGAGGTCCTGAGGCTCGACGATAAGATCTGCCCCTACTGCGGGCGCGAGCTTCAGGCCGAGTGGGACGAGTTCCCGCCCGCCCTCCAGAAGAAGTACGGCAAGCCGGGCGAGTGGTACTACCATCCCTGCACCCCGGAGTGCGAGAAGAAGAACGAGCGGCGCGAGTGGGAGTTGATGCGCCGCGAGGCGCGGGTCGCGACACTAAGGGACCGTAGCGGCCTTTCCAAGCGCATGAAGGGCTACTCGCTCGACAACTTCGATCCCTCATTTAGCAGGAACACCCAGAAGGCTTTCGCCAAGGTCATGGACTACATCATGGGCTGGAAAGCCAATCAGGAGGGCGGGCGGGGTCTTTACTTCTGCGGCCCGGTGGGCGTTGGAAAGACGCATCTTGCTGTGGCCGTCATGAACGAGATCATCACCAAAAAGCGGGTGCCTTCGCTCTTCGTCACGGTGCCCGAACTTCTGGACAATCTGCGCGGAGCTTATAACGACCCTGGCAGGGATATCGACGAGTGGATGGACTCCGTAAAGAACGCGGATCTCTTGCTGCTCGACGACCTCGGCGCCGAGAGGGCTAACGAGTGGGTGCGCGAGCGCATCTTCGTTATCGTCAACCACCGCTACAGAGAGGAGCTGCCGACCATCTTCACCTCCAACACGGGACCCAAGGACCTGGCGGCCCAGCTCGGGGAGAGGACGGCGAGCAGGATCATCGCGATGTGCGATTGGATCTCCCTGGAAGGCGAAGACTACCGCGAAGCCGAAGTAAGGCGGGGCCTGTGAGAGAAGAGTTCATGATCGTCCGCCAGGGAAAGCAATACGTCCTGTATTCGGGCCTTCTCGACGAAGCCCATAGCCTGGGACTGACGGGGATAGACACGGACCTGATCCAGGTCCCCGACGAGTCAAACAGGAACGTCGCCATAGTGAAGGCTACGGCAGAGATGGAGGACGGCCGTCGCTTCTCGGGTATCGGGGACGCCAGCCCCGAGAACGTGGGGCGCAACATCGCCCCGCACCTGATCCGGATGGCCGAGACCAGGGCCAAAGCCCGCGCCCTGCGCGACGCCGTGAACGTCGGCGCAACCGCCCTCGAAGAGCTCTCCGACGGCGACGACGTCCCTCCGGCCGCCCAAAGCTCGTCATCGCGCGGCAGGCCCACTCCCATCCGTGGGGGGAGACAGAACTCCTCTCAAGGCTCTTCCCAGAGTGCCACCGCCGAACAAGACACCCCGAATGGCCAGCCGGAGAAGCCGGCCTCCTCGAAGCGGGGTGGGGCCGGCAAGGCGCGCAAGAGCCAGGTCGACCTCCTGAAGACGCTGGCCGTCGAGTGGCGGGGCGAGAACGGCGTCGAGCGCCTGGAGAACCGCCTGGGCAAGCCGCTCCAGGACATGACCCGCGCCGAGGCCGACGAGTGGATCGACCGCCTTACCCCGGAAGGGCGCGAGTAACATAAGGACCCTCGAAGTAGGCAGCCCAAAGAGGTGTTAGGGACCAGGCGATTAGGCCTAAGGTTTCTCGGAACCATCCGATAACATACCTGATGGCCACACGTAAGTATCTCCTCGCTCCACTGTTGCTGGTCCTGATCCTGCTTTGGCCGTCTTGCGCGGAGCTGGAGTTACTCACCGGCGGTTCCCGGGGCGGTCCCGGCCCACCGCCTTCTGGCTCTCTATCCGTGAGCTTTATCGACGTGGGCCAGGGGGACGCGGTGCTCGTGCAGGCCGGTGGCGAGAGCTATCTCATCGATGCGGGACGGCCTGAGGAGGGGCCGAACGTGGTGGATTTCTTGCGCAGCAGGAGCGTCGACGCCCTCGACGGCATCGTGGT
>DATMVF010000164.1:0-10946 GCA_035563475.1 Rubrobacter sp.
TGATGTGCGGGCTGTGGAGCGTCTCCTCGAACAGGGCGCCGGCGTGGATGCTCGCGACGAGAGCGGTAGGACGGCCCTGATCGCCGCCGCGTACGGGAACCGTCTGGATGTGGCGGGGCTGCTCGTCGATGCCGGCGCGGACGTCAACGCCAAAGACGAAACTCAGCAGAGCGCGTACCTGATCTCCACCAGCGAAGTAGGCGACGATCCTCGTCTACTGGAGCTGACCTTGCGCAACGGCGCGAACGTCAACAGCCTCGACAGCTACAACGGTACGGGCTTGATCCGCGCATCCGAGCGAGGCTACGGCCGGGTCGTCGAGCGGTTGCTCCGGACCGACATAGAGGTGAACCACGTCAATAACCTTGGATGGACCGCCCTGCTGGAGGCCATCATCCTGGGAGACGGCGGCCGGAGCCACACTGAGGTCGTCCGGCTACTCGTTGGGGCAGGAGCCAATGTGAACCTGGCCGACGGCGAGGGCGTAACGCCGCTGGAACACGCCCGCCGGCGAGGTTACGTAAAGATCGTCAGGATCCTGGAGGCCGCCGGAGCGCGTTAACGATTTTATCGAAAGCTTCTCCTACTTTATGGCCCAGAGGTAGGCGACGGCAGACATCCCTTTGCTCTCGTTGCGCTCCACCAGCGGGCGGAGGTGGGCGGTGAAGCGTTCGATCTCCTCCGGCTTCAGCGCCTCGTTCATCGCCTCTTCCAGCGTGGGGATCTTGGGGTTCCCTGAGCTCGTGAGAAGGAGCTCCCAGCCCGGACCTTCGCCGGAGAACAGGTGATTACCCTGCGTGATGTCTGCCCGGTATTCGAGGTGGATCTCCTCGAACCCCACCTCCTGTGCGTGGGTGAGCAAGTCACGCTCATCGAAGTTCAACATCGGATCCGTGTCTCTCGGCTGGATACGCTCGTAGATGGCCTGAACCCGCACGGCGAGATCCTTTACCGGGGTCACGTCATAACCCATGTAAAGGCCCGACTCTGCCGACCAGGCAACCGTGTTGAAGCGATTGATCGGCTCGAAAAGGGAGATTCGGCCCCCGGGCTTCAGGACGCGAAAGAACTCTTCGAAAGCGCGGCGTTTGCCTTCAACGTAGATCAGAACGGAGCGCGTCGTCACGACGTCCACTGAAGCGCAACCCAGCGCGGAGAGGTCGTCCGCCGGGGCGAGCAGGAACTCGCAACGGTCCGCGACGTCCATCTTCTCCGCCAGGCTCCGGGCATGGTCCAGCAGGTCTTGCGAGATGTCTGAGAGGATGATCCGGCCGTCTTCCCCGACGAGGTCGAGCGCGCCGAAGGCGATGAGACCATCCCCAGCCCCCACGTCGAGAAAGGTCTCGCCACGTTGCACTGCGGCGTTCTCTAGTATCCGGTCCCGCCAGGGGATCAGGTACCCCAGATGTTTTTCCCGCTGCCCGGGGTCGCCACCGAAGCGCCGCTCCAACAGCCACTGGGCCCATTGGTCACGTACCGGCCCCGCCATCGCCGGACTCTCTACCCACTGACCGGTGTCTTCGGCTCCTCGCCGGAGAGGACAGCGACGAGGTTCTCGGCGGCCAGCTCTGCCATTCTGTCGCGGGTCTCGATGGAGGCGCTGCCGATGTGGGGGGCGAGGACGACGTTCTCGAGCCCCAGAAGCTTGGGATGCACCTCGGGTTCCTCCTCGTACACGTCGAGGCCGGCGGCGAAGATGATCCCCTCCTCCAGTGCATCGGCGAGGGCCGCTTCGTCCACCACCGGACCACGCGAAGAGTTGACTAGGACGGCCGTGGGTCGCATGAGGTCCAGCTCTCCCCGGCCTATGAGGTGTCTGGTCTCGGGCGTGAGAGGAGTGTGGACGGAGATGAAGTCGCACGTGCGGAGCAGTTCTTCGAGCCCGACGTACCGCACGCCGGTCTCGTTCTCCGCACGTTCGTTGCGATACTTGTCGTGATACAGGACGTCCATGTCGAACCCCCGGGCGCGGCGGGCTACGGATTGTCCGATCCTACCGAACCCCAAGACCCCGAGCTTCTTGCCCCAGACGTCGGGACCCGTGAGCTGCATCGGTCCCCAGGCGTCCCACCCGCCGGAGCGCAGGAGACGCTCCGCCTCGCCGAGTCTCCTGGCCGCCGCCAGCAAGAGCATGAAGGCGGTATCGGCTGTCGTCTCGTTCAGGACCTCGGGGGTGTTGGTCACGACCACGTCCCGCTCCCCGGCGGCGTCGAGGTCTATGTTGTCGTAACCGACGGCCATGTTTGCGACGACCTTGAGGTCCTCGCCGGCCGCGTCCATCAACTCCGCGTCCACACTCTCTGTGACGGTGGAGAGGATGCCTGCGGCCCCGCGTGCGGCTTCGAGGAGTTCTTCGCGCGCGGGCGGTCCCTCTGCGAGCACCGCGACGTCGAAGTCCCGAAGGAGACGAAGACCGGCTTCGGGTATCTCACGGGTTACGAGTACCTTCTCCGGCATGCGACCCTCCCTATCCTGGCTCTAGTCTTCCTCTTCGAGCATCTGGCGCAACACGGTCTGCAGGATGCCGCCGTTACGGAGGTACTCGACCTCCACCGGGGAGTCCACGCGCGCCTTGACCTGGAACTCCTTCTCTTCGCCTTCGTCGCTAGTGGCCTTCGCGGTCAACTCCTTACCCGGCTCGAGGCCGGCGAGACCGGCGATGTCGAAAGACTCGTGACCCGTAAGGCCGAGAGATTCTGCGCTCTCGCCCTCGGAGAACTGCAAGGGCAGCACGCCCATGCCGATCAGGTTCGAGCGGTGGATGCGCTCGAAGCTCTCCGCGATAACGGCCCTGACGCCGAGCAGGAACGAGCCCTTGGCGGCCCAGTCGCGCGAGGAACCCGACCCGTACTCCTTGCCGGCCAGGACGACGAGCGGCACGTTCTCCTCTTCGTACTTCAGGCTCGCTTCGTAGATCGTGGTCTCTTCACCATCGGGAAGATGGATGGTGTAGCCACCCTCCTTGTCCACGAGCTGGTTGCGGAGCCTGATGTTGCCGAACGTGCCACGCACCATGACCTCGTGGTTACCGCGCCTGGAGCCGTAGGAGTTGAAGTCGCGCGGGTCAACGCCTTTCTGGATCAGGTACTGACCAGCCGGCATCTTGGAAGGGATGGCGCCTGCGGGCGAGATGTGGTCGGTGGTCACGGAGTCCCCGACCTTCACCAGGACGCGCGCGCCCTCGATGTCCTTCAGGTCTTCGGGCTCGGGCCCCATGTCCTTGAAGAACGAGGGCTCCTGGATGTAGGTCGAGTCGGGGTCCCACTCGTAAAGGTCCCCGCTGGGCACCTCCACTTCGTTCCACTGCTCGTTGCCGGTGTAAACGTCGGCGTACTGCTCTTTGTAGATCTCGGGGTCGAGGGCGTTCTCTATCTCGCGGGCTACCTCCTCCTGGGAGGGCCAGATGTCCTGCAGATACACGGGGTTGCCGTCCTCGTCCTCGCCTATAGGGTCTTTGGACAGGTCTATGTCCACCGTGCCCGCCAGGGCGTAGGCGACGACGAGCGGTGGGGAGGCCAGGTAGTTGGCGCGGACGTCGGGGTTGATGCGGCCTTCGAAGTTGCGGTTGCCCGAGAGTACGGCCGCGACTACGAGGTCGTTCTCTTCTACGGCGGCGGAGATCTCCTCGGCCAGCGGACCGGAGTTCCCGATGCAGGTCGTGCACCCGTAGCCGACCACGTCGAACCTCAGCTTTTCTAGAGGGTCGAGGAGCCCGGAGGTCTGCAGGTACTCCGTGACGACCTTGGATCCCGGCGCGAGGCTGGTCTTGACGTGCGGGGCGACGGAGAGCCCCTTCTCCACAGCCTTCCTGGCCAGGAGACCGGCCCCCATCATCACGGAAGGGTTGGAGGTATTGGTGCAGCTCGTTATGGCGGCGATCACGGCGGAGCCGTGCCCGAGAGAGAGCTCCTCCCCGTCCACCGTGACGGTGATGGTGCCCGTTGGCCCGGCCTCAGCCTGGCCGTTCTCGGGCCCGCCGCCGGATGTCGGGTCTCCCCCACCCTCGTCGGTGGCCTCGGCTGCGCCCGCGGGGGTATCGCTCGCGGGGAAAGATTCGGTGTCGTCCGCGGTGTGGCTCTCACCCGTAGAGACGGCGCCCCCCTCCTTGCCCTCGGCCTCGTCGGGCCCACCTTGGGCGACCGGTATGTCAGGGTTCGGGATATCGCTCGCGGGGAAGGATTCCGCGTCGGCACGGTCGTAGGCGTCCTCGCGGCCGTTCCCCAGGAGCGGGTGGTCGGGATCCACCATCTCGGCCAGCGCCTGCCTGAAGGAGGGCTGCATATCGTCGAGGGCGACCCTGTCCTGCGGGCGGCGCGGCCCGGCCAGACTCGCCTCGACCGACCCCAGATCCAGATCCAGCGTCTCCGAGAAGCGCGGCTCTGGTGTCTCATCCGTGCGCCAGAGGCCCTGCTCCTTGCTGTACGATTCGACCAGCTCCACGAGTTCTTCGTCACGGCCCGTGCCCCTGAGGTAGCGGAGCGTCTCCGTGTCTACGGGGAAGAACGTGCACGTCGCCCCGAACTCGGGGGACATGTTCGCGATGGTGGCCCTGTCAGGTAGCGAGAGCTTGCTCAAGCCCTCGCCGTAGAATTCCACGAACTTGCCTACTACGCCGTGGGATCGCAGCATCTGGGTGACCGTGAGGACGAGGTCGGTGGCCGTGACGCCCTCTCGCAGGGCGCCGGTGAGCTTGAAGCCTATAACCTGGGGGACGAGCATGTAGTAGGGCTGGCCGAGGGTGACGGCCTCGGCCTCGATGCCCCCTACGCCCCAGCCGAGGACGCCGAGGCCGTTGATCATGGTGGTGTGGCTGTCGGTCCCGACGAGCGTGTCTGGCATCGCCACTCCATCCTTGACGATCACACCCTTCGCCAAATACTCCAGGTTGACCTGGTGGATGATCCCCGTAGCCGGAGGCACGACCGAGAAGTTGTCGAAGGCCTGCTGGCCCCACTTCAAGAACTCGTAGCGCTCCCGGTTGCGCTCGAACTCGCGCTCGGCGTTGAACTGGAGGGCGGCCGGAGATCCGAAAGCGTCGACCTGCACCGAGTGGTCGATAACCAGGTCGGTCGGCACGAGCGGGTTGATCCTGCCCGGATCCCCCCCCACGTTCGACATCGCGCTCCGCATCGCCGCGAGGTCGACCACCGCAGGCACCCCGGTAAAGTCCTGCATGACGACCCTGGCAGGCAGGTACGCTAGCTCCCCGCCGACCGACCCCGGCCAGCCGGCCAGCGCCTCGACGTCCTCTTTGGAGACGAACTTCCCACCGGCGTTGCGCAAGAGGGACTCCAGCATCACCCTGATGGAGAACGGTAGTGAGAACACGTCTCCGTTCACGTTCTCATCCAGGGTTCTCAGGCTATAGAATTCTACGTCAGCAGAACCTGACTCCAGCGTCGTGCGCGCACCGAAGGGATCGTTCGCCATGTCCGCAACCTCTCTCTGAATCTCGTATGCGTGACCTCCTTCGATTATAGATGATCGGACCGCGGTTACCGGTACACATACGACTCATAGTCAGGAAGAGATAGGTTACTCGGCTCCACGAATCCCTCAGGCTACCTGCGTTCCTCTGGCACGAGCTTGTAGAGGAGATCGTCTTCATCGACCGGCACCACGTCGAAACCCGCCTCGCGGAAAGTGTCCAATGGGGCACGGCCGTTGGCAAGCAGGTAGACGGGTCCCGACCTTGCGGCCCTGCGCGCGGTCTCCACACCGGTGGTGTCGTCGGTGCCGTAGCGCTCGGCAGCCTCGGCCGCGTTGATCCGGTCGGGCCAGACGACGTCGGCGTGGCGGTCCCAGGAGGTGCAGAAGGGGTCGATCAGGGTAAGGTCGTGCCTGCTACCCTCGACGAGCGCCATATACCAGAGCGGGCTCCTGTGATGCAGCACCGTTGCGCCCTTCTCCACCTTGCTGGCGACGGCTTCGATAGTCCTACGCGCCGCGTAGTCCTCGCTGCGGTCGTGCTCGACGTAGGCTTCACGCACACCCAAGAGCGGCACGAAAAGCATCAGGACCGATAGGGCAACGACAAGAGCCCCTCTCGCACTAGAGCTGATCGCCAGGCCCTCCACTATCCGCAGCAAGGCACCGAGTCCTAACGAGATGCACAGCCCGAAGACCAAGAAGACCGGGATGAGGAACACATAGAAGTCTTCGATCCCTAGCTGAAGGTAAACGCCGGCCTGGCCGAGACACCCGAAGAAGAGCACGCCGAGGAGGATGGCCGCCGCGCGGTCCGTGAAGAGCAGGTAGACGGCGGCCAGTGCTCCGACCACCATCAGGGCGAAAGAGAACTGCCCGAGGAGATGATCTCCGAATAGCCCCAGTTTGGTCGAGGCGTCCGCGAGCGCGAGGCTGGAAGGGTTGCATTGCCTCCCCTTCTCAGAAGATTCGGCCAGAAAGCTACCACCCGTGACCAGTAGCAGGAAGCGCCAGGGGGTCGAAGGGTCAGCCTCGTTCAGGGGAGCGTGCATCAAGGCCCGTATCGGAAGGTAGAGCAGCGGAAGCAGGCCGAGCAGGAAGAGTCCGACGGCCTTCAGCATCAGGCCCGTCCTCGAAAACACGCGCCTGTCGGTAAGGAAAATGAACGCCAGAGCGCCGGGGACTAGCAGAACGCTCGTCAGGTGGTGGGTAAGGGAGAGGCCGACCAGGAAGGCCGAGAGCAGCAGGTATCGGCCGACGCGACGGTCTCTCCAGACGAGCAGTACGAAGATGACGAGCCCGACGAGTAATGCCTCCAGGGAGTAGACCTCGGCGATCACGGCCTGGCTCCAGAAAGCCCCGGAGAGCCCGAAAGCCAGAGCGCCGGCCGCCGCTGCAACGGCCCGTCTTGCCAGCCGCAACCCTGCGAGGTACACGAGGAGCACCGCCGCGACGCCGTAGACGGCGGAGGCGAGGTTTACGCGGTAGGCTGAGTCCCCCAACGGCAGGTAAGTAAAGAGGTGCGTCAGCATCATGTAAGTCGGGTATCCGGTCGGATGTCCGATCCCGAGCACCGAGACCTCGGTCTGGAGCATCGGGGAGTCGAGCGTGTCGGGAACGCCGTAAGGCAGGACCGTAGGCGCCAGGGTACCGAGGTAGAGGACACCGACGAAGACCGCGACCGCCGCCCCGAGCAACGCCACACTCCACCGCCGGGGAGATCCGATCCTGTCGCCAGAGGGGGGATTCATCGCAGGGGCAGAATACTACGTCGGTGTGCCGCTCTCTCCAGGCACCTTCTGTATACTCGGCCCGTGGCTAAGCGCGGCTACACGCGGGACACGATCAGGGGCGGCGCCAGCGACTGGGACGTCTCGCGGCCCCTTTCGAGCTACGCTCGTACGTTGGCGACGCTACTCGTGCATCCGGTGAGGTTCTTCGAGCTCTTGCCAAGGATTCCGGACATGAGGGCGCCTACCCTCTTCCTCATCTTCTCCGGCCTCCCCGCCGCGATCTCGTGGTTGCTCTTTTGGGGGTTCTATCCTGCGCTGGTAGCGCTCGTACTGCCGCTACCGCTCTCCTTCTTCCTCGCCGGCCTCTACCATCTCGGCGCCCTCGGTGGACGGCACGGGTACGTGGTGACCTGGAGGGTCCTCGCTTACCCGCTTGGTTTCTACCTACCCCTCGCCGCTGTACCTGTTCTCGGACTTCTGGGAGCCGCTTACTCGGGGCTCGTGCTCATGGGGATAGGCCTCGCCGAGGTGCAAGAGATCGGAAGGCTCTGGGCCGGGCTCTTCTGCACGGCTGTTGTAGTCGTGTTCGGGGCGGCTTACTACTTTTCGAGCCTTGCCTGATCCGGACTCGAGCGAGGATTCATTCTTCGGGCGGGTCTTCCTGGGATCCTACGTACTCCAGCGAGACCACGTCGGCCTCGACGAAGCCGAGTGAGCGGTAGAATTCGCGGGCCGTTACGTTCGCGCGTGTGGCCACCAGTTCGATCTGTGATGCTCCGTTGTCGGAAGCTACGTTGCGCACCTCCTCCATGAGGAGCTTGCCTACCCCGGTTCGCCTGTGGTCCTCCCCCACGACGAGCATGGGCACCTCGACGACGGTGTCGCCGTGGGCGAGGTCGGGTTTGATCCAAAAGCTCACCCCACCCACGATCCCGGCCTCGTTCTCGGCGACGAGGACCCGAGCCCTGGGTTCGTCCAGGAGCTCCTCGAGCCGCGCCCTGACGGCCTCTTCCGTGGGCGGCTCATCGCCTACCTTTTCGGCCAGCTCGCGGACGAGAATATGTATCCTCGCGACGTCCTCGGCGGTCGCTTCTCGCGTCTTGATCTTGGATTTGGCGTCCATGCTACTCCTCGGTTCACCATCTGGCGTATTACTTACCCTACGTAGCCAGGCGACGAACGGATGAAGTCGCTAAGATGATCCAGACGCGGAAAGGAGTAGCATGGGATGCAGGACGGTCGTGATCGTGCTCGACGGGCTCGGCGCTGGCAATGCCCCGGACGCGGCGGACTTCGGCGACGAGGGCGCGAATACCTTATCGAACACGGCGAAGGCTACAGGTGGTATCGAAGCGCCGAACCTCCAGACCCTCGGGCTCGGTAACATCGGGGAGATAGAAGGCATATCTCCCACCTCCTCTCCCGCGGCTTCCCACGGCCTGATGGTCGAAATGTCGGCGGCAAAGGCCACCCTGGCAGGACACTGGGAGATGATGGGCCTCGTGCTCGAAGACCCGCTCCCCACCTATCCAGAAGGCTTCCCGGAAGAGATACTGCGCCGCTTCGAGAACGAGACGGGGCGCGGGGTCATAGGGAACAGGCCGGCCTCGGGAACCCGGATCATCGAGGAGCTCGGTCCCGAGCAGGAGAAGACGGGGAACTGGATCCTCTATACCTCCGCCGACTCCGTCTTCCAGATCGCCGCGCATACCCGCGTGATCCCACTCGATGAACTGTACGAAGCCTCCAAAAAGGCGCACAAGATGCTGATCGAGGAGGGCGAGATCATGGTCGAACGGGTCATCGCCCGTCCCTTCCACGGCGAGTCCGGCGCCTACGTCCGCGAAAACGAGAACCGCCACGACTACGGCATAACCCCGCCCTCTGAGACCTATCTGGACCGCATAAAGGTTGCGGGCCACGAGGTAGTCGCGGTCGGCAAGATCAGGGACATCTTCGACGGTCGGGGCATAACAGAGCATCTACCCGCTCCGCCCGACGATGCAGCCAAAGTGGGCGCCATCCTGCAGGCACTAGGCCGTGTCGAGTCTGGCCTGATCTTCGCAAACCTCGTTGATTTCGACGCGAAGTACGGACACCGCCGCGATCCCGAGGGAATGGCGGAGAACATCTCTCGCTTCGACGCTCGCCTGCCTGAGTTGCTCGACGCCATCGGTCCCAACGACCTCCTCATCATAACCGCCGACCACGGCAACGACCCAACCTTCAACGGAACGGACCACACCCGCGAGAGGGTCCCGCTCCTCGTCGTCGGCGGTGGGGAGCCGCTTGACCTCGGCGTTCGCGAGGGCTTCTCCGATGTCGGAGCCTCCCTCGCCGCGTGGCTGGGTGTCGAAAAGGGCAGGCTTCCAGGAGTGGATCTTCTGAAGTGAACGCCCGACCCCAAAGCCACTCTGCTCCTCCTGCGCATCTATCGGATGGAACATGAGGAGATCGGCGCATTCGACATCTTCCTCGTCCCCATCGGCCCGGACGAGGAAGGGCTCTGCTACGAGGCTATTTTCAACTGAGCGTCTCTACCCGATGATGCCCTCGCGCTTCTCCTCCTCGTAGACCCTGTCTGCCACGAACTGCCGCATCAGGGTCTGGTAACCGACGCCTTTGACGGCGGCCAGTACCTTGAGGCGATTCACCAGGTCGTTCTCCATCCTCACGGAGACCGGGTTCTTGCGAGGGCGCGTTATGGTCCGCTCTCGTGGTGGCGGCAGATTGCTCCTCTCCGAGCGTGGCTCAAACGTCTCCAGCAGTTCCTCCGAGATGTCATGCTCATCCCACCACGCCTGCTCTTCTTTCTCGGACGCGAAGGACGGCACTTCATCCCAACTCTTTATCTCCTTCCTCCCTTTCTGCATGCCTTCACCTCCTCTTTCGCCTGTATCTTCGCTTCTGTGCATCGCTCGCGTCTCTCGCCGTTATCGGGCGGGTCCTCTTGCCACATCTCGTGTAGACAACGAGGAGGATACGCCCCTCCTCGGTGGCGCCTACCAATGCCTCTCGTGTCTCTCCTGGAGCATCATAAGCGTCAACGCCGAAACCCTGGGGGTCCAGCAATGCTTCCTCTACTTCCGTCGGGTCAACACCATGACCCAGCACATGCCCCTCGTTGCCCTCATCCCAATCGAACCAGCCACCATCTCCCACGCTTAGAGTCTAACAAATGTACATACGAATGTGTGAGCTGAACAGGCGTTACCCGATGCAGCGGCGAGTGGCTAGCTTCTTCCTCGCCAGGCTCGACAGGCCGAAGTGTTACGCCCGGCTCACGGCGTCGAACGCATTTCCAGATGCGCAAGGTCCACATCCGCTCCGGCACGAACCAGAAAGTCCATTTGCAGGATGCCCTGGATCTCGAAGCCACAGTCCATCGCGCCGACTTCGATCTCAATTGCAGTCCACCCGCTTGGTAAAAACAAACTCTATGCCACCGCCCACGCGGCGAATAGGATGAGAACCGTCCTGGGCTTCGTAGCGCAGGCCAAGTCTCAAGACTTTGTCTGCGGCGAATACGGTCTCTGCGCAGCCGGTGTCCAATACTACGCAAAAAATCGAGTGCTTCGATGAGAGGCTTCCGGAGCTGCTCGATGCACTGACTGCAGCAGACCTCCTGATCATCAGTGCAGACCACGGCAACGACCCTACCTTCAAAGGAACGGAGCCGTCGCCGCTTCCGTTCGTCGATCCTGGGTTGAGGCCGCCGGCGCCGTTCCCAACGAGCTGCTCAACACCCGGGGAGGAGGTCGCGGCCATTCCCTCGATCCCGAAGTC
>DATMVF010000165.1:0-8861 GCA_035563475.1 Rubrobacter sp.
ACAAGTGCAATAGTGCAGGGGGGTGCACGGAAGGCAGCTGCTGTGGCGGTACGTGCTGTGGTCAAGGAGAGGAAGGTACTCCTCCTGCGCAATTTGTGTCGTGTGTTCCTGCAGCGTCAGTGTGCGGAGGAAGGGTTGGAACAGGGTGCTACCATACGATCGAAGCGCCCAGACAGCCTACCTGCCTTGCAAATTGCGGGGGCGGGATCGCCTGCACAGCAAGCGCGGAGTGCCCCAGCGGCATGGTATGTGCTCAACAGGAAGGCTCCTCCTCGGGCTACACCTGCATTTCACTCTGTAGTAAGGGCGGGGGAAGAAGGTAGGTAGCACTATATCATCCCTTGGGTACCTCGCTCAGGACAGAGAGCTATCCAAGAGGGTAGCTCTCTGTGTGGCACACCTAGCTTACCGCTTAGATCTCCGGTGCGCGGTCTTGTCGTAGGGCCAGGGATAGTCCTTGGCCCTGCCTCTTGCCCTTATTCACCGAAGTGCGTAGAATACGTTTTCTCGGAGATTCATATCCAAGATCCTGCATAGCCGCGCCCCGATACCCCGCAATGTCCCCCTCCAGGCACCCTGCATAGCCGCGCCCCGCTACCGCTTGTAACACTGATGGATAGATATGCGCGATCATGGATGTCCTTTCTACAACTTAAGCTTGCACTTCGGAGAGAACACCCCATGCCCCATCGCTAATGCTCCAGGTAGCGGGAGCCCGGCTCCATAATTACCATCAACGTTTAGTAACTACACACACTCTGAGCCAAGGTTCCGTGCCCTGCTGACCGAAGGAGCCTCAGGGTGGACGCTCGTCTAGCGCTTACGCGCTCGTGGCCTGCTCACCGAACTGCGTACAAAAACCACAACGGCGGCACGCCACGGCAACGGGCAGCGATTACAATGGTCGCATGGGGACGACTACTGCCGACGGAGAGTGAGACGATGAGTCTGGTCAGACAAACTCGCCGGACATGAAAACGTTGCGCTGCGAGGTGCTCTCGTTCCCAAAACAGGTGCGCGAAATCCTGAAGAAGTCCGAGCGCGCAGTACAAGTAGCCCTCGACGTCCAGAGCGAGGGGCCGGGGATAGTTGGAGCCATACTCGCTGGCGTTTCGATCTGCTTCGAACCCGGCACCGCCTACCTCGCGTTTCTAGGCTCCGAAGATACCAACAGCGAGGGGATGCTCCAGCAACTTCGCCCGCTACTAGGCGCAGACGGTCCGCCAAAGGTGATGCACGACGCCAAGCCCGGTCTCATGGTGCTCGCCCAGCGTGGCGTGGAGACTGGAACACCCGCCTTCGATACTCTGCTTGCAGCGTTCCTGCTCGACGGGAACGCGTACGATCTCGAGGACCTGATGGCCGATAGGCTTGGTCTGCCGGCGGAGGAAAGTGAGACAATAGAAAGCGAGGAAAGGATACGACACATCTGCGCCCGGGCCGATGCGGTGCTGCGCCTCGGCGGACTCCTCGAGGCGGAGCTAGAGGAGCGGGGGCAGCTCGGGTATCTGCGGGAGCTCGAGCTGCAACTCGTCCCCGTACTCGCCGACATGGAACTGGCAGGCGTCGCCGTTGATGCCACTACGCTGGAGGAGCTGTCGCACCGCCTGGCGGTGAGGCTGCACGCACTTGAGAAGGAGATGGCGGAGGCGGTTGGGCATGAGGTAAATCCGAGATCGCCACAGCGGATCGGAGAGCTTCTGTACGACGAACTGGGCCTGGAGGGGAGCAGGAAGACCTCCTCTGGGCGCTACTCTACGGACGCGCTCGCGCTCGCGGAGCTAGTCGGCCAGCACCCGGTTGTAGAGAAGATAGTGGAGCACCGTCGCCTCAGTAGACTCAAGGACGCCTACGCCGACTCGCTCCCCGGTCTCGTAAACCCGCAGACGGGACGCGTGCACACGAGCTTCAGCCAGGTCTCGGCGAGCAGTGGCCGTCTCGTCTCCAGGGAACCTAACCTCCAGAACATCCCCGTGCGCACGCAGCTGGGGCGCGAGATCCGCAGCGCGTTTGTAGCCGACGCCTCGGGCCTCGGAATAAGAGGGCCGACCGTGTTGCTTAGTGCGGATTACTCCCAGATAGAGCTTCGGGTGCTGGCACACATGACCGGGGAGCCGGCGCTGCGTGAGGCCTTCCGGAAGGACGAGGACGTCCATGCCCTCGCCGCCGCCGGCCTCTACGGTGTGCCGCCAGAAGAAGTCACCGCCGAGATGCGTCGGGTCGGCAAGATGCTCAACTATGGCGTCGTCTACGGGATGACCGGCTACAGGCTCGCGCTCGAGGCGGGCATCGACCGGAAGGAGGCCGCACGTTTCGTCAGGCGCCACCGGGAGCAGTACCCCGCCGTGCGGGCCTACGTCGAGAGGACACTGCGCGAAGCAGAGGAGAAGGGCTACGTGGGGACTCCCTTGGGGAGGCGTCGGTATCTGCCGGACATCGGAGCCAAAAACAGGCAGCGCCGGGAGGCAGCACGGCGGGCTGCAGAGAACATGCCGAACCAGGGCATGGTGGCGGAGATCATCAAGCTGGCGATGATCGGGGTGCACGCGCGGCTGCGAGAGGAGGGTATGGCGACGCGCATGCTGGTGCAGGTTCATGACGAGCTCGTCCTAGAGGTCCCCGAAGTGGAACTGGCCGAGGCGGCCGGGCTGGTGGTACGCGAGATGAAACACGCTGTGGAGCTCTCCGTGCCGCTGGAAGTCGAGGTCAAGATAGGACGATCGTGGGGAGAACTACGAAATCTAGGCGATCCCCGGGTGAACCAGTAGCGGGACGACGCCACACTTACCGCGTCGTCCGCGCCCCCTGCTGGTTGTACAGCTCCACGATCTCGGCGACCGTGGTAACGTCTTCGGGTTTCTTGTCCTCCTGGCGGAAACTAACGAGGCGAGGGAACCGTAAAGCGTAGCCCTGACCCCCTTCGTCCGTTCCCGTAGGGTGCACAGGCGAGCGGGTGATCTCGTCAGCGAGCATCTCGATAACCACCTGCGGTTCAACCCACACGCTGGGCACTATGTTGCTCTCGACGCGCGCAGGCTTTCTCTCGCTAACGTACGGCTCGCAGCGCTCTTTCACCTCGCGCCACTGGGCGTCGCTCAAGCCGGTCCCGATCTTGGTTACGGTCGGGAAGACGTCGCGCTCAGGGTCGTAGGTGGCAACGAGGAGTGCGCCCACGCCGAACACGGTCCGCCGTCCCCGGCCGTAGATGTAGCCGACGATCACGCCGTCAACGGTATCCTGGAGGTTGCCCGCCTGTGCCCGCTTGAGCTTGACCCAGTTGTAGTTGCGCGCCCCAGCCTGGTAGGGTGAGTCGGGCCTCTTGGCGACGATGCCCTCCAAGCCGTGCTGGATGGAATCTTTGAACACCTCGAGCAGCTCCTCCGGTTCGCTGGTCGTGTGGGCTTCGGAGATGAGGATGGTATCCCCCGCTTCAACCGCATCTTCTAGGATGGCGTGCCTCTCGGTGTAGGATCGATCCATGACTCTCTCGCCATCGGCGTAGAGGACGTCGAAGGCGAAGAGCCTCAGGGGCAGCTCGGCCGCGGTCTCCTCGACGCCGTGCTTGCGTCTCCTCCTGACGGTCTGCTGGAACGGAAGATATTCGTCGGAGAGCGGGTTGTACGCGAGCGCCTCGCCCTCGAATATTGCCGTGCTGGCGACGACCTGCCGTCTCGCGCCCTCGGCGATCTCCGGGAATGAGGCCGTCATGTCCTCGAGGTTGCGTGAGAAGATCTTGATGTCGCCACCGGCCTTGTGCACCTGGCATCGGAAACCGTCGTACTTCCTCTCGACCGCTGCCCGCCCGAGCTTCGCAATGATCGCCTCCGCGCTCGGCAGCCGCTCGGCGAGCGCCGGACGCACAGGGTTGCCGACGCGGACGCCGAGGTGCTCTACCGCCTCTATGCCGCCCTCCCACAGCGTCTTCCCCACGAGCCCAAGGTCGGAGGTTTCGTTATACGCGCGCTCGAGCCGCTTTCTGAAGCTCTTGTCGCCGACTCTGGCGAAGGAGAACGCATCGAGCACAGTGGGGTCTCCCACGCCCAAGCGCATTCGGCCCAGGGGTATGCGGCACAGGTAGTTGCACGACAGCGGATCGAGCTCCCCGAGCAGCGATGCGAACGCCTCGACCTTGGCCCTGACGCTGCCGGCACCCGTCGTGCGCGCTATCTTGAGGAGTCTGTCGAAGATCCCACGGACCGGAGCGGCCCTATTAGGAGCCGGGGAGGAACCAGACTCCGCTGCTATCTCGGCCGCTGCCTCCCCAATATCGCCGAGACGGTCGAAACGCTCGAGCACCGTGGCCCGGTCGCCACCGAAGGCCCAGGCGATGGCGTCGGCCACGTAATTATTGCCGAGTCCGATCTCGACAGGCTCGAAGTAGGGCGCGAGTCTGCCCTGCAAGAGATACGCTGTGGGGGGCACATCCTCCGTCGGGGTCCTCGCGAAGAGCTCGGCTAGGACCTCGACCAGGGCGTTGCGCCCAGACGTCCCTTCCAGCCTCCGGAAGTACTGCACGAGCACAGAGAAACGCACGACGTATCCTTTCGTTCGGGATCGCGTCATTTTACCGGCAGTCGCGGCGAGAGGAGTACAAGGCAGGCGGCCGCTACACGAGGCCTCAAACGGTCGTCAACGTTCCGAAACCACACACTCTGAGCCAAGGTTCCGTGCCTTGCTGACCAATACAGCTTCCGTGAAGAAGTCGGTCCGGTGGTTAGCCCTCTCGAGAAGCTAAGAGATGCCAGCCGTGCGGTCGAGCGCCTGGTACTTGTTACTCGCCGTAGCAGTCGTGGGCGGGGGTGACGATCTCGGGACCATCGTCGGTGACGATTACGTCGTTCTCGTAGTTGGCGCCGCCGATGTCCGGCGCCTCGATGCGCCGCTCGATGGCGAAGCACATGCCCGGTTGGATGACGGTAGAGGACGCCGACTCGAGCCACGGCGTGCCCCAGTCGAGCCCGAGGCTGTGTCCCCACGTTCCGCCCATCATTGCGCACGGTAGGCCATGACGGCGGGCGTAGGCCGAGGCCATGAGCACCTCCTCGCAGCGCCGGGCGACGGCGCCGAGCGTCTCGCCGGGTCGCAGCAACTCCGTGCCCGCCTGGACGCTGTCTCGAACGGCGTCGAGGATCTCCTGCTGCTCTTGCGTGGGCGATCGACCTACGACACGCGAGCGGCCGAAGTCGAAGAGGTAGCCGTCGAACGATCCGTACAGATCGAGGCGAATCATGTCGCCGGCTTCCAAGTGGCGACGGCTGTAGGGCGCGGGTGTAGAAGGGCTAAACGTGTGCGCCCACGGGCCAGAGGAGAGCCCTAGTCCGTATAGTGCTCCGCCCGCGCGAACGATCTCCGAGATTGCCGCCGCGGCGACCTCGGCTTCACTAACACCCGGGATCGCGGCTTGCATGGCGGCATCGACCGCCCTAGCACCGATTTCGCCAGCGGCGCGCAGCAGGTCGAGCTCCGCCTCGCTCTTGATTAGTCGCATCTCCGCAGCGAGATCGTCGGTTTCGAGGAACCGGTACCCGGGGAGGCGGGTATTGAGCTCGCGGCCCCACCGCCATACAAGCGTCTCGCCGCCGAGAAGCGCAACGTCCGTGCCAGGGGGAATCGTATCCATTACAGTTGTTGCGAGCGATTCGACCAGATCCGCTGTGACGCGAACGCGGTCAGCAGCCGGCTTCGGGTTCTGGACTTCGGCCATGTCCACCAGCAGCGTTCCCGGCCCGTCCACGGGGAGCACCAAGGCGGTGTGGCCATGCGCGCGCCAGCGCCCGGGCTCGTCAGGGATGAAGGGCTGGTGGGTATAGAAGCCGGCGAGGTAGTAGACGTCGGCGTAGTGATGCTGGGTGGAACCCCCGCGGGACCAGGCGACGATGGCGGAGAAGCCGCGCTCTTGGACGAGCTTACGGGCGGCCGCCTGGCGAGCTTTGTATTCGGTGTGCTCGATCCCCACGGCTGTCTCTACTTTCGCTTTTCTTGCGGCGTTGTGCTAGCGGATGACGCCGCGCTCCCGCCTAGTGGTGGCTCTGTGCTTGGTGGAGTATAGCTGCCTCGGAGAGGGCTATGAACGGCTTGACTCTTCGCGAGAGGGTCACTTCGCGTGGGGCTTGTAGAGGTCAAAGCGGTCAACGACCTTGCCGCCCGCTTCTACAGCCTCCAGCAACAGGCATCTGCCGTCGACGCGCACGAGCACCGCGTGGTGGGCGGACACGGAGGAGGCCGTTAGCTCACCCTTGCCCGTCCGGTACAGCCTCCTGCCACCTCCCCCGCTCACCACGTATGTAACACCTTTTATGGGCACGGTGCGCTCGTAGACGTGGTCGTGGCCAGAGAAAACTAAGTCCACCCCATATTTCACGAAGAGCGGTTCCAAGCCTTCCCTCACCTTCTCGTCACCGCCGTGTCTAGAGGAGCCATAGGGAGACCTGTGTAAGAACACGATCCTCCAGCGCTTGCGCGTGGTGGCTAGGTCGCGCTCTAGGAAATCCCTCTGGTCCTCCGGGTCAGAACCCGTATCACCGTGATACAGCTCGCTGTCGAGCGCGACTATGTGGATGTTGCCCCAATCGAAGGAGTAGTGGCGCTTGGTGCTGCCCGGGCTGCTGAGGGGCGGATAGAAGTTTTCGAGGAAGGCGGCGCCGTTCCCCTTCCTCACGTCGTGGTTGCCGAGGACCGGGTATAGGGGCACAGTCTTGATGAGGTTTCGGTACGGAGTGAAGAAGCGGCGGTCGTAGTAGCGCTCCTGGCCTGTCGGGTAGACCACGTCGCCCGTATGCAGGATCAGGTCCGGCCTCAGGCGTTCCAGCAGCGCGGCCACTGCCAGCTGTCCCTTCCCCCCGCTGCCGCTGTCGCCGACCACCGCGAAGCTGAAGCGTGGGTCCTCTTCCGCGGGGGCGGTGCGGAAGCACCCCGTCGCCGACGAGCCGCCAATGCCTTTCACGCGGTAGTGGTAAGTCGAGCCGGGATCGAGACCCGTGAGCGCGACCGCGTGGCGCCCACCGATTCGGGCCTCGGCTTCCTTGCGTCTCAGTTCGAGGGTTTTGCCGTACTCGACCACGCCCGATCCAGGCTGCTCGCTCACCCAACAGATGACTGCCGAGGACTCCGTGACGCCCTGCACGTAAGGCTCTCGCGGCTGTTCTAACCCTGTGGCACCACCGAGGAGAGACCGCGCGGTCCGCAGCGCAAGTGCGAACCGGCCTCGTTGGAAGGAGTTTGAGATCATTTCACCTATGCTACCCGGTGCTGCTGGCGGAGCGCGAGGAGGTCCGGCCCCGGAAGGGCGCTGACCGGTCTCTTAGGGGAACTTCTATTTCGTAAACCAGCCAACCGCCTCTGAGGCTATCTCTGGCAAGATCGTGTGCCCACCTTCGAATTCCCTGTAGAGCACTTCGTAGCCGCCGCGCTCCAACTCAGGAACTATCCTGCGACTGCAGCGGTCTATGGGCAGCACCCCGTCGCGCGTGCCGTGGGAGACGAAGATCCTAGGCGAGCCGGTGTGCCCGGCAGGAGCCACGAACCCCGGCGAGAAGGCGATCACGTGCGTGAAGAGGGCTCCGTTTGAGATCGCCAAAGAGAGCGCGTAGGAGGCCCCATCCGAGAAACCCCCGATGGCCAGACGCTCCGGATCGATGGCGTAGCGAGAGAACGTCTGCTCAAGCGCCCGGTCAATCATGCCCGCGTCGGGGCCGTAACAGCGGTCGACGAGCAGGTCCCACGTGTGATCGCGCGAAGCAGGGGCCAGTAACAGCAGACCGGCTGCGTCCGCCAGACTCCGCAGCAAGTCCAGGCCCTGTCGCGCGTGTCCTCCCGCGCCGTGCAGCAAGAGCACCAACGGGGCGGGACGAGCTGCACGGTAGCTCGCCGGCACGTACAGGTAGCTGTCGCGCGCGGCACCGAGCATCAGCGGTTGCAGGCCGACCGGCGCGGACCCGGTTACCTGCACTGGACACGCCCGCAGATGTCCCTTTGTCTGCGCCTCCTTACTCGGCATGGACCTTCTATTCCCGCGCCATTCTTCGGCTACACCGCGGCGACGCTGCATCTCTTTGGCACAGCCGCGGTCGGCGGTGCTCCAAGGGATACATGAGTCCCATTACACCCAGTCGCCCAGTCTACGATTCCGCGCCTTGCTGACCGAGGGTGGCGACCGGGGAGTGCAACTTCACAGAGCCTGAGGTTCGTCCATGGTGGATTCTGCGACCCTGCCGTGCTCGTCCGTACGCTTTGCGTCATCCTGGTTGCGGCGAACCATAGCAGAAGCTTTCACCGACCCCGACCGCCCCGCTACCTCCCTGATCTGACGCTTTATGAACCGTCCCGGCTCACTGCCCTCGGGAAATTCCCCGTAAAGCCTCTGAAGGCGCTCTTGCTCGACATCTAGTCCGCGAGAGAGGGAGTCCAAACTCTTGAGGGAAGCACCCTCAAGAGCGCTCTCGAACTCGCCCTCCCCGCTCTCTCTAGCCCACCCCAGCGACAGGGGCGCGGGACCTTGCTGCTCGCTGGCCTCCCGCGAATCGAGGAGTTCTTCGGGGGCCACGCCCAATGCTAGAGCAAGCTTACCAATGGTGCCAAAGTGCGGACGCCCGATCTTGCCGGTCTCGATGCCGGAGACCGTGGTGGGACTTACTCCAGCCTCCTTAGCTAACCTCGCCTGGGTCCACATCCGCAACCGACGCACATTTTGTACTCGCTCGCCTATCTCTGGCACGTTCACACCTCGTCTCTATCAATCAGGGAAAGCATACCATAAACTGTATCGAAACTCTGTAGTTACTGTGTTTGGCTAGAAGAAGTCTGTAAATTTCTCGGTAAAACTGTTTGAAAACTGTGTCAGAGGGTATATAATGGTCGCGCAG
>DATMVF010000166.1:0-2300 GCA_035563475.1 Rubrobacter sp.
TACACACGACCCTATGACCCGCGCTACCCTCAAGTCTGTATGGATGAGGTCTCCAAGCAACTGCTGCGGGATACCCACCAACCCCTGCCGATGGAGCCGGGAAGACCCCAACGGCGAGACTATGAGTATGAGCGGGGTGGGAGGGTGAATTTGTTCCTGTTCTGCAACCGATTCCTGGTTGACAGCCTGTAATTCTTGATTATATGTTTTGTGTACAGGAAAAGGAGATTGTTTCATGACAGACGAACCTCGAGCAGGAGACCAAGACACACTGACATGGGCCCAGGAGACCATCGCACGGCAGGCGGAGGAGATCGAGCGCCTGAGGCGCCAGCTCGCGGACGAGCGGTTCGCCGAGAATCTGCGGGAGACGCTAACCCTAGCCGTTGCGGTGGGTACCATCGCCTCGCCGGTCACGCATTCGCGGCTCTTGGAGATGATCGTCGAGACGGCGGCGCACGTGATCTCCGCGCGAGCTGCCGCCCTCTTCCTCATAGACGAGGAGGCGCAGGAGCTGGTCTTCGAAGTGGCCCTGGGATCGAAGGCCGAAGAGGTGAAGAAGTTTCGTGTGCCTCTCGGACACGGCATTGCCGGGCTCGTCGCTATGACCGGTCAGCCGATGGCAATCTCGGGTGCTGAGGGCGACCCGCGCCAGGCTGCCGACATCGCCCGTAGCGTCGGCTACACGCCGCAGAGTATCCTCTGCGTTCCCCTCTTCTACCACGATCAGATCATTGGCGTCCTCGAGCTCCTGGACAAGGAGAGGGCCCCCTCTTTCAGCACTACGGACATAGAGGACCTAGGACTCTTCGCGAACCAGGCTGCCGTCGCCATCGAGCAGTCCCGGACCAACCGGAACCTCGCGGCGCTCTTCGGGGAGGTGCTGAAATCTATCGGCGGAGTAACCGACGGCCAGAGGCAGGAGCTGCAAGAACGCGCACGGGCCTTCGCGGAGCACCTTGAAGAAGATACCGCCTTTCGTCAGGCGCTCGATCTGGCCCGGCTCGTGCAGGAGATTGCCCACCAAGGGGAGAACGAGCTGAGGGGCTGCCAGGCGATCCTACGGGGCTTCGCAGAGTATCTGCGCTCGAGGCCGGAGCCGGTTAGCGGACTACGGGACATGCTATGAGGGAGCGGCTACCCGCCTGGTCCTCGGCGTTCGCCTCCGATGCCCTGCAGATGCTCAGGCCGATCCAGCCTATAGACGACATAGACCGAGAGTGGGCCTGGGGAGGTAGCAGCGGCCAGGGCGTCAAGGTAGCCGTGATCGACTCCGGCGTCGACGCTACCCACCCGGCCGTTGGCCGGGTTGACGGGTACGTGGCCATCAGCGAAGGACCCGACGGGCTCGCCTATGACACAGAGCCGCACGAGGACGTCTTCGGTCACGGCAACGCTTGTGCCGGCATCATTCGAGCCCTCGCGCCGGATTGCGAAATCTACAGCGTCAGGGTCTTAGGACCGAGGCTCTCTGGCCGGGGTAGCGTCTTTGCCGCTGGGCTGCGCTGGGCTATCGAGAACGGGATGCAGGTGTGCAACCTATCCTTGAGCACCTCGAAGAAGGATTTTTTCGGCGTGCTACACGAGCTGGCCGACCAGGCCTACTTCGCCCACGTGATGCTGGTAGCGGCAGCGAACAACATGCCCGGTGCCAGCTATCCCGCCACGTACGCCTCCGTCTTCTCGGTCGCCTCGCACGACATCGAGGATCCGTACCTCTTCTACTACAACCCGAAGCCCCCGGTAGAGTTCGGAGCGTACGGGATCGACGTGCGGGTGGCCTGGGCGAACGGGGGATGGCAAACGGCGACCGGGAACAGCTTCGCTACACCTCACATAGCGGGCCTAGTAGCGAAGATCCTGAGCAAACACCCGGATCTGACGATCTTTCAGATGAAGGCCGTCCTCCGGGCCCTGGCCGCCAACGTATCGCGCGACCAAGCCGGGCGGGAGCGCCCGGAAACGGAGCCGATCGAGGCCGGAAATAAGGAGCCTCCGCTGCGGCGCCGGTAGGTAGAAGAGGAGTAAGAGGATGAGCGCTCTACATTACCATCGGGCGGCGGGGGCCACGCCGCGTTGCGGGCCGGCAGGTGACCACCCGGCTCCGTCGCCAGACCGCGGTAAGGTGCGGGGAGGTTTATTATGAGCACTACTTCCGGCAGCGATCCACACGGGTCTTCGCAGTGGCAGAAGCACCAGTCGGCGCACTTCGTCTTCTGGTTTATGCCTGGTTCCCAAGCTGAGAAGAACGTGACGGCTTTAGCTTCCAGGCTGGAAGCCGTCCGGGACGTGACGGTGGA
>DATMVF010000167.1:0-12340 GCA_035563475.1 Rubrobacter sp.
GACGCGCTCGGCCGCGCCCGCGGCGCCTTCCCGGGTGCTGGCGGCCACGACGAGCGCGAGCAGACCCTGAACCAGCTCCTCGTCGAGATGGACGGCTTCGACTCGAAGAGCGGGATCATCATGCTCGCCGCCACCAACCGCGCGGACATCCTCGACCCCGCGCTCCTCAGGCCGGGCCGTTTCGACCGCCAGATCGTGGTCGACAGGCCGGACCTCCCCGGGAGGGAGAAGATCCTCAGGGTGCACACCCGCGGCAAGCCCCTTGGCCCGGACGTAGAGGTCGGCACGCTCGCCAGGGGGACCCCTGGCTTCACCGGCGCCGATTTGGCCAACCTCGTCAACGAGGCCGCGCTCCTTGCGGCGCGTCACGACAAGAACCAGATCGACATGTCCGAGATGGAAGAGGCCATAGACCGCGTGATCGCCGGTCCCGAGCGGAAGACGCGCCTTATCTCCGACAAGGAGAAGGAGATCACCGCCTACCACGAGGGCGGGCACGCCATCGTCGGCGCGCTCCTTCCCGATGCCGACCCGGTGCACAAGATCACCATCATCCCTAGAGGCCAGGCGCTGGGCGTAACCATGAGCCTGCCTACGGAAGACCGCTTTATGATGAGCCGCGGCCAGCTCATGGCGCAGCTCGCCATGATGCTCGGCGGGCGGGCCGCCGAAAGGGTGGTCTTCGATGAGATCACCACTGGCGCCTCCAACGACCTCGAACGGGTAACCCAGACCGCCAGGCAGATGGTCACCCGCTTCGGGATGAGCGAGAAGCTCGGGCCCATGGCGCTAGGCCACCAGCAGGGGCAGGTCTTTATGGGACGCGACTTCAACAACCAGCCGGATTACTCGGACGAGATCGCCTTCCAGATAGACAAGGAGATCCGCAGGATCGTCGACGAGTCCTACGACACGGCCGAGGACGTACTGGTTCGTAACAGGGAGCTGCTGGACAAGCTCTCGGCCGAGCTGATCGAGTACGAGACTGTAGACGCCAATCACCTGAAGCGCCTGATCGAGGAGTACGCCGTGGATAGCATCTCACCGAACGGTGCCGTCCCCGACTCCGACGGCCGCTACAGGGGTCGCTACCAGGACTAGATGGGCCGCACGGCCCGGAACACAGACGGGGCCGGGACCCTAACGACGGGTCCCGGCCCCGTCGTCGTCGGCATCCTGAACGTCACCCCCGACTCCTTCTCCGACGGTGGGGACTTCCTCGACCCGGAAGCCGCTGCCCGGCGCGCCGCTTCCATGCTCGACGAAGGGGCCGGCATGCTGGACGTCGGTGGAGAGTCCACGCGCCCCGGCTCGGACCCTGTCTCGCAGGAGGAAGAGATGAGGCGCGTAATCCCCGTTATCGGGGGGATCCTCGCCGCGCGTCCCGAAGCGGTGATCTCGGTCGACACCTATCGGTCAGGCACCGCCGCGGCAGCCCTCGAAGCCGGCGCACGCCTCGTCAACGACGTCACCGCGCTCCGCGGCGACCCCAGCATGGCCTCCGTGGTAGGGGAGGCCGGATGCCCGGTTATCCTGATGCACATGCAAGGCGAGCCGAAGACCATGCAGAAGGAGCCCCACTACGAGGATGTGGTGCGCGAGGTCAGGGATTTCCTCGCTGAGAGGGCCGGGTACGCCGTCGATGCAGGCGTCCGACCCGAGAACATAATCGTCGATCCAGGCATCGGCTTCGGGAAGAACCTCCAGCATAATCTGGATCTCCTCAACAACCTGGACGCGATCGTAGATCTGGGTTTCCCAGTCCTGATCGGGGCCTCGCGCAAGCGCTTTATAGAGGGGATTACGGGCGTGCAAGAGGCGAGAAACCGCGTCCCCGGCACGGTCGCCACAACGGTGCTCGCCTACGAACGGGGCGCGACCTTCTTCCGGGTGCACGACGTGCGCGCCAACCGCGAAGCGCTCGCCGTCGCCGAAGCCGTGCTCGACACCTCCCGCCGGTGAGCAAGGTCTTCCTGAGCCTCGGCAGCAACCTGGGCGACCGTCTGGCCCACCTCAGGGCCGTGGTCGCCGCCCTCGGTCGGGGTCCTCGCATGAGGGTCGCGGGTATATCGAAGGTCTACGAGACGGTACCGGTCGAGGTCGAAGAAGAGCAGCCAGACTACCTGAATTGCGTGGTCGAACTGGAGTGTGGTGTCCCCGCCATCGAGTTGCTTCGCTATTGCCAGGGGATCGAGGCCGCGCTCGGCAGGGAGCGCGCCGAAGCCGGCGAGAAGGCCCCACGCACCGCGGATATAGACGTACTGCTGTTCGGAGAGGAGACCATTGTGGAACCCGATCTTCGGGTGCCGCACACGGGGGTGACGCGTGCCTTCAATCTCAGGGGCCTCGCGGACCTGGATGCCAATCTGTATATTCCACAGCGCGGAACGGTCGGTGAACTGCTAGAAAGTTCGGAAGAAGGAGGCATCCTGAAGTTCGGGGAGGCTGAAGAGCTTTGTTGATGGCCGTGGACGTGGGCAATACGCAGACCGTCCTCGGGCTCATCGATGACGGGGAGACGCGGGGACAGTGGCGTATCGCCACGGAGGCTCATAGGACGGCCGACGAGCTCGCCGTCTTCTTCGCAGGCCTTCTCGCGCTCGAAGGTCTTGGCCCCAACGAGGTGAGCGCCATGATCGTCTCCAGCGTCGTGCCCGGTCTCACCCGTTCCTACCGCAACCTCGCCTCCGGAGTCTTCGGGGTACCCTACTACGGGGTGACCTCGGAGATGGAGACAGGCCTCGACAACCGCTACGACGACCCTGAGCAGGTTGGGGCAGACAGGATCGTCAACGCTGTGGGGGCAGGTAGGCACTACGGGTTCCCCGCGATCATCGTCGATATAGGGACGGCGACCACCGTCGAGGCTGTGGACGGCGAAGCATGCTACCTGGGAGGCGCTATACTGACGGGCCTCTACGTCTCCCTGGATGCGCTCGTCTCCAAAACGGCCAAGCTCCCCAGCGTTGACCTCGAAGAAGAACCACCCAGGGTCATAGCCACCAATACCCCAGACTCCATCCGCAGCGGTTTCATCTACGGCTACGCCGGCGCCGTCGACGCCCTGATCCGAAGGTCCCGTGACGAGCTGGGCGAGGACGGCGTCAGGGTAATCGCCACAGGAGGTCCCGCCGGGGTCATCGTGCCCTACTGCCGTGAGATACAGGAGTTCGACCCCGACCTCACCCTGAAGGGCCTCTACGCCCTCTACGAGATGAACGCGTGAATAGCACTTCAGCACGCCGCCAGGCTTCGCCAGGCGGCTTGTCAGCATTTCAGCTTTCGCCTGCGCAACCCCTGGCTGACATGCTGAAAGGCGGCGGAGCCGCCGTGCTGACAAGTGGAGGCCGAAGGCCGGAGCGTGCTGACAGGCTGAAACGCTGCCCGCGGGCAGCGTCTCATTGACACCCCCGGCACCCGCCCTTATAATCTCGCGGCTTATGACCGATAGGAACCAGGAGCTCGTCACCCCCGAAGGTCTCGAGAAGCTCCAGCAGGAACTCGCATACCTTACCGAGACGCGCCGCAAAGAGGTCGCCGACCGCATCCGCCAGGCCCGTGAATTCGGGGACATCTCCGAGAATTCCGAGTACGACGAGGCGAAGAACGAACAGGGCTTGTTGGAGCGCCGGATCGGTGAGCTCCAGCGCAGGGTACGCAACGTGAAGGTGGTCGACCCTTCGGAAGTCGGTGAAGACGAGGTAGATCTGGGGACCACGGTGACCCTCAGGGTCGTCGGCAGGGAGGGACAGGAGCGGACGTTCCAGATCGTCGGTGCCAACGAGTCCGACCCGACGAGCGGGAAGCTCAGCCACGCCTCCCCGGTGGGCCGGGCCGTGCTCAAGAGGAAGGTGGGGGAGAAGGTTATGGTCTCTACCCCCCGCGGCGCGACGGAGTACGAGATCGTCAACGTCGAGGCGGCCAGCTAGGGCGCCGGGAGCGCACGACGCCCCGCTTCTCCAAAGTTCCGACCACCGAACCCTATTGGAGTACCGCATGAGCGAGACCGGTAGGTCGACCGGCATTCACATACCCGGGTGGGCCGAGAGGGTCGCCGATTCTCTTGGCGAGGGGCCGCACGTGGTCGTGAGCGGCATCAGCGTCTCGGGCAACATCCACGCCGGCAATCTGCGCGAGGTCCTCGTCGCAGAGGCGGTCGCGAACGCTCTGCGGCAACGCGGTGAGGAGGTCCGTTTCATCTTTCACGCGGACACGATCGACCCGCTGCGCAAGATAGCCCCTGGCATCCCCAGGAGCTACGAGGAATACATCGGCCACAGCCTCTCGCACATACCTGACCCCGAAGGCTGCCACGTCTCCTACGCCGAGCATTTTCTCGTGCCCTTCGAAGAGGCGCTCTCCGAGATGGAGATGGATATAGAGGTGCTCCGCTCGCACGAGCTGTACGAGCGGGGCCTCTACACCGGGGTTACCGGCGAGGCCCTCGAGAACACGGACGAGTTGCGCTGGATCCTTCAGGACGTCACGAATCGAAAGATGCCCGAGAACTGGTCGCCTTATTTGCCCCGTGCGGAATCGGGGAAGCTTACCGGGAACCTGGTGCTCTCCCATGTGCCGGAGCAGACCAGCGTCGTCTTCGCGGATGAGGACGGCCGGGAGGACAGCGCGGATTACTCCAGAGGCGAGGGCAAGCTGGGTTGGCGGGTCGAGCTCGCGGCCAGGTGGAAGGCCCTCGGGGTTACCTTCGAGCCTTTTGGTAAAGACCACACCAGTCGCGGCGGCTCGACAGACACCGCAGACCGCATGGCAAGGGAGGTCTTCGACTACCCCGTCCCTGGCCGCTACGAGTACGAGTGGATAGGGCTCAAGGGTCGTGGGGACATGAGCAGCTCGCGGGGTATCGTGCTACTGCCGAACGATCTCCTGAGGATAATGCCACCCGGCGCCGTGCGGCGCATCATCCTCGGCCGCGACCCCGCCCGACGCTTCGATATCGACCTGGAGGGCGGCTTCCCGCGCTTTATGGACGAGTACCGCGCAGAAGTAGGAGAACCCTACGTCCCCTTCACCCATCTGGTCACCGTCGCCCAGACCGTCGGCGAAGACACGGAGGCCGCCGCGCAGATGCTGCGGCGTGGCGGGTACGAGGAGGCGGTCACCGACGGGTTGGCGGATGACCTCTACTACGCCCGCAACTGGGCCGCGGAGTGGGCCCCCGAGTCGATGCGGCTGGGATTGCTCGACCCGTCCGAGGCGGAGGAGGCTGCCGCGGCGCTCGACGACGAGCAGCGCGCGTACCTGCGTGAAGTCTCGGAGAAGCTCGGGCCAGAGATGGATGGAGAGGCCATCCAGGACGTGCTGTACTCCACCGCCATCGAGCGCGGGCTCAAGCCCAAGAGGGCGTTCGCCGCCGTCTACAGTGTGTTACTAGGCAAGACCAGCGGGCCCAAAGCCGGCCCTTTCATCGCCGGGTTGACCCTGGATCAGGTCAGCCAGAGGTTCTCGGTGTAAGACGAGACACCACATCGGCTGGAAGGCGACGATAGACTGTTGTATGGCGCAACAGGAGGTCGATCCGGTCCACCGCGACACGATGTATAGCGCTTAGAGCGTAAAGCTCCAGGCTGGTACCGAAATACAGGCCCAACGGTTGTATACTTCAGGTTAGCCGGCACGAGCTAGAGAGGAGCTCAAGAGAGAGGCGCACGTTATTTCGAAAGGCAGATTTTTAGAGATGTGTAATCCGTCCATGTTCGATACTCGTATACAGATACAGACCGTTATGATCCCGGATGCCGTGAAGGACCCTCGAAGCAGAGGAGATTCCCGCTAATGTTCGAACGTTTCACGGAGCGGGCCCGCAAAGTCGTGGTGCTCGCACAGGATGAGGCCCGTCATTTCAACCACAACTACATCGGCACCGAGCACCTGCTCCTCGGTCTCCTTCGTGAGGACGAGGGCGTCGCTGCCCAGGCGCTCTACTCCCTGAACGTGGCCCTCGACGAGGTGCGCGAACAGGTCGAGAGCATCGTCGGCTACGGCGAGGAAGGCACGGGCGCGCAGGCGCCGTTTACGCCACGCTCCAAGAAGGTTCTGGAGCTCGCGCTCAGGGAGGCGCTGCAGCTAGGCCACAACTACATAGGCACCGAGCACATCCTTCTCGGCCTGGTCAGGGAGAGCGAGGGCGTCGCGGCCAGGGTTCTCTCCAACCTCGACGTCGACCCCGACAAGGTGAGGCGGGAGGTCGTAAGGAGGCTCGGCGGAGGGCGCAGCCGCAGCCGGGGCGGTGGCGAGGCCGGCGGAGGACGCGGGGTGGAGGCCAAGCGGCCCAAGACCCGCCAGCTCGACCAGTACGGCAGGAACCTCACGGCCTACGCCGAGGAGGACAAGCTCGACCCCGTCATCGGCAGGAGCCAGGAGATAGCGAGGATCATGCAGATCCTCGTCAGGCGTACCAAGAACAACCCCGTCATCATCGGTGAGCCCGGCGTCGGCAAGACCGCCATCGTCGAGGGGCTGGCCGAGGAGATCGCAGAGGGTAAGGTCCCGGAGATCCTTGGGGACAAAGAGGTCTACACGCTCGACCTCGGGGCGCTGGTCGCCGGCTCCAAGTACCGCGGTGAGTTCGAGGAACGCCTCAAGAAGATAATGAAGGAGATAACGGACCACGGCGACATCATCCTGTTTATCGATGAGATCCACAATCTCGTCGGAGCCGGGGCCGCCGAGGGCGCCATCGACGCCGCCTCCATCCTCAAGCCCGCGCTGGCGCGCGGTGAGATCCAGGTAATCGGCGCGACGACGATAGACGAGTACCGCAAGTACGTGGAGAAGGACAAGGCCCTGGAGCGCCGCTTCCAGACCATCCAGGTCGGCGAGCCTTCGGTCGAGGAGACCGAGCTCATCCTCAAGGGCCTGCGCGAGAAGTACGAGGCGCACCACAACATAGACATCACCGACGAGGCGCTTAAGGCCGCCTCGCAACTCGGCGACCGCTACATCGCGGACCGCTTCCTGCCCGACAAGGCCATCGACCTCGTCGACGAGGCCGCGTCCAAGATGAGGATAAAGACCATGTCCTCGCCGCCCTACTACAAGGAGATAGACGAAGAACTCGCCGCCGTGCGCTCCGAGAAGGAGGCCGCCATCGACGGCCAGGAGTTCGAGAAGGCCGCGCGCTTCAGGGACTCCGAGCGCAAGCTCGTCGCCCAGCGCCGCGAACTCGAGAAGGCCTGGCGGGAGGGCAAGATCGAGGAGAAGCGCGTCTCCATCGGCGAAAACGAGATCGCCGAGATCGTCTCCATGTGGACCGGCATCCCGGTCAAGAAGATGACCGAAGAAGAGTCAGCTCGCCTCCTCCAGATGGAGGACGCCCTGCACGGGCGCATCGTCGGGCAGAACGAGGCCATAAAAGCTGTTTCTCGTTCTATCCGCCGTACCTTCGCGGGTATAAAGGACCCGAACCGTCCTTCAGGGTCGTTCGTCTTCCTCGGTCCTACCGGAGTGGGCAAGACCGAGCTCGCGCGTACTCTCGCCGAGTACCTCTTCGGCAACCAGGACGCCATGATCCGGCTCGACATGTCCGAGTACATGGAGCGCCACACGGTGAGCCGCCTCGTCGGCTCGCCCCCCGGCTACGTCGGCTACGACGAGGGCGGGCAGCTCACCGAGCAGGTGCGGCGTCGTCCCTACTCGGTCGTCCTCTTCGACGAGATCGAGAAGGCCCACCCCGACGTCTTCAACATCATGTTGCAGATACTGGAGGACGGGCAGCTCACGGACGCGCAGGGCCGCACCGTGGACTTCAAGAACGTCGTCCTCATCATGACCTCCAACGTCGGGGCGCAGACCATAAACAAGACCAAGTCGCTCGGCTTCGGCTCCGATGACGCCGGTCTCTCCTACAAGGAGATGAAGGGCCGCGTCACGAGCGAGCTGCGCAAGATCTTCCGTCCCGAGCTTCTCAACAGGATCGATGAGATCATCGTCTTCCACAAGCTCGAGCGCGAGGACATGCGCCACATCATCGAGATCCAGATAAAGCGCCTCCGCCAGCAGCTCATCGAGCGTGACGTGACGATCGAGTTCACCGACGAGGCCCTGAACAAGCTCGCCGATGAGGGCTACGACCCGGCCTTCGGCGCGCGCCCCCTGAAGCGTGTGCTGCAGCGCATGATCGAAGACCCCATGAGCGAGATGATCCTGCGCGGCGAGGTGCCCAACGGCTGCAAGGTCATAATAGAGCCCAACGACAAGACCGCAGAAGAGATCAACGAGGAAGAGTCCATAGTCGACATCAAGGTCACCCAGCCAAAGGAGATCGTCAAGGTCGAATCTGAGTAGGGAAAACCAAGGATCTACATCGAGGCCGGGGCATTTTCACCCCCGGCCTCTTCATTGTTCCATCTGTGGACGTTCGACGAGTTATAGCGGCACCGTGATGGCCGCGACAACGAAGCAGACGAAGGCCACCGCAGATCCCAGCCCGCGGACCACGTTGGCGCGGAAGTACCTCGCGCGTGCCTCCCGCCAGTCTCGCGGTGGCGCATCGGCCTCCCAGCTCATGAAGATCCCGTAGACCGGCTCGGCGACGAAGCGCGAGGTGAGGACGGGGCCACACCAGAACGCGAGCAGGCCCAAGAGCGTCAGCAAAAAGGTGGGACTACCCGGATTCTCGCGCAGCATCACCACGGTGAATTCGGTGCTCGACAGGTCCCTTAGCGCCCTTTCGAAGTAGAACAACACGGTCATCATGAGCCCCGTAAAGAGCCCGGTGCATCCGGCCCGCTAAGCTCCTTCTCGGCCTCCTCCGCAAGCACCACGTAGAAGCCCAAGTGCCGTCGTCCGACCTCGGCCTCGTCCCCGGTTCCGTCTAGCTTCTCCCTGGCGTACTGCCGAACCTTCTCCAGCAGTCGGTAGCGGGCCTCCCCATCCTCTTCCCGCACCACCACCAGCGATTTGTCCACCAGGTGCGAGAGCAACTCCAGCACGTCATCGCGTTCGAGATTCTCTCCCGTGCATACCGACTCCGCAGCCTCCAACGTGAACTCGCCAGCGAACACCGAAAGGCGGCGGAACAAGACCCGCTCCTCCCGACCAAGCAGTTCGTGGCTCCATTCCATCGTCGCGTGCAGCGCCTGGTGGCGGGGCATCGCTGTCCTGCCGCCGTCCGTAAGCAGCCCGAAGCAGTCGTCCAGGCGCCCGGCGATCTGCTCCACCGACAACATCTTCGTCCTCGCCGCCGCCAGCTCCACGGCGAGCGGGATGCCGTCCAGTCGGTAGCAAACCTGGGCCACGGCTACCGCGTTCCGCTCCGTCAGAGCGAACGACGGCTTGACCGCCGCCGCCCTCTCGATGAAGAGGCGGGCCGATTCGTACCGGGGCAAGCTCGCGACCTCCGGCAGGCGCCGCAGGTCGGGCAGGGAGAGCGAGGGGACCGGCCAGGCGACCTCGCCGGTTATCCCAAGGGCCTCCCGGCTCGTCCCAAGGATGCGCAGCCCCGGGCACGAACGCAGCAGCGCGTCGACGAGGTCGGCGCAGGCGCCGATGAGATGCTCGCAGTTATCCAAGACCACCAGCGCCCTCTTGTGGCGCAGGTACCCCGAGAGGGACCCGCTCAGCGGGCGTCCCGACTGCTGGCGCACGCCCAGAGCGGAGGCCACAGCCTGGGGCACGAGAGAAGGGTCCGCCAACGGCGCCAGCTCCACCAGCCACACACCATCCTCGAACATCCCTTCCAGCTCTCCCGCGGCCGCCAAAGCCAGCCTCGTCTTGCCGCACCCGCCCGAGCCGGTGAGCGTCAGCAGGCGGGTCTCCTTCAGCAGCCGCCCTACCTCGGCCAGCTCCTTCTCACGTCCGACGAAGCTAGAGAGCTGAAGAGGCAGGTTGTTGGGCGGGCGCTCATCCCGATGCCCGCCGGGTACGGCGACCAGCCGGCCGCTACTGTTCCCTCGTACTTCACGGGGGGAATGCGTCGCTCCGGGCATTGGATTTGCTCCTAAAGTTACTTCGTGCTGGTTGGGGAAGTGTAGCCGCTAGGCGGCCCAACTTGAAGAGTATTCCCTTCGATCGCTGCAAAGCTGTGCGTCTCCGGCAAGTTCGGCGCACTCACCCCTCGATACTCGACACGTCTTGATCTGATTCAGGGAATAAAAAACAGAAAGGAGGGAATAGGAGGGTTAGTAGGCCGCAACCGAAACCCCGCGTCCGACCGCAGCGGATCGCGAAGCGCGGCTGGGAGAGACTATGAACGTCGAAGCAGTCGAGGTGGAATACGTGCCCGGTCCTGACGAGTACATAGGGTGAGGGGTGTGAATCTCCCTCTAGCAGGGATAACCGTCGTCTCCCTGGAGCAGGCGGTCGCGGCCCCCTTCGCCACCCGCCAGCTAGCGGATCTCGGCGCGAGGGTCATAAAAGTCGAGCGCCCCGGCGTCGGGGACTTCGCCCGGGGCTACGATGAAACGGTCATGGGCATGTCCAGCCACTTCGTCTGGCTCAACCGCTCCAAAGAGTCATTAGCGCTAGATCTTCGGCAAGAGGAGGCCAAAGAGATCCTGCACCGGCTCGTGGCCGGGTCCGACGTCTTCGTCCAGAACCTGGCCCCCGGCTCGGCCGGACGCCTCGGCTTCGGCGCCGTAGAGTTGAGGGAAGAGCACCCGCGGCTGGTGTACTGCTCCATCTCGGGCTACGGCGAAGATGGGCCTTACACGAAGAAGAAGGCCTACGACCTGCTCGTGCAGTGCGAGGCTGGACTGGTCTCCATAACGGGTACTCCTGAAACGCCATCCAAGGTCGGCATCTCCGCCGCCGACATCGCCGCAGGGATGTACGCCTACTCCGGCATCCTCTCCGCCCTCTTCAGACGCGAGAGGACGGGCGAGGGAGCGACCATCGAGGTCTCGATGCTCGAAGCCCTAGGAGAGTGGATGGGCTTCCCGGCGTACTTCGCCGGGTACGGTGGTGAGGAGCCCCGGCGCAGCGGCGCCGCGCACGCGGCGATAGCGCCCTACGGGCCGTTCGAGTGCGGGGATGGCGAAGTCGTCTTCCTCGGGATACAGAACGAGCGCGAGTGGAAGAAGTTCTGTGAGGAGGTTCTGGGGCGCGAGGGGATGGCGGAAGACCAACGCTTCGACAAGAACTCCAGGCGCGTCGAGAACGGCGACGCGCTGCACGCCGAGATTGAAGGTGTGTTCTCCGGCCTCTCATCTGAAGAAGTCATCGAGAGGCTCGAAGGGGCGGGGGTGGCGAACGCCAGGATGCGCACCGTGCGCCAATTCCTGGATCACCCCCAGCTTGAGGCCCGAAACCGCTGGCGCGAGTTCGGCTCGCCGGTGGGTACGTTGCGTGGGCTCCTCCCTCCGGCCACCCTGGATGGCGCAGAGCCGGTCATGGCCCCCATTCCCGAGGTCGGGGAGCACAACGAAAAGCTCCTCGCAGAGCTTGGCTTTGGGGAAAGGGACAGCGCGACGTCTGGCAGAGAGACGTAACGATCCGCCGACTACCACCCAGAAAGAAGTTCGGCTCGTGGCGCCGACCAGAGCCTGGAAGGAGCGTAGCATGAGCGACACCTTGATCGTGCTGCACACGGCGATCTCTATAATCGCGATAGTGTTGCTGATCCTGGTCGTTCGCGTCGACCCGGTGATCTCCCTGGTGATAGGCACCATCTACCTGGGTCTGGCAGCGGGCCTTGGCTTCGAGGATACGATAGGAACCATAGCGCAAGGCTTCGGCGACATAATGATCGAAGTAGGCCTGCTCATCGGCTTTGGCGTCCTCTTGGGCTCGCTGCTGCTCGCCATGGGAGCGCTCCAGAAACTGGTCGGGCTGCTGCTGAGACTTCTCGGTCCCCAGAAGCTCCCTTATGCTTTCAGTGCCGCCTTGAGTACCATTTTCCCGGCCATCTACGTGGACGTCCAACTCGTGCTCGCGGCCCCCCTGGCACGGTCGGCCGCCCCCAGGATGAGAGGGGATGGGCTTGCGATGATGAGCGGGACGCTGACCGCCGGCATACTGGTGGGATACGTCTTCGTCGTCCCGGGTCTGGGAACCGTGGCGATAGCCGGGTTGCTGAACGTGCCGCTGGGCACGATGTTGATCTTCGGAACCTTGATCGGCCTCCCTACCGCCGTACTCACCACGTTCATCTACGGCCGGCTCCTGAGATACGGGCTATGGAACAAGGCCAAGGATGAAGTGGGTTTCCAGGAGGCGGAGGAAGTAAGCCCCGCCGAAACGGAACAACAAAAACAACAGCAGACGGAGAATACTCCTCCTCTGTACGTCTCGCTGTTGCCTATCCTGGTCGCGTTATTGCTGATCGCCTTCGGGGCGATCGCCGAGGCCGCCGGTCTAGAGTCCCCGGTAGTAACGTTCTTCG
>DATMVF010000168.1:0-6299 GCA_035563475.1 Rubrobacter sp.
CGCCGATGGGTTCATCCGCAGGAACCGGTTTGTAGCGCGGGCCGCTGCGGAGAGGGAATCGAACTCGAAAGAGGCCAGGGCGCAGGCCTCGGGGAGCGGGTGTAGTCGAAACTCGGCGCGGGTGACGATGGCCAGCGTGCCCTCGGAGCCGCAGATCAGGCGCGTCAGGTCCAGGGTCTCGGGAACGACGAGGGCGTCGAGGCCGTAGCCGGAGACGCGACGGATCATCTTCGGAAACCGCCGCTTTATCTCGTCCCCGTAACGGTCCCCGATCTCCATCGCCCCGCGCAGTAGCCTCGCGAGCGCGTCGGCGTGACGGGCGCGCCCCCTGGCTTCATCCCTGCCGAGCGGGCCGATTTCCACGGTCTCCCCGGAGGCGAGCACGCAGCGCAGTCCGAGGACCTGATCCGAGGTCATCCCGTAGACGAGCGAGCGCATCCCCGCGGAGTTGTTCCCGACCATGCCCCCTAGCGTCGCCACGTCAGAAGTGGATGTATCGGCCCCGAACACGAGCCCGTGCGGCTCGACCATCGCGTTGAGCTCGCCCTGCACCAGGCCAGGCTCCACGACGCAACGCCGCCCTTCGAGGTCTACCTCCAGCGCCCGGCGCATCTCGGAGACGTCGAGGGCCAGCCCTGGCGCCGTCGCCTGCCCGGCCAGGGAGGTGCCAGTGCCGCGGGGCGTAATCGAGAGCCCGAGGTCGCGGGCTGCCGAGAGAGTTAGCTCCACGTCCACTTCCGTGCGGGCAACGACGACGCCAACGGGCTTGCGGAGGTAGATGGAGGCGTCCGTGGACCACATAGCGCGTGAGGCTTCATCGGTGCGCAGGTACCCTTCGAGCTTGCCGTCGAGGGCGGCGTGGAGTTGCCTCACGTCGGGTTCGGGTCTATCCAGCATGCTCTGGTCAACTTTACATCCAGAGCGGGCGTGTTGCCAATCAGAGGTCCCCGCCTTCTTCGGCGAGACGGTTCAATTCCCTGGCCAGAAGGGCGAGGCGGGCCTCCTTTACCAGGGGCACTTCCCTGCGGCGCCGGCGAACGTTACCGAGGTCTATGTCTACGGTTATCAGGGCCTCCTCGTGGACCGGCGCTTCGGCAACTACCGTCCCCCAGGGATCGACGACGTGCGAGTAGCCCCAGAAGGTCAGGCTGTTCTCCTCTCCGACCCGGTTGACGAAGACGACGTAGCTCTCGAGCATGCGGGCGTAAAAGCGGGTGATACCACGCCAGTAGCCCCTCGTGTCCAACATCTCAGGATAGGGGTAGGGGCCGCTGGCAGCAGGGATAATGAGCACCTGGGCGCCGTCCTGGACCGCGATGAAAGGTAGAAACGTTTGCCAGGCGTCGTTGCAGATTAGGATGGCCATGCGGCCGAACCTGGTGTCGAAGGCACGCATGTTCTGTCCCGGGTTGTAGAGCTTTCTCTCCTCGTAGATCCTGTAGTTCGGCAAGAAGAGCTTGCGGTGCAGGTGCCCGAGAACTCCTCCTTCGAGATAGGCCGCACTGTTGTAGGTCTGAAAGCCCCGCCCCTCCTCGCAAAACCCCACGACAACACCCATCTCTCCTGCCACCTCGGCCAGAGAGATGATAGGCTCGCTTTGCGCCTCGATGGCGACATCGTCGCCGAGCTCTCCGAGGGCGTAGCCGGATAGACTCAGCTCAGGGAAGACGGTGAGGTCAGCGCCCCTGTCTCTCGCCTCAGCCACGACCTCTTTCGCCTTGCGGAGGTTCGGTTCGGTGTCGCCGAGGACGCAGTCGATCTGGGCCAATGCTACCCGCACGGTTGCTTGCTACCCCTTTCTTTGGTGCGTTCCTCCCGCACGTAATCTCGGAGTAGGGCCGCCGGGAACAGGGATAGAAGCGATTGCCGGATGTTGCACCCGGCAATCGCCATCGGATAGCTCCTTAGATGAACCCGTTCTCGCTGAGCCACTCTTCGGCCACCTGGTCTTCGAGTTGCCCTTCCACGTCGACCTTCGCGTTCAGAGCCTGCAGCTCCTGGGTGGTGAGCTTCTCGGAGATGGGCGCGAACAGCTCTGCAATCTGCGGGTATTCCTCGATCACATCCTTGCGCACGTTGAGCGCCGGGTTGTAGATCGGGAAAAAGCTCTTGTCGTCCTCGATGAGCTCGAGGTCGAGCGCCGCGATGCGACCGTCGGTCTGGAACACCTCACCGAAGTTGCACTGCTTGCCCTTGTCGGTTTGTTGGTAGATCAGACCTTCGTCTATCTTGACGATGTTCTGCTTCGGGAACTCGAAATCGTATGCTTTCTCCATCCCCGGCAGGCCGTCGTCGCGGGTCGAGAATTCTGTTCCCACACACACGGTGGCCTCTTCAGGATTCTCCTCGACCAGCTGCTTGAAGTCCGAAAGCTTCTTGACGCCGAGCTTGTCGTAGGCTTCGCTGCGCACGGCCATAGTGTAGGTGTTGTTGGCCGGAGAGGGCGGAGAGAGCCACTTGATATCGTTCTTCTTGAGGTCCTCCTTGGCTACGGCTTCGAATTGCTTCTGACGATTCGGGATGGGATCCGTGTGGCCAAGGTGGGTGATCCACCCTGTCCCCGTGTACTCCCAGTACATGTCGATCTCGCCGGATTCCAGCGCCTTGCGGGCTGCGACCGTTCCGGCCAAGCCGATCTGGTCGTTTACCGTCGCCCCTGCATTTTCGAGAACTTGCAGCGTGATCTGGCCTAGGATCAACTGCTCGGTGAACTCCTTGGAGCCGACGGTGAACTCGGCGCCGGAGAGGTCTACGTCCCCCGATGCTCCTCCGCCACCGGCGCCGCCGCAACCCGCGACAATCAGGAACAGAACTGCGAAGAGCCCAAGCAGTTGTGTCAGCTTTGCACGTGTCGTTCGCACAACGATCCTCCTTTATGGTCTTGTGTGGTCGAGAGCTTTACGATGGTTCCGGCTACAGGCCCCTGGGGCGGAGAACATCTTCGGCCACGCCAGCGAGCCAGTCGACGAACAGGGCCACGATGGCGGTCACCCCGCTGGCGGCGACCAGCACGACCGTCCGGTCCAGCCTTATGGCGTTGTTGATCGACTCCCCCAATCCGCCGGCACCTATGAACGTCCCAAGCGTCGCGGTACCGACGTTGATGATCAGGGCGGTCCTGATGCCTGCCAGGATTATGGGGACGGCGAGTGGCAACTCGATGCGGAAGAGCACAGCCAACTTCGTCATTCCCATGCCGCGGGCGGCCTCGATAATGGAGCGATCCACCTGCCGCAAGCCCACCATGGTGTTCCGCAGGATAGACAGAAACGAGTACGCCACAAGCGCGACGATGCAAGGCCAGAACCCGATACTCCAGATGATGGCCAGTAACGCCAGCACACCGATGGACGGGACCGCCTGGCCTATGTTGGCCAGCCCGATCACAAAAGGGGACACCCGGCGGGCGAAGGGTCGGGTGAGCAGAACGCCGGTGGTCACGGCCAACGTAACGACGATCGCGGTAGAGACGGCGGCGAGCTCGAGGAGTCTGGCCGTCTGCTGGATGAGGGTGCCCGCATTCAGGGAGCGCTGCTCGATGCTGTCGAGATCCTGCGTACCTACGTACAGGTAGAGTGCCAGGCCAGCGAGCCCGAGGAAGATGGGCATAGTGAAGTAGCGTAATAGGCGCGCCGCGCCGCCTGGACCTTTCGCGGCGGCCTTCTGTAAGGTCGTCATCGCTCTTCACCTCCGGCTTGCAGATCCTGCCCAGTCCTCTCACGCGGCTGTTCCCCTTCCGCGGGGCTCATGTGGCGGTCCCGCTCATGCGGGCGCATGGTGTTGATCGCCTCAAGCACCGTATCGAAGTCGACCACGCCCGCGTAGCGCCCCCCCTCGTCGACGATGATGGCCGAGCCTTTGTAGGACGTGATCATCGTGTCCAGGGTATCGTAGAGGTTCGTGTTGGCCTCGACGATGGCCACCGCCGGCCGGCCTGACTCTTCGAGCGGGGTGTCGTCGTGCTGGATTTCCTCCAGGCCAACCCACCGCCCTGGCTTTTCCTGCTCATCCAGCAGCAGTACGTGATCTCTGCTCGTGCTGCGCATCTTCTCCCGTACCTCATCGTGGCTGTCGGTTAGCCTGGCGACCGGCCAGTCGGATGTCTCGATGTCCGAGACCCGGCTGAGGCTAAGACGCTTGATAGAGGGTCCTGAGCCGATGAAGTCCTGGACAAACTCATCGGCGGGGTCGGTAAGAATCCTCTCTGGCGTATCATACTGGGCGATCTTGGACTGATGCTTGAGGATCGCTATGCGGTCGCCCATCTTTATGGCCTCGTCTATGTCGTGGGTGACGAAGACGATGGTCTTGCGGATCTCCTGCTGGAGCCTCAGAAACTCGTCCTGGAGCCTGTCGCGGGTGATCGGGTCTATCGCCCCGAAAGGTTCGTCCATCAAGAGGACCGGCGGATCGGCGGCCATCGCCCGCGCCACTCCGATACGCTGGCGCTGGCCGCCTGAGAGCTCCTTCGGGTAACGGTCGCGGTAGGAGAGGTCTATACCCACGGTCTCAAGTAGCTCGTCTATACGGTCGGAGGTGCGTTTCTTCTCCCAGCCGAGCATCCTTGGCACCGTCGCGATATTGTCGGCGATGGTCATGTGCGGAAAGAGCCCGATCTGCTGTATGACGTATCCTATCCTACGGCGGAGCTTGTCCGGATTGACCTTCGTCACGTCCTCGCCCTGGAGAAAGATTCTGCCTGATGTCGGTTCGATGATGCGGTTGATCATCTTCATGGTCGTGGTCTTGCCGCACCCTGAAGGCCCGACCAAGACTACGATCTCCCCCTCGTAGATCTCCAGCGAAAGATCATCCACCGCGGCTTCTTCCTGGGCTGGGAAGACCTTGGTGAGGTCCTCCAGGCGGATCATGGTTTCAGCGGTTTGCGTATTATTCTCTTCTGCGGCCCTGTCAGTCACGTATACCCCTCGAAGTCGTCAGTTTACCCAGCAAGTTGAAGAACGTGTCGAACAGTAACGCCAGCACGATGATGCCGAGAATGCCGCCGATCACCAGGTTGAGGGCTGTGGGGCTGCCGATGCGGGCGAGCCCGGCGAAGATGTCGTCGCCCAAACCCGGACCGTTCACCACGGCCGCGATCGCCGCGATGCCCATGAGTAACATCGTGGAGACGCGCACCCCGGTGATGATGACCGGCCACGCCAGGGGCAGCTCGATGCGCAGGAGCCGCTCCCTGGCGTTCATGCCCATTCCTTGTGCGGACTCTGCGATCGCAGGGTCCACGGAGCGCAGACCGGCAACGGTGTTGCGCAAGATCGGCAGCAGCCCGTACAGGACCAGCGCGACGACCGCCGGCAGGTAGCCGAGGCCGAAGATCGGGATAAAGAGGCCGAACAACGCGAAAGAGGGGATGGTAAGGAAGGTGGAGGTGATCGCGAGCGCCACGTTTGCGGCGCTCTCTCTACGGTACACCAGCACGCCCAGCGCCACCCCGATCACGATGTCGATAACCAGCGCTATGGCGACGACTATAGCGTGACCGATGGCCAGCTCTAGCACGTGATCCCAGCTAAGGGATATGTAGTCGAGAAAGCTGCTCATCCTGCCCACCACCTCTCCGCCTGGCGTCTAACCACGGCGATACACTATAACTTAACACCGACTTCCGTTGATCGGGCGATGCTCGAAGCGTACGAAGCAGCACCGCATATCAGGAAACCCCGGAGGCATCGTCGGTAGCGGGTCGAGGATCAGCGGACCAGCCGAGCAGGGTAGAGAGATCGTCCGCTGCCCTCTTGACCTCCCTTCCCGCGGCTTCCAACCGTCCGCCGAGACGGAACTTGGGAGCCGAGATGTTGAGCGCGGCGACGAGCTTCCCCTTGAAGTCCCTAACAGGCGCCGCCGCACCGACCAGGCCGAATTCGAACTCCTCATCGACCAGGGCATAACCTCTCTCGCGAGCGACGGCGATCCTCTCCTCCAACTCTTCGATGTTGCGAACGGTGCCAGGCCTCAACCTACGGAACTCCACGCCCGAGAGAAGGCTAGAGAGGGCTTCGCTGTCGTGGTCGAACAGAAGCGCGCGCCCCGACGAAGTGCAATAGATGTGGACCATGCGGCCGACCCAGCCATCCGCTTTGACGGCGTGGGTCGGGGACTTGGAGAGCACCGTCAGAACCTCCACTCCTTGCAGAACGGAGAGGTGGGCCGTTTCGCCGACGTTCTCTACGAGCCGCTCGAGTAACGTGGGCGTAACACTTAGCAACCTCTGCTCGCTGGCGCGCGCCGCGAGCGCGAAGAATCTCCACCCCAGCCTGTACTGGAGGGTCTCGGTATCA
>DATMVF010000169.1:0-12754 GCA_035563475.1 Rubrobacter sp.
GAACGGGAGAAGCTGAAAGCTGAGAGCGAAGCGTGCTGACAAGACGCCAAAGACGCCGTGCTGAAGTGCTGGTATGTGCCGTTAACACATACGTTTCGATTGATTGTATAATTGGCATGCTCGGCGCTCGCTGCGGTGAGAGCGAGGAGGGTGCCAGCGACGGATATTGTTTGGTGACGAGGAGGTTTCGGTTGACGGAGCAGAGAGGAGCGGTGTCCGGCCCTGACCCTGCCGAGCTCTGGCGCCAGTGGATGGAGTCGGGGAGCAAGGTGTGGTCGGAGATGGCCGGTGCTCAGGGGCGCCAGGTCGACCCTTACGGGGCTTATCGCCGGTGGTTCGAAGGCGTGCAGGAGATTCAGGAGCGGATGGTCGGGACGGTCCCCGAGCGTGTCGCCGGCGATCCTGGGGTCAACGACCTGTGGCGGCGGTGGTTCGAGCTGAGCCTGGACTCCTGGAGAAAGACCGCCGAGATGGGTCAGAACGCGATGGAGGTACTGCCGCGCTGGATGCAGATGCTAGACGAAGCGCGTACCAACTTGCTGGCCGGAGGCGCACCGCCGAGCGACCCCTTGCAGTTCGCAGCCCAGTGGTACAACGCCACGAGCGGTCCCTTCTCGGACTTTGTGGGCGACGTCATCGAGCGTGAGGAGTTCCTCGAGCCTTCGAGCCGCTTTCTACAGAGCTACGCCAGCTTCTACAAAGTTTTCAAGCGCAACTCCGAGGACCACCTCAAGAACCTCCAGCTCCCCGTCCGCTCGGACATCTCCAGGATCGCCGGCCTCGTCGTAAACCTGGAGGAGAAGGTGGATCGCATCGAGGAGGTTCTCGAGGACTTCGAGTACGGCTACGCCGAGCCAGCCACGACCGAGTCGATCGAGAGGCTCGAGACGCGACTCGACAGGGTCGAGGGCAAACTCGATAGGCTGCTCGTAGCGCTCGAAGGCGGTATTGAGGACGGCGGCCCACGGGCGGAGACCAACGGTGCGGGCGGCGAGATCAAGGCCACTGATGCCGCGAGGCGCGAGGCGCGTGAGATGGGCGTCGATTTGGCCGAGGTAGCAGGGACCGGGGCCGACGGTCAGGTCACCGTCGAGGACGTGCGCAAGAAGGGAGAGAGCTAGATGACCGAGACGGCCAACTACGGTGCGGTTCCCACCTCGGGCGACGCCGCTATACCGGCGGACGTAGAGAACTTCTTCGACAAGTACAGCCGCGGGATGAAGATCGTCGTCGAGGGCGCCCAGGCCGACACGGGCCAGACACCCAAGGAGACGGTCTGGACCAAGAACAAGGCGAAACTCTACCACTACGCCCCCAACGCCCAGAAGAAGCATCCCGTCCCAATCCTCATGGTCTACGCCCTCATCAACAGGCCTTACATACTCGACCTCATGCCGGGCAACAGCTTTATCGAGTACCTTGTAGGCGAGGGGTTCGACGTCTACATGCTGGACTGGGGCGTGCCGGGCGACGAAGACAAGGACCTCACCTTCGAGAACTACGTACTCGACTATCTGCCGAGGGCCGTAAAGAAGGTCCTCAGGCACTCGCACTCCGACGAGCTCACCATACTCGGCTACTGCATGGGCGGCACGATGAGCGCCATGTACGCCTCGCTGTTCCCCGAGCACCTGAAGAACCTCATCCTCATGACCGCCCCCGTGGAGTTCCCCGTAGGGGAGATGGGTCTCTACAGCCTGTTTACGAGCGAGAAGTACATGAACCCCGGGCTGCTCGCCGACGCCTTCGGCAACATCCCCGGCGACCTCATCGACACGGGCAACAGGATGCTAAAGCCCGTGACCAACTATGTCGGCACCTACGTGAACATGTGGGAGCGCATCTTCGAGGAGAAGCCGATGGAGACCTGGCTCGCGATGAACAAGTGGGTCAACGATGGGCCCCCCTTCCCGGGCGCGGCGTTCAGGCAGTGGATCACGGAGTTCTACCAGCAGAACAAGCTGGCCAAGGGCGAGATGATCCTCCGGGGCCGCCGCATCGACCTCTCGAATATCAGGGTCCCCCTACTAAACATCGCCGGCAAGAAGGACCACATCTGCACCCTCCCGCAGGCCGAGGCCACGATGAACCTCGTCGGCAGCGAGGACAAGGAGTTCTTCGTCCTCGACGCAGGCCACGTCGGCCTCATGACGGGCCGCGGCGCAAAGAAAGGACTCTGGCCCAAGGTCAGCGACTGGCTGAGCACCCGCTCTGGCGGGTAGCGGAAGGGCAAGCCCTCCCGCTACCCGCGCTGGTCAGCATTTCAGCACGCCGCCCGGCTTCGCCGGGCGGCTTTTCAGCATTCCAGCGTGCCTGCCGTCGGGTCTTCCTTATGCCTGAAACCTGTAGCCTGATACCTATTTCTCCTTCACGTAGGTTCCCGGGGCGTCCTCTATAGGCGGGTACGTTTCGCTGCCCATCTCGGGGGGGTCTACCATCTCTCCGGAGTGGGCATCGAGCCACTTGGTCCAGTCTTCCCACCAGGAGCCCTCGTGTTCTTTGGCCTGTTCGCGCCACTGTGCGGGGGTATGGAAGGCGCCGCCGTTCTCGGTCGCCCAGTAGCGGCCCTTGCCCTTGGATGGGGGGTTGATCATCCCCGCTATGTGGCCCGAGTTGGCGAGGGTGAAGCGGGTGGTGCCGTTCGCAAGCCTGGAGATCTTCCACGCCGAGGCCCAGGGGACTATGTGGTCCTTCTCGGCCCCCACGGCGTAGATGTCGCCCTCGATCCTGGAGAGATCGATGGGACGGCCGTTTATCTCTACCTTGCCTGGCTTTATGAGGTTGTTCTCCAGGTAGGTGTTGCGCAGGTAGAAGCTGTGGGCGTCGCGGGCCATGCGCGTGCCGTCCGAGTTCCAGTAAAGGAGGTCGAAGGCGGGGGGCCTCTGGCCGAGTAGGTAATTGTTGACGACGTTGGACCAGATCAGGTCGTTCGAGCGTAGCAAATTGAACATGTTGGCCATCTTGCGGTTGTCGAGATAACCGCGCTCGAGCATCTGCTGCTCCATGAACTCTATCTGCGGCTCGTCTATGAAGACGCCCGTGTCCCCTACCTCCGTGAAGTCGTGCAGAGCGACCATAAAGGTCGGCGGGCCGAAGGGGTTCTCATCGTCGCCCGCGGCGAGCCAGGAGAGCGCGATCGCGAGCAGCGTCCCTCCCACGCAGTAGCCGACGGGGTTGACTTTCTCTGATCCCGTGATGTCCCTCACGACCTCGGCCGCGGCGAGCGGTCCTTTGGTCATGTAATCGTCGAACTTGGTCTCCTCCATCGAGGCGTCCGGGTTCTTCCAGGAGATCATGAACACCGTGAAGCCCTCGTCCACCAGGTACTTGACCAGGCTGTTCTTCGGCTGCAGATCGAGGATGTAGTACTTGTTGATCCAGGGCGGTATGAACATCACAGGCGTCTCGTGCACCTGCTCGGTCGTCGGCTCGTACTGGATCAACTCTATCAGCTCGTTGCGATAGACGACCTTGCCCGGTGTGATGGCCAGGTTCTCTCCCGGCTGGAAGGCGTTCGCGTCGGTCATGCTCATGCGACCTTCTTGCAGGTCCGCGAGCAGGTTGCGGGCGCCCTCGGCGAGGCTGACTCCCCCGGTCTCGAAGGCCCGCTTGAGGGCTGCGGGGTTGGTCAGCAGATAGTTGACGGGAGCCATGGCGTCTACGAACTGCTTGAGGTGGAACCTCAGACGTCGCTGCTCGGGCGTATCCTCTCCGTCGGTCCTCTCGGCCTCGTCGAGCAGATACTCCGAGGCGAGCAGGTATGACTCCTTGAGTGTCTCGTAGAACGGGTTCTGCTCCCAATCGGGCGCCGAGAACCGCTTGTCGGGACGCCCCTCGTCCTCCTCCTGCGATGTTCCGAGACCCCAGAAACGGTTTGTGGCCTCCTGCCAGCTCCTCATCGTGGCGCCGAACAGCCTGGCATTGAAGTCCGTGGCCCTCTCTATGGCGCGCGCGGGGTCGGACATCTCGCGCGCCCAGAGTGTCTGCAACGCGCGGGTGATCTCGGCCCAATCCACGGGCAGAACGTTCTGTATGGGGTTGGCGTCCCATAGCTTTTCGACGGTGGAGAGCAAGGGGTCGTGCCTAACGGCCCCCTCGGGTAACTCCGCAGCCTCTTCTCCCGTCCTTACGCCCGGCATCATGAGCCAGGGTACGCTCGCGCCCGGCGTCGCAGTCATAGGACCCATGTTCGCCCGGATCCACTCCGACCATGCGTCGAACGGCGCCATCTCGGGCGGAACTTCGGTTCCGTGGTTACCGGTCCTGCCTTCGCTCATCTAGTCTTCCTCCTCAGAGATTCACCCGGCGGATCTCCCTCCACCGGTTCGTGTTCCGATTTACTATGGTACCCATTCTGCCAGCATCTTATAGGCGGCCGGCGGGCGGCATCAGAAGATGCCGTCCCGCAATTTTCGGACCCCACGGCCGAGAGACCGTGGCAACCCCGAGATCAAGGACCGTAACCTGGTAGGCGGCTCCGTCCGCCGTCCTTGGGCGCCTCGCCTTCCGGGCTTCAGGAAGGTGACCACCTCCCTGTTTACATCGGCGAACCGCTCGATAAAGACGAGGTGGCCCGCGTGGTCGAGGACGCGCAACCTGGCGCCGGGGATGGCCCCGGCGAGGGCCGCCGCGTTGGCGACCGGCACGTAACGGTCCTCGGCGCCGTGGATCACGAGCGTGGGCGAGGTTATGCGCCCCACATCCCGGGAGAGGTCGAAGCCAGCCCCTGCCCTGGCCTGCTCGTAGTAAGAGGCTTCGGAGGGCGAATCAGCGAGCCGCCAGTCTACGAGCTGCTCGAACTCATCTTCGTGCTCGGCGCGATACGTCCCCGAGGTCGCCGTCTCCAAGCCTCGCCTGACGACTCCCTCCGGAGACATGGACCCCCATCCAAGCATGTCAGACAGGGCCTGCACAGACATCGACTCGGGCCCCCTGCCACCGTAGCTGGTGCAGACCAGAACCAACCGATCGACGAGGTCGGGCCTGAGCAGAGTCAACTCCTGCCCCACAAAGCCGCCGAGGGAAGCTCCGAGCACATGGGCCTTCTTTACACCCAGGTGGTCCAGCAGCGACACCACGTCACGGACCAGATCATGGACCCCGTTCTCGAGCGCGCGCTCGCCCCTGATATCGAAGGTGATCGTCCGGAAGTGGCGCGAGAAGGCGGGAACCTGCTTGAACCAACCCCAGCGCCCAAAGCCAAGGCCGTTTATGAGGAGCAGGGGCGGCCCTTGCCCGCTGATGTCATAGTCGATGCTCGTGCTCTCGGTGATCGTCACCGGCATTCGCTACTCACCTCGATTCTCGCACCACAAAGAGCCAGGCGGCCAGAAACAGAACCGGTTATCCGGATCCAGCGCCTTCCTCTGTAGAATAGATGCACTCTGCACTTAGATGCAACATGAGAATATTCTAGTGGGTCTGATATGAGGAGCAAGTTGGTAGCGTGAAAGGCATCACTCTGGGGAGGCTTCAGGTGTTGGGGGCGCGGGCCGGAGCCCGTCCACTTCGAGAACGTTCCAGATTGACCGAGTCGACTCTGGAACCTATGCTCTTGTTGGATTGGCGCCTGGAGTCTGAGTGTGGAGGAGAGCCTGAGAACATGACCATTACGCCGGAGGGAACGCTGCAAGGGACGAGACCGGTCGACCTCATAAACGCCGCCGGCCTTCTTTCGGATGAGGAGAAGCGGGTCAGGGACCTGGTCCGCGAGTTTGTCGACCGGGAGGTCATCCCGGTTGCGGCGGACTACTGGGACAGGGCGGAGTTCCCTTTCGCGCTCCTCCCTGGGCTTGGGGAGCTCGGCCTCATGGGTGGCCTCCTCCCCGAGGAGTATGGCTGCGCCGGCTGGAACAACGTGGCTTACGGGCTCGCGATAGCCGAGCTGGCGCGGGGGTCTGGGAGCCTGGCGACGTTTTTGCACGTCCAGAGCGGGCTGGCGATGACGGCCATACACGAGCTGGGATCGGAGGAGCAGAAGCGGCGCTGGCTGGCCCCCATGGCCGGGTGCGAGAAGATCGGCTGTTTCGGCCTGACGGAGCCGGAGGCCGGGAGCGACCCTGGTTCGCTGAGAACGACGGCCGTAGAGAAGGACGGCGGCTACCTGCTAAGCGGTGAGAAGAAATGGATCGGCAACGCCTCCTTCTCGGACGTGGCGGTGATCTGGGCCAGGACCGATGACGGCAAGATCTCCGGTTTCCTCGTGGAGACCGAGAATCCGGGCTTCCGGGCCGACGTCCTCCCCCGTAAGGCCTCCCAGCGCGCCGCCTGGCAGACGCACATAACGCTGGAAGACTGCCACGTGCCCGGGGATGCCAGGCTGCCCAAAGCAGATGGCCTTGGCTCCACACTCTCTATCCTCACACATTCTCGCTACGGCGTTGGGTGGGACGGGCTCGGACAGGCGACGGACTGCTACGAGGTTGCGTTGGCGTATGCGAAAGAGCGGGAGCAGTTCGGGCAACCTATCGCTTCCTTCCAGCTCGTCCAGCAGAAACTCGTGGAGATGGTCAATGAGATCTCACTCAGCCAACTCCTCTCCATCCACGTCGGTCGCCTCAAGGACGCGGGAGGGCTAGATCCCGCCACGGTCTCGATGTTCAAGATGAACAACGTCGCCAAGGCGCGCCGGATCGCCGCGCTGGCGCGAGACGTACTGGGGGGCAACGGCATCCTGTTGGACTACCGCGTGATGGAGCACATGGCAGATATCGAGGGCGTCTACACCTACGAGGGCACCAACGACGTCAACACCCTCATCGTGGGCCAGGCCATAACAGGCCACCGCGCCTTCTCCCCCCGCCCCCCGCGTCGGGCCGAAGAGTAGCTAGTCAGCACGCTCCAGCCTTCGGCTGTCGCTTGTCAGCACTTCAGCTAGTCAGCTTTTTGCTTTCTATCGCGTTCTCAGCGCATTTACCTGCCGGCGTCGTTCCCGAGCGGGCCGTCTCGACAAGCCAAAGGGCCGAGGCTCAACGCCTCGGCCCTAGCTGACCAACTGACAAGTCGCCTGGAACAGGCGACGTGCTGAAATGCTGACTAGCTGACTCGCTCGAAGATCGCGGCTATGCCCATGCCGCCACCGATGCAGAGCGTCACCAGGCCGTACTGGCCGCCCGTGCGGGCGAGGTGGTGAAGTATCTTGACGGTCAGGACGGCGCCCGTGGCCCCGATGGGGTGTCCGAGGGCCACCGCCCCGCCTACCGGGTTCATCTTCTCCTCGGGCACCTCGAGCGTACGCTCCACGGCGATAGCGATCGACGCGAAGGCCTCGTTCGCCTCGACGACGTCGATGTCGTCGATGGAGAGCCCGGCCTTCTTGAGGGCCAGCCTGGAGGCCGGGATCATTCCGGTTCCCATAACGGAAGGGTCGACACCGGCCACGGCCGCGGAGACCAGCCTGCCCGCCACGGGCATCCCGAGTTCCTCTGCCTTACGCTCGCTGCTCACGAGCATCATGGCAGCACCGTCGTTGATGCCCGAGGCGTTCGCGGCGGTTACCGTGCCGTCTTCCTTCTTGAAGACCGGCTTCAGCTTCTGGAGGCCCTCCACGCTCGCGTTCGGGCGTATGTGCTCGTCCGTGGTGAACTGGACGGTCTCCTTCTTCTGCTTGACCTCGACGGGTACGATCTGGCCGTCGAAGAGCTCCTCTTCGTGAGCCTTGGCGGCCCGCTGATGGCTGCGCACGGCGTAGGCGTCGGAGTCTTCGCGGGTTATGCCGTACTCCTCGGCGACGTTCTCGGCCGTCACGCCCATGTGGTAGTCGTTGAAGATGTCCCACAGGCCGTCGTAGACCATGTGGTCGAAGATGTCCGCCTTGGGCATCCCCATCCTGTAGCCGTAACGGCCCTTATCCAGCAAGAAAGGCGCCCTGTCCATGTTCTCGATACCGCCGGCCATGACCACGTCGGCGTCGCCCAGGGCTATCTCCTGCGCCGCAGAGACTATGGCCTGAAGCCCCGAGCCGCACATCCTGTTCAGGGTCATGCCTGGGACCTCCACGGGGAGGCCGCTCTTTATGCCGACCTGGCGTCCAGGGTTCATGCCCTGGCCCGCGGAGAGGATGTTACCGACGATAATCTGGTCGACCTGGTCGCCCTCGATCCCCGCGCGCGAGAGGACCTCTTTGCCGACCGTGGCCCCGAGTTCCGTCGCCGGCGTGTCCTTGAGCGAACCGCCGAAAGTCCCTATACCCGTCCTGAGTGGCGTCGAGATGACTATCTCGCCGACACCGTTTCCGTTGCCAAAGCTCACCTTATCTCCTTCCGTCTCTTCCAGGTAAGAGGATACATCAAAAGACAAGGCCCAGACTTTGAGGCCCGGGCCTTTCAATACGCTCTTCCAGTGTCTCGCCCACCGCCTACTGGTTGGCCCTGCGCTGCACCTCGTCCAGGTTGCCCTTGTAGTAGGCGAACATGGAGTTCAGGAAGTCCGTGTAGGCGTTCACCGACTCCTGGGCCAGCGCCTGGGAGGCCTCCCTCTGCTTGCGCTGTTGCTCGATCAGGTCCTCAGACAGGGCCCTGTTGCCCTCGGCCTGGGTCCTCAGGTTGTTGATAACACCGTTGAAGAAGTCCTGCGTCAACTGGGCGTTGAGCTCCTGGGCCGTGACGGTGCGGTCCGCGATGGACTTGTAGGATTCTTTCAGCGCATCGGCGAACTTCTCCGCCGCTTCGTTCACCTGTTGCTTTTGTCTCTGGTCCACGATCTCACTTCCTCTATCTAATCCTACATATGTACTAGAACCTACCCGATATCAGGGCAGCGAAACATCAAAGAGACCGAAAAGTGAGGAGCGGACCCGAAAGCCCGCCCCCAAACGTTCGACCCTGATAGAGCTACGCTTTACCTCGTTGCCTTCCTCGCGGCCTCCAGGCCCTCCTTGTAGTAGGTGAAGGGCGCGTAAGCGAGGTCCATGTAGGCGTCGATGGACTGCTCGACAAGGGTCTGGTAGGCGTCACGCTGGTCCTCGGCGCGCTCGAAGAGCTCGCCCACGACGCTGCGGTTGCTCTCGGCCTGGTGGCGCAGCTCCTTGATGGTGCCGTCCACCATGCCCTGCGCGAACCTGACGTTCCGCTCCTGAAGGCCCACAGCATGGTCCACTACCGTCTGGTAGGTGTCCCGCGTGCTCTCAGCGAGCCTCTCTACAGCCCTGTTGGTCTTCTGCGTAGTGGCCATCTCTATCTCCTTTCTCGCGTATGACGCGAACTATTCGCCACTCTCTTCCTTGTCCTTCAACGGCCTGCCAGTGTACAGCCGGAAGAAGTTGTCCATGGTGTGCTGGTACTGCTCCAGCGACTTGGCCCAGAAGTCGAGGTACGTCCTGCCCGCGTCCGTGATGGTGTACATCCTGCGCGCAGGCCCACCCCTCGAAGTCTCCCAACTGGACTCGACGATGCCCTCTTTCTCCATCTGCCGGAGCGTCCTGTACAACGTTCCAGGGTTCATCGCCTCGAACCCGAAAGCCGAAGCCCGCTCCATGAGCTCGTACCCATACGAGTTCCACTCCCGTAGTGAGAGCAGGATCACCGGCACCAGCCAGTTTCTCGGCCGCGCCTCGACCCCACGGAACTCTCGCTCCCTGCCTCCTGTCTCCCGCTCTTCGTTGTTCATTGCGCTCTCTTCCATATACCTATGTGCATTTTACATATATGTATCAATCTGTCAAGGTTTAGCTGAGGCTCTCATTCCGAGCTTTCCTTTCAACAACGAGAACTTCGCTCCGAAGCCGGACCTCTGGTTTACGAACCCTTTATGAGGGCGTTCCGCGCATATCTGTGTGTCGAACATAAGTACGCAGTACATCTTAGCCCAAATCCGATGGGCTGTTTATCGAAATTACATAGAAAGGTGCATGACCCGCCCTGGATAGCGATGTAAGCTGGGCGTACTCCGTACGCGCGGAGGAGGGAACCGGCGTCCGTGACTACTCCTTTCCCATTCTCCTACTATCACCCCACCAGCACGGACGCCGATTCTACCGCCTCCGGCATCGTCCCACGCTTCGTCTGCACGGTGCCGGGATCTTTCTGGACCTGGAGCAGGAGTCGACATGCACCGTCTCGGTGCTTTGACCGATCTTGCACCCGAATGCCGTAGTCAATAAACTCCGTCTCACATGCGAACAGCAAAAGGAGGATAGCGTGGGCACCTTGAAAGAAGCCGTTGTCGTCGTGACCGGCGCGAGCAGGGGTCTGGGCAGAGCCATAGCCGAAGAGTTGGCTGGTGGAGGAGCCAAAGTCGTCGTCAACTACTCCAGGAGCAAGGAGCCCGCCGAGGAGTTGGTCGACCAGATCTCCGAGAGCGGTGGAGAAGCTATCGCGGTTCAGGCCGACGTCTCGGAAGCGGAGCAGGCCCAGAAGCTCATAGATCAGGCACTGGAGAGGTTCAACCGGGTAGACGTCCTGATCAACAACGCCGGGATCAACATAGACCGCACGCTCAGGAAGCTCTCCGTGGAGGACTGGGACAAGGTCATACAGGTAGACCTCAACAGCGCCTTCTACACGGTCCACGCGGTGTTGGAGCACATGACGGACCAGGGTGGGGGCAAGATCATCAACATGAGCTCCTTCGTCGGAGAGGCCGGCAATATCGGACAGGCTAACTACTCGGCGGCCAAGGCCGGGCTGCTCGGCTTCACCAAGACTGCAGCCCAGGAACTGGCCCGCTTCGGGATCACCGTCAACGCCATCTGTCCCGGATTCATAGAGACCGATATGGTCGCCAACATCCCCGAGGAAGCCCAGCAGAAACTCCTCAAACAAGTGCCCCTGGGCCGCTTCGGGAAACCGGAAGAGGTCGCCAGGACCGTCCGCTACCTGATAGAAGACGGTGACTACATCACAGGCCAATCCATAGATATAAACGGCGGTATCTACATCAGGACGTAGCGAGAGAGCGCCCCGCCTACCCACGGGCGGGGCTTCCTCCCAAAGCAGGCTGCGCAATCCTCCAGATAGGCAGCCCACCCCGTAACGCGTACGCCTCCCCGGAGTGAGCCAGCAGAGAATGCATCCAAAGGTGTACATATCTGTGCTGGACACATACGTTCAATTCGTATACAATTAACTGTCATGTAACAAAGACGACACCCTCCTTGGGTGCAGACGGTAGTGTTACCTAACCGAGAGGTGGACCTTTGAGGCTTGACGGACGAACGGCGGTTGTAACGGGGTCTGCGCGCGGGATCGGGGCGGCTGAGGCCATCCGGCTGGCGCAGGAGGGGGCGAACGTGGCGGTCCTGGATCTCTCGGCGGAGGCTTGCCGGGAGACGGTGGAGGCTATCGAGGCTGCGGGGTCGGAGGCGATCGCGATCGCCTGTGACGTATCGAGTGCGCAGCAGGTGGAGAAGGCGTTCGAGGAGATCGCACACCGTTTTGGGCGGATCGACATCCTCGTCAACAACGCCGGGCTGTTGCGCGACAACCTCTCCTTCAAGATGAGCGAGGACGACTGGGACAAGGTGCTCGACGTGCACCTCAAGGGGAGCTTCCTCTGTTCGAAGGCCGCGCAGAAGTACATGGTAGATCAGGAATACGGCAAGATCGTGATGACCAGCTCCATCGTGGCCCTGGGGAACAAGGGCCAGGCCAACTATTCGGCGGCCAAGGCCGGCCTCCAGGCGCTCGCGCGGACGCTGGCGCTCGAGCTCGGGCGTTTCAACATCAACGTCAACGCTGTGGCCCCGGGTTGGATCGAGACCGAGATGACCAAGGAAGCCGCAGAGCGGGTCGGGATGACCATGGAGGAGATGAAGGATCGCTTCGCCAAGAACATCCCCCTCAAGCGCTTCGGTAGGGTGGACGACATAGCCAACGTCGTAGCATTCCTCGTCTCCGACGACGCCTCGTACATCAGTGGGGAGACGATTTACGTCGCCGGTGGACCTTCGAGTTCGGTGATTTAGAGCAGGCAGCCTTCAGCAGTAAGCAATCAGCTTTTTGGGCGGGGTACTTCTCCCCGCCCTTTCGCTTACTTGCAAGATGGTCCTTACGGAATTTGTCGCTGGGGGCGCTGAGCGCGTCCAAACAGAGTCGGCCTACCAGGTTACGCGTGTTATGGGGGATTGCGTGACTTCGAGCCATAACCCGAAGTCGGCGGACTACTCGGAAATCCGGAAGCTGAAAGCTGATCGCTGATGGCGCGGTTCGCATTGCGAATCGCCTACGGGTTGAGTAGCAACTTACCTGTCGTCTGGCGGCCTTCCAGGGCGGAGTGGGCTTCGGCGGCTTCGGCGAGTGGGTAGGTGCTGCCGATGGTGAGTTTCAGCTTGTCCGAGGAGATCCAACCGAGCACTTCCCGGAGGCTCGGGACGAAGAGGTCGGGACGGCGCATGATCTGCGGCAGGTAGAAACCGACGATGGCGTGGCACCGCTTCATCAGGGTGGCGGGTACGATGGTCCCCCTCTCCCTGCTCGCCGCGCCGAAGACGACCATCCTGCCGAAGACGTTCAGGCACGTGAGGTTCTTCTCCGGGAAATCGCTGCCCACCATCTCGAGGATCACGTCCGCGCCTCTGCCTTCGGTGGCTTCGCGGACCTTCTCGGGCCAGTCTTCCTCCGTGTAGTCTATGAGGACGTCGGCGCCGAGGGAGCGGGCCAAGTCCAACTTCTCCTCGCTGCTCGCGGTGGCGATTACAGTCCCGGCCCCGAGGAGCTTCGCCATCTGGACGGAGAGGGTGCCCACGCCGCCGGCCGCGGCGTGTACGAGGACGCTCTCGCCGTCCTTCAGGGCGCCCGAGGTCTTGATGCAGTGATAG
>DATMVF010000170.1:0-14011 GCA_035563475.1 Rubrobacter sp.
GAGGGGAATCTCCTTGAGCAACTCCTGTCTCTGCTCGGGATGTTCGTCGAGGTTCTTGTTGATCGGGGTCTCGATGGCGCCGGGGGCGATGTTGTTTACGGTGATGCCGTGCGGGGCCAGCTCGACTGCGATGGTCCGCATCAGCATCCTGACGCCCCCTTTGGCCGCACAGTAGGGAGAGTTCGTCGGCATGGGCAGGTCCTCGTGCACCGAGGAGACGTTGATGATGCGCCCCCCATCTCCCTGGGAGACCATCTGGCGGGCGGCCTCCTGGCAGCCGAGCCACACCCCCATGAGGTTGACCGAGATCACCTTCTCCCACACTTCTAGGGGCGTCTCCAGAAAGGGGATCTTCTGTTCTATGCCCGCGTTATTGACCATGACGTCGAGGCGGCCGAACTCGTTGACGGTCTGCTGGATAAGGCGCTTCACACCATCGGGCTCGGAGACGTCGGCCTGTACGGAGATGGCCTTGCCCCCGTTTTTCTCTATCTCCTCGACCGCTTCCTGTCCTTCTTCTGGGTGGCTTCTGTAGTTGATGGCCACCGAGGCCCCTTCCCGCGCGAAGGCGAGGGCGATAGCCCTGCCGATCCCGAGGGAAGAGCCCGTTACCGCGGCGACCTTATTCTCTAGTTGCACTGCTAACCTCCCTCTCGGATAGTCGGAGCGCGCAGTTGACCAGCGCCAGGTGTGTAAACGCCTGTGGGAAGTTGCCCACCATCCTCTGTGCGCGCGTGTCGTACTCTTCGCTGAGTAGCCCCACATCATTACGCAGCGCGAGGAGGCGATCGAAGAGTTCCTCGGCCTCGCGCTTTCGGCCTATGCCCCAAAGCGCGTAGACCATCCAGAAGCTGCAGATCAAAAACGAGCCCTCGCGCCCTGTGAGGCCGTCGTCGGATTGGTCTGTTCGGTAGCGAAGTACGAGGCCGTCTTCGGTCAGCTCGCTCTGGATCGTCTCGACGGTACTGATTACCCGCTCGTCGTCGTAGGGCAGAAACCCCATGCGTGGGATGAGCAGCGCGCACGCGTCGAGCGCCGTGGAACCGTAAGCCTGGGTGAATGTCCCCCGACTGGCGTCGTAGCCTTTCTCCAGGACGTCGGCGTGGATCTCGTCCCGCACGGCCCGCCAGCGCTCCACGGGACCATCGAGCCCGAAACGCTCCACGCCCTTGACCAGAGAGTCGAACGCGACCCAGCACATGACCTTGGAGTAGACGAAGTGCTGCATCTCCCCGCGCGACTCCCAGATCCCGTTGTCGGGCCTCGTCCAGGCCTCTTCCAGGCGCCCTGCGAGCCAGCGCTGCAGTTCCCAACCCCTCTCCACAGGGACGATCCCCGCCGTCCGACCCACGTGCGCGGCCCCGATCACCTCACCTGGCACATCTCCCTGGACCTGGCCCGCGGCGTCGTTGCCGACACGGACCGGCGTGGCGCCTTCGTGGCCGGGGAGCCAGGGCAGTTCGTACTCGGGCAGGCGGCGGGCGCCGTCGATGCCGTACATGATCTGCGCGTCGGCGGGGTCGCCGGCGACGGCCCTTAGCACCCATTGCTGCCAGGCGCGGGCCTCCTCCAGCAGGCCTGCTCCTATCAGCGCGCCGAGGGTGAATGAGCTATCGCGCAGCCAACAGTAACGGTAGTCCCAGTTCCTGGAGCCGCCAAGGGTCTCGGGGAGCGAGGTCGTGGCAGCGGCGACGATGCCGCCGCTCGGCCTGTAGGTCAGCCCCTTGAGGGTAAGGAGGGACCGGTACACGGCGTCCTGGTTGCGACCTTCGTAGCTGATGCCGCCGGCCCAATCGAGCCAGAAGCGTTCCGTGTCGTCCACTGCCTGCAGACCGTCGATGGCCACAGGACGCTCACCGAAAGAAGGCGCCCAGGTGAGTACGAAAGGGACGCGCTCTCCCTCAGAGAGCGTGAACCGGGAGAGGATCTCACCGCCCACCTCCTCGTGGGGGGCCGATGCGCGCAGCCACAGTGCGTCCGGGCCGGCTACCGCACGCACCTCACGACCTTCTGTGGTGACCCATGGGACGACGTGCCCGTAGTCGAAGCGTATCCTCAGCCTACTCGTGACCGAAACTCTGCCCCTTACGCCCTCGACGACCCTGACCAGGTCGGGCGCCACACCGCGGGGAGGCATACAATCGATCACCCTCATGGCGCCGGTCGGAGTCTCCCACTCGGTCTCCAGGACGAGCGTGTGTCCCCTGTAGCGGCGCCTCGTGCAGCGGCCGCCCGAGGTGGGGGCCAGACGCCAGCGGCCGTGAGAGTCGTTGCCGAGCAGCGCGGCGAAGCAGGCCGGCGAATCGAAGCGGGGGAAGCACAGCCAGTCCACAGAGCCGTCGGAGCCGACCAGGGCCGCGGTCTGCAGGTCTCCCACCATCGCGTAGTCTTCGATCCTCCCTGGCATCAGACCCTACTCCGTATCCCAGTACTCTTATTCGTCAGGATCATGGCCAATGAACTATGCCAGAGCCTGAGATATGCGGCCACCGTTTCAGGTTCACGAAGTGCAAGGGATTGCCGCATTACGATTGCTGATCTTGGCCCCGCGGCGCGCGTCTCTTGTAGACTAGGTGCGTTAGCGAGCACACGCTGAGGAGAGACTCTTGGTAGGGAACGGCACCGCCCCGACGTTCGGGTTGTGGTACGACTTCAGGCAAAGGTTACCGCTCGGCGACTACGCGCGGTTCTATGCCGAGTGTCTGGAGGAGATCGAAGAGGGAGAGAGGCTTGGTTTTGCGGGAATCTGGCTCTCCGAGCACCATTTCGTGGACGACGGGTACCTGCCCTCGCCGCTCGTGGCCGCCGCCGCGATAGCCGCCAGGACCAGGACCATGACCATCGGGACGAACGTGCTCCTGTTGCCGATGCACCATCCTCTGAGGGTGGCTGAGGATGCGGCGGTAGTCGACCTCATCTCAGGCGGGCGGTTCGTGCTAGGGGTCGGCCAGGGCTACGTGCAGCACGAGTTCGAGACGCTCGGCTTCGAGCGGAAGTACAGGCCCTCGCTCTTCGAGGAGGGGATCGAGGTGATCCGTCACGCCCTCGGAGAGGGGAGGACGGGCTACGAAGGTAGACGCTGGAGATTCGACGACCTGCCTTTCGGCCCCCGCCCCGATGGCAGGCTCCCCTTGTATATCGGAGCTTTTGCGGACCCGGCCATAGACCGCGCCGCACGCCTCGCCGACGGGTTCCTGGCTTCCGCGGGCGGGGGCGCCTTCGGCGAGACGCACAGGAAGGTCCTGGCGGCGCTGGAGCGGCACGGGCGCGCCGGAGAGGCGTTCCCTTACGTGGCCTCGGGAGTGCTCTTCGTGGATGAGGATGCTGGGCGGGCCAGGGAGATCGTCGGTCCCGCCATCGCCTACCAGCGCACGCGCTACGCCGAATGGGGTACCGACAGGGACAAGCCGCGTCCGGGACCGATCAGGGAGGAGGATCTACCCTGGGAGAGGTATCTGGTCGGCACGCCAGAGGAGGTTGCGCAAGCGTTGATCGAGCTGTACCAGGAGGCGCCTTACGACCACCTCTGCTTCTGGGGACGTCTCCCTGGTGTCACCCACGAACAGGCCCTGGCCAACATGCGCCTGTTCGCCTCCACAGTCGTCCCGCGCGTCCGCGACGCGGTCGAGGTTTGAGGGCGATCCCGGGCGTACTGGACGAGGATCGGACCGCCTTCCTCGTGCGCCAGAGGGTGGCCCGGCTCGCTACCTCAGATGGGATGGGCAAACCGCACGCCGTGCCCGTGTGCTTCGCCATGGCGCGGGCTTCGATCTTCATAGCCCTCGACGAGAAGCCGAAAGACGTACCCGTAACCCGACTCAAACGCGTCAGGAACATCCTCGAGAACCCCGAAGTAGCGCTCATCGCGGACAGGTACGCCGAGGACTGGGAACTGCTTGCTTTCGTAATGGTGCGCGGCAGGGCCGAGCTTCTGGACCCCGGCAACGAGGAGCACACCGCCGCCGTGAGGCTCCTGCGGGGCAAGTACCACCAGTACGAGGCGATGCGCATAGAGGAGAACCCCATCATCGCCATACGTCCCGAGAGGGCTGCCTCCTGGGGCGCCCTCGACGCGCCGGAGTCCTCTGAGCCCCAGATCCTCGACACGATCCACGGCCGCCGCTCCGTCAGGAAGTATCTCGAGAAGGAAGTGTCCGAGGACCTTGTCGAGCGGGTACTCGAAGCCGCCAGGTGGGCACCATCTCCCCACGGACGACAACCCTGGCGATTCGCCGTGTTCACCAAAGAGGCGACCAAAGAGCGTCTGGCCCGCGCGATGGGCGAGGAGTGGAGGGCGAATCTGGAGATGGACGGCCAGAGCGTAGAGATCGTAGAGAAGCGTCTCGAAGGCTCCCGCAGGCGCCTGCTCGAGGCGCCTGTATTGGTGTTGATCTGCCTCTACCTCGAAGACCTCGACGCCTACCCAGATGCGGAGCGCCAGTGCGGCGAGAGGACGATGGCCGTACAGTCTTTAGGAGCTGCCGCCCAGAACGCGCTGCTCGCTGCCTATGACTCGGGCCTCGACGCGGGCTGGATGTGCGCGCCACTCTTCTGCCCCGAGAGGGTGGTCGAGGCGCTTGGTCTCGATCCGAGCCTGGTTCCGCACGCCCTGCTCACGCTGGGGTACGCCGAGGGGGACCCCCCGAAGCGTCGGGGACGGAAGTCCCTCGACGAACTCGTCGTTTACAGGGACTGACGGCGCCGGGCATGAGGCTTCTTTACCGTAAGCGCGACAAACATTTCGGTACTTCGGCTTTGTTGGAGAGGCACCTGATTTGGTCGTGCTCTATCTGTGGCATATAGAGTTCCGCATACGAACGTAAACTCGATAAACTTTGTCGGATATACGCTAGAATGTGCGCTTGTGTGGTGTAGACGGAGTTAGGAGAACCCATGACGGAGCAGGAGATACAGGAGAAAGGTTATGCGAACCCCGACGCCCTTGTTAGTACCCAGTGGGTCGCAGAGAACCTGGACGACACGGAGAACGTACGCATAGTCGAATCGGACGAGGACGTGCTCCTCTACGACATAGGCCATGTCCCTAACGCCGTGAAGATAGACTGGGTCGAGGACTTGAACGATCCCTTGATGCGCGACTACCTCGACCCGGAGCACTTCGCCTCCCTCATGGCCGAGAAGGGCATCTCTCCCGATACGACGGTCGTCTTTTACGGGGATAGGAACAACTGGTGGGCCACGTACGCCCTGTGGGTCTTCCGCCTGTTCGGCCATGAGAACGTCAAGGTGATGGACGGAGGAAGGGTCAAGTGGGAGGCCGAAGGCAGGGAGATGTCCCAGGAGACGCCTTCCTTTCCTAACGCCCAGTACCCCACCCCGCAGCGGGATGACTCGAAGATCAGGGCCTTCCGCGAAGACGTAATGGCGCATCTCGAGAAGGTCCGCTCCTCCGAGGGAGGACTTATCGACGTGAGAAGTCCCGGGGAGTACAGAGGAGAGTTGCTGCACATGCCCGACTACCCCCAGGAAGGAGCCCTGAGGGGGGGGCATATCCCGGGAGCGGCGAACGTGCCGTGGGCGAGAGCGGCCAACGAAGACGGCACCTTCAAGAATGCGCAGGAACTGCGCGAGATCTACGAAGGAGAGGCAGGTCTCAGCCCCGATGAGGACACGATCGCCTACTGCCGCATAGGGGAGCGCTCCTCCCACACCTGGTTCGTGCTCTCGTATCTGCTCGGGTACGACAACGTAAAGAACTATGATGGCTCGTGGACCGAGTGGGGCAACACCGTTCGGGCTCCCATAGAAAGATAGCAATTTGGCAGCGAAGCCAGGGGCGTCGGATCGCAAAAGGAATGGTGCCGCGCTCCTGGTCGAGCACGCCAAAAATCCTCGCCACAAGAACGTGGAGGGCGTACAAGAAGAAGCCGACGTCGTCGTACCAGGCGGCAGCCCCGAGTGTGGGGGGTCGGTGGTCGTCTACCTCAAGGGGGGCGACGACGGCAAGATAGAGCGGCTCTCCTGGACGGGTCAGGGCGACACCATCAGCATGGGAGCCACCTCCATAGTGCTCGAGCGCATCCTGGACGAGGGCCTCAGCATGGAAGAGATCCTCGAGATGGACTACGAGGAGTTCGTCGATTCCCTGGGTAGAGAGGTTATAGGTAGCCGCAGGAGGCATGCTACGCTGGGGCTCTCCACCATAAAGGGCGCTATAAGGATCTATCAGAGGAAGAGCCGGTCGGCAGTCAAGGAGCGAGCCGGAGGCTAGGTTCCGTGTTGGCAGCCGTCGTCGGAGCCTTTCAGCATAGACGTCACGCCCGGTCCAGCTATTAGAGCCGGGAGGGGAAAGCCGAGATCCAGGCGCTCTACGGCGAAACGCTGCACGGTCTGCGCTACGAGAGCCTGACTTTTCGGGATAGATCGACCCGAAGTCCGTCCGGCGGATAGGCTGCCACCGAAAGGCACGTGCGGGTGCTGCAGGCCACGCTCCGCTAAACTCTACGTTCGTGAGCGATGCAGGCGAGAACACATCTGGGCGGCTGTGGGGAGGTAGGTTCGGAGCCTCACCCGCAGAGGCCTTCGAGCGCCTCAACGCCTCCATCCCCTTCGACATCCGTCTAGCTCCTCACGATGTACGTGGCTCCATTGCCCACGCGAGGATGCTGGGGGTGCAAGGGATCATCTCCGATGGCGAGTCAGCGATGCTGGTAAGTGGGCTCGAAGCGGTGCTGCGGGAGGTTGAGGCGGGGGAGTTCACGTGGGATCTCTCGGACGAGGATGTGCACACGGCGGTAGAGCGCAGGCTGAAGGAGCTCGTGGGCGACGTGGCGCTCAAGCTGCATACCGGCCGCAGCCGCAACGATCAGGTAGCCCTCGATCTGCACCTCTTCGCCAGGGACGCTGCAGAACGGATCAGCTCGGACATACTCGCCGCGATGCGGGCACTCCTCGGGGTGGCCGAGACGAACAAGGATCTCATTCTACCCGGATACACCCATCTTCAGCGCGCGCAGCCGATCCTGCTCTCCCACCACCTGCTCGCCCAATTCGAGGCGTTGCGCCGGGACCTCCGAAGGTTCGAGGCCGCCAGGGAGGCGGCGAACGTCTCGCCGCTGGGGGCCGCGGCGCTCGGCGGCACGCCGCATCCCGTAGATCCCAGGCTCACGGCGGAGGAGCTCGGGATGGAGCCGTTCACCAACTCGCTGGATGCGGTCTCGGAGCGGGATTTCGCCCTTGACCTCCTCTACGCCTGCGCCGTACTCGGGGTGCACCTGAGCAGGCTCGGGGAGGAATGGGTGCTTTGGACCAGCGCCGAGTTCGGGTTCGCCACCTTGGACGACGCTTACTCTTCGGGTTCGTCCATTATGCCCCAGAAGAAGAACCCCGACGCCTACGAACTCATGCGTGGTAAGACAGGCCGTCTGATCGGGGATTTGAACGCGGTCCTGATCACCCTCAAGGGACTCCCACTCGGCTACTCGAAAGACCTCCAAGAGGATAAAGAGCCTCTCTTCGACGCGGTCGACTCTATGCTCGCCATGCTCGCCATTCTGCCCGAGATGCTGCGAACGGCGCGCTTCCACGGAATACGGATGGCCGAGGCTGCGGGGGGTTTCGCCCTCGCCACGGAGCTGGCTGACTTCCTCGCGGCAGGGGACGTTCCTTTCAGAGAGGCGCATCACGCCGTGGGGAGGCTCGTGCGGAGGTGCGAGGAGCTGGGAGTGTCGCTGGAGGACGTGCCGCAAGTCGAGCTCGCGGCGGCGCATCCCGCGCTCTCGGAGGTGCCAGAAGGACTGCTTACGCCGCGCGGGAGCGTGCGCAACAAGCGGTCGGCCGGCTCCACGGCCCCGGCTTCCGTCGATGAGCAGCTCAGGCAGGCGAAAGCGTTTCTGGAGACGGTGGAAAGCCACTCGAAAGGCCACCTTTCGGAAGGGAGTGACAGATGCGGTTAGTACAGATGTCCGACGTCCACGTGGGTTCTGGACTGTTTCGGCCGGACCTCCTGGAGGCCACTATCGAGGAGAGCAACGCCCTGGAGCCGGACCTCGTGGCCATCGTGGGGGACCTTACGATGGAGGGATACCGCTGGGAGTTCGAGGAGGCGAGAGAGTTTTTCGACCGACTTGAGTGTCCGAACGTCCTGTACGCGATGGGCAACCACGACGCCAAGAACGTTGGCTACAGGCATTTCGAGGAGTTCTTCGGCATAAGGGAGAGGTCGGCCCGGATCCCCGTCCCCGAAGGAGAGGCCAAGGTCGTCGTGCTTGACTCTACCAAGCCGGATCTCGACGAGGGGGAGGTCGGGCGCGAGCACTACAGCTGGCTCGACTCCGAGTTCCGGGGCTGGGATCGTGGACCGAGGATACTCATGATCCACCACCACATCCTCGCCGTTCCCGGCACGGGACGCGACGTCAACAACCTGCGCGACGCGGGCGACGTGATGGCCATCCTGCGCGAACTGAAAGTCGATATGGTCCTCTCGGGCCACAGGCACGTCCCTTACGTCTGGAGCATCTCGGGGGTGAGGATCGTCCACTCGGGCACCGTATCGTCCATGCGCGTACGCGGCACGATGCCGCCTTCTTACAACGTCATCGAGATCGACGAACAGAACGTCAGCATCACCCTGCACCAGCCTGGCATGGGCGAGGCGGGCCGCGAGCCCCTCGCCTCCTTCTCCCGTACTCCCGTGACCACGAGCGAGTTCTACCCGGACTTCGAGCGCTTCGTCCTCTACGACCGGCTGCCGTTCCTAAAGTGAAGCACACGTACCGTGAGCTGGTACCCTGAAGGACCGAGATCAGGAGGAGACACTGTGTCGACCGAAGAGAACAATCGTCTGGCCAGGGAAGCCATTCGCATCTGGACCACAGGAGATCTGGGTGCCGCCGATGACGTCTACGCTCCCGACTACATAAACCATCAACACCACGACCCTGAGGACCCCCGTGATCTCCATGGTGTGGAGGCTGAAGTCCTTCGTGGCGGAGTTTCGCAGTGCCTTCCCGGACTTCCACGACTCGATCGACATCCAGGTCGCCGAAGGTGAACTGGTAGTCACCCGCTTCACGTCCATGGGTACGCACCGGGGCACGTTTATGGGTGTCGAGCCCACGAACAGGGAACTCGTCTGGACCGGGATAACCATCGACCGCGTCTCCGGGGGCAAGATAGTGGAGAGATGGGCCAACTGGGATATGATGGGCATGATGCAGCAGCTCGGCGCCATCTCATCATCCGGAGAGATCTCCGAAGAAGCAAGTCCTACTTAAGCGTACAGGCGATTCCTCGACAATAGATCTCTTGCCGGGCGACTACAGAAATTCTTCAGCCTCGCTGAGCTGGCCCGTCTTCTCGAAGGCCTGACGCAAGAGCAAGCGTCCCTCTTCGCGTTCCTCCTCTGTACGGGCTTTCTCCAGCACGGTCTTTACGGATTCCTCGATGGCTTCGGGCTCGAAAGTGATATCCGGCAGGGCGATGACGACTTCCCTGATCTGGCGGTAGATAAAGTCGGGTTCCCCAGCGTATACCCACCCGCGGCGGGCGAGGACCCAGGCCCAGCCTTTCATACGGATGGTGTTCTCTATGTCCTCGTCTTCGAGACCGAACATCTCGATCCTGAGCCTGTGTGCCGTTATTAGCTCCGGCTTTATGCGTACTGTCGTTGGCATGGAAACAGTTTAACAGCGACACTCGGGCCAACGATCAAAGGACCCGCCCCGACTTTATCTTCGCCGCGAACCTGTCCCCACCGAGATGATAGGCGATATGATGCCAGGCTGGAGCATCGAGGAGGAGCACATCTGCTTTGTAGCCTGGCGCGAGCCTGCCGACGTCGGCGGCGCCGAGGACATGAGCCGCGTTGGCCGTGCAGGCGCAGAGGGCTTCTGCCGGAGAGAACCCGAGGCGGGTGCACGCCAGGTTCATCACCAGCGGCAGCGACTCGCAGAATGAGCTTCCAGGGTTGAAGTCTGTGGCTAGCGCTACGATCGCTCCCTCGTCGGCCAGGAGCCGTGCCGGAGGGAGGGGCAGGTCGAGGAAGAGCCCGCAAGCGGGGAGGAGTACGGCCGCGACGTCGCTCCTCGCCAGCAGGCTGGCCGCTTCATGCTTCGTGGCTTCGAGGTGGTCTACGCTACGGGCGCCGAGCTCGAGGGCCAGCGGGATCGCACCCCGCTCGGAGAACTGGTCAGCATGCAAGCGGAGCGCAAGCCCGTACTCTTGGCACGCTTCCAGGTAGCGCCGTGCTTCAGGCACCTCGAAAGAGCCACGCTCCAGGAAGATGTCGGCGGATCCGGCCAGGGGCGCTGCTTCTGGCAGCACTTCATTGATCACGAACTCTACGTACTCGGCCGCGCTATCGAACTCGGGCGGGATCGTATGGGCCCCGAGGAAGGTAGGATATACGTCTACGGGACTGCGCCTTCCTGCGTCCTGGATGGCACGCAGGGACTTCAGCTCCGTCTCGCGGTCTAGACCGTAGCCCGACTTCGCCTCTGCGGTCGTCGTCCCGTGCTCCAGCATCCAGCCGAGGTGACGCTCGACGGAGGACCGAAGATCGCGCTCACTACCGGCACGTGTCGCCGCGACCGTCGAGCGGATACCGCCACCGGAAGCATGGATCTCCTCGTAGGTAGCCCCCGAGGAACGCAGCTCGAACTCCGCCGCCCTGTCTCCCAGGAAGGCCGGGTGCGTGTGGCAGTCTACGAGGCCAGGAAGCGCCACCTTCCCACGCCCATCCACACTCTCGTAGTCAACGCCGGATGGAAGGTCATGGCAGATCTCCGCTGGCGGGCCGACTGCGGCGATGCGCTCACCCGCGATAGCTATCGAGGCGGGGGAGTGAATGCGCAGTGCTCCGAAACCCCTGCCCCGGAGAGGTCCCGAGCCCGCCGGGGTGACGGCGGCGGCGAGGTCGTGGATCAGTAACGTGGCCTCAGCCATTCATGCGACAGGCCGGAACGGGCGCAACTCGTCATCTCCCTCTCTTACGACGCCGTAGCTCGATTCAGGCACCTCGTTCCACGCCCCTGGTAGGTCCAGAAGCGGTTCTGAGACGATGATCCGCGCCTCGTCTGAGACCTCTCGAAGGCGCGGCCGCTCAGGGTAGAGCTCCCGAAGCGTCCTGACGTCGGTGGAGTAGTAAAGCGTGCGAGACTTGCCTTCGCTAGAGTACCTGAACCCCCAGACGCTGTTCCCGTCCGTGGTCCCGATCGTCATCTGGATGGGGTGCTCAGTGCCGTGGCGGCGTCCCACCTCCTCGACGTGCCCGACCATCCTCTCCACCGCCCGCGGGGGATCGTCCTCCAAGCCGAACGTGAGGGCCAGGTAGAACATCAACTCCGAATCGGTCGAGCCCTCGATGGAGGCGTAAAGCGAGTCGTCCACGGCCAGCGCCAGGTCGCGTTTCATGCGATGGAAGTCGCGCACGAGGCCGTTGTGGACCCAAAGCCACCTGCCGTAACGGAAAGGGTGGCAGTTGGTCTGTTGCACGGCCGTGCCCGTAGAGGCTCGGATGTGGGCCAAGAACAAAGGCGACTGTACGTGGGAGGCGACCTCTCGGAGGTTGCGGTTGTTCCAGGCCGGCTCGATGGAGTGGAAGACGGCCGGGGTCTCGGTATGGGGGGCGTACCAGCCGAGGCCGAAGCCGTCGCCGTTTGTGGTCTCGACACCGAGGCGGGCGTGGAGGCTCTGGTCGATAAGGGAGTGTTCTGGTGCGTAGAGCAGCTCCTCCATGAGGATGGGGGAGCCCGAGTAGGCTAGCCAGCGGCACATTGGTTGCTCCTTCCTTTCGAGGTCGGCTTCCGCCAGCCTCTTGCCTTACGGCTAATGGACCAGGGGTGCTGGCATCGATGAAGAACTCGCCTAGTTGGCGCCAGGAAGCGACCCACCTCGGCCCGGGACGATGCCCGTCCTTCCACGGTGGGTCTCTCCTGGCATCACTCGACGCGCGTTCTTTCAGATTCCCAGGATCTGCTTCTTCTTGGCCTCGAAGTCCTCGTTGCTGATGATGCCCTGATCCCGAAGCTGGGAGAGCCGTTCGAGCTCACCCACGTATTCGGGCTCGGACGGGGCAGGGGCCGCGGCTTCGACCGGCTGTTCCTGGCGGCCAAAGTCCTGCCTCATTCCCATCCTGCTCTGGACGAACGAGCGGCGCCGCTCCATGCGCGCCATCGTCCGGTAGGTCTGCCTTGCCTGCATACGGCCTGCGGCTCGTGCCGCGACGAGTCCCATCTATCTTCTCCTTTCCTGCGTCATTTGGTTCGGCTTGCTCTTCCCTACGTCCCGGCGCCCGCCTCCTCGGCCTCCAGTTCCTCGATGGCCTCGGACATCGCGACGAGCTCGATAGCGATCTCGGCGAGGGCCTCTGGAGTGAGGAACCCCTCCCCGAGTGGGAAACCGCCCGCATCGCGGATGGCGCCCTTCAGATCGCGCGCCCATACGTGCTCGATGAGAAGGAAGCCTGCGGAGGTGCCCGGCTCCAGCGAGGCGGCAATGTCGTGTATCTCGCTCTGCGAGAGCCCGAAGGCGTGGCCCTGCATTCCTGCCAACGATTCGTCTGGTCGTCCTCCGTTATCGTCGAACTCGAATCCGAGCAGCGCACCGACGATCGCGCCCAACTCCTCGCCCTGGTAGTCCAGCGCCAGTAGATCCCCCGTCTCGGCATCCTTGCTTACGAACAAAAGGTCCAGGATGCGAATGGTCTCGTGGCGCTCTAGTCTTTCGAGTTCGTCCATGATGTGGCCCTCGAACTCCGCATCCGGGGGAAAGCCGATCGCCACGAGCTGAACCGGCCCTATTTTCTCCGTCATCGTTCACCTCCATCTGTTGTCCGCCGAGTCACGCTTTTATCCCGCCTCCATGCCCGGGTAGATCTCTGCCATGATTCCCCGCGTTCACCGAACCCCGGGGATCTGGTCGCGTTGGGTGTAGCTGGCCGACCAGTGGCCGATGTCGAGCAGGACGGCGAGGATCACCCAGAACCAATCGAAGCCCGTGAGGCCCACTCCGGGGGTGTAGACGATAACGTAGATCAGGGTCGCAAACGGGAGGAAGATGATGCCAAGCAGCGGCAGGAGAAACGTGTTGAACGCTGCACCGACGAGGGCCGGTCTGGCGATCCAGAGTATGAGCAGCGCGAGGCGCGGGAAGAGACCTCCGAATAGCGCGAAAAGACAACCCATCCTGTTTACCTCCCGTCAGGTGTTTGCTCCTGCTCTGCACGACGTCTCTCGAGAATAAGCCCGAGTGAAGTGGTGGGTCATCACCCAGGCACGCATATCCCCTAGGGGAATTCGGCACCCGCTGGTAGAACCACCTGTAGCAGCGGCTCCCATTAGTTCATCATTCCCGCTCCCGCAAACGGAATGCGAACACTATCAAAGCTAGGCCAACCACCACCGCGAAGGCACCGACGAGCGGCGCCAGGAACGGCACATCTGCGCCGGCCAGGGCTGCAAGGAGTATGCCGAGGAGCACCGACAGGGCGCCGCTTCCGGCCAGCAGCCACCCATTCTCCACCTCTGCACGCAAAAGAATTGCGGTGAGTATTTTGAGCGTACCGGTCACCACCGCCCACCCGACGATGACGTAGACCAGGCCGTTAGTGGTCAGTCCGGGCCAGAGGAGGGCTAGCAATCCGGCGATAATACCCACCGCCCCTTCACCCAGCGGGAGCCACCTTCGCGTGCTTTGTTCCGAAGATCTGAGAGCGGGCCAGAAGGTGATCGCCCCGTCGACCACCGCGTAGAGGCCGAACAGGAGGGCGAGCACGGCGAAGACGAGGCCAGGCCAGAAGAGGACCACGAGACCGAATAGCAGGGCGACGAGACCACGCAATGCCACGGCTCGCCAGTTGGCGGCGATCGTGCTCAACCTCTGCCTGTAGCGTCCTTCGTTGCTCATGACTAAGTGATCCTTTCAAAACTTGCTGATGCGGGTAAGGAAAAGATATGGCTAAGGAACTCGTATCCGACGAACTGTGGAACACTATAGAATTGTTGTTGCCCGAAGATCCTCCCAAACCCAAAGGCGGTAGACCTCGAGT
>DATMVF010000171.1:0-12053 GCA_035563475.1 Rubrobacter sp.
ACCGAGCACGACCGCTACCTCGAAGAGATAGACCTCGCCGCTTTTCAGGAGGCCCGTGAGCTCTCGCAAGACGTAGATCTGCGACTCGGGATAGAGATAGACTACGTACCAGGAGCAGAGGAACGGATGGAAAACGACGCCACGGCCCTCCCCTACGATTACGTGATCGGCAGCGTACACAGGGTGGACGACGAGGAAGTGGACAGAGCCACGGACCAGAGGATCTACGACAGGTACGAGACCTACGACCTCTACGCGGCGTACTACGCGAACGTCAGCAAGGCCGCGCTCTCGGGAAGGTTCGAGATCCTCGGTCACCCTGACCTCATAAAGATCTTCCGCCACTTCCCCGACAGGGACATCACACCGATCCTCGAGGAAACCGCGGACGCCGTCGCCGAGTCCGGCATCGTCATCGACGTGAACTCAGCTGGACTCAGGAAGCCCGTTGGCGAGGTCTATCCTGCGAGAGAATTTCTCCGAATGTTCCACAAGCGAGGCGTTCCTATCGTCCTCTCCTCGGATGCCCACGCCCCGGATCAAGTCGCCATGGGCTACGACACCAGCCTCGCCCTCGTCCACGACGTCGGCTACCGCGAGGTCGTAACCTTCAGAAACCGCGAGCGGGGGACACTCCCACTTTGATAGCAATTCAGCACGCCTGCTTCGCAGGCTTGTCAGCATTTCAGCTTGTCAGCACATCGGGCTGTAGTACCCTATCCTAGTGCGCGGGAGCGACTCTAGGAGACTCCTCCACGCTTCAGGCCACGTCCACCAACCGGCTAGAGTGTTGAGAGTCGCGAAGCGGCGTGCTGACGTGCTGACAAGCGAAGCCCGAAGGGCTGAGCGTGCTGAAATGCTGAAGTGCTGAAATGACCGAAGAGCTCTTTCTGACAGACTCCTACACAAAGGAGTTCGACGCGCGCGTCGTAAAGCTGGACGGTCGTGAGGTGATACTCGACCGGACAGCATTCTATCCTGGCGGCGGAGGCCAGCCGCCGGACAAGGGGTCTCTCGGCATCGGTCCTATCGAGGCTATGGTCGTAGATGTGAGGCGAGAAGGCGGCGGGATCGTCCACGTCATGGACAGACCTATCCCTGATACCGTACAGGAATTGAAGGCCGAGCTGGACTGGGGGCGTCGCTTCGCCCACATGCAATACCACACGGCGCTGCACGTCCTCTCGGGTGTGATCTGGCGCAACTTCGACGCCAGGGTCACGGGCGGCCAGATGCGCGCGGACCGTGCCAGGATGGACTTCTCTTTCCCCGGCGAGTGGACCGTCGACATCGTCGGTGAGATCGAACGCCTGACGAACGGGGCTCTCGCCGAAGAACGTCCTGTAAGGGTCTACGAGCTGGAGCGTGAGAAGGCGCTCGAGAATCCCGACCTCATCCGTACCCAGGTAAACCTGGTGCCCGAGAGGGTGCGGCGTATTCGGATCGTGGAGATACAGGGCCTCGATACGCAGGCCGATGGCGGGACCCACGTCGCCAACACGCGCGAAGTCGGGAGGATGGAGATCACGGGCCACAAGAGCAAGGGCCGCCAGAACAAACGAGTAGAGTTCGTGCTCCGGTGAGATTCAGGAGGATCGTTGTCGTCTTTGCCCTGCTCCTGGTCGGTTGCGGTGATCCCCAGGCCGACCCCGACACACAAAGCCAGAGAACCTCTCAGGCTTCCGACACCACCGCTGTGGGGAGAGAAGAGACTACGTCAGGACCATCGGGGCTCCGCACGCTGGTTATCGACGCTTCGGGAGGGAAGGAGGTCGAGGTGCGGGTCGAGGTTGCCGATGACGTGGCCGAACAGGCGAAGGGTCTCATGGACAGGACGACGCTAGGGGAGAACAGGGGCATGCTCTTCGTCTTCCCCGAAGAGCGGGAACTCTCTTTCTGGATGAAGAACACCCTGATACCGCTCTCTATTGCCTTCATCGATTCGGAGAGTCGCATCATAGACATCCAGGATATGAAGCCCCTCGACGATGAACCTCCCCACTACGTCTCCGCCGAGCCCGCCCAGTACACCCTCGAAGTGAACCGGGGCTTCTTCGAAGAGCGGGGTGTAAGGGTTGGAGATCGCGTCGAGATGCCGGAATAGGCCTTCTCACCGGGCGCCCTTATCGACCGCTGGCCGTTTGGCCCCTACTGTGTAGTCTGACCTTCGCTCGCGCAGAGCTTCGGCGACTCGGAAGGGGTCGGAGGCGACGACGGAGGCCGCGTAGAGCTCCATCGCTCCTATATCCGAGGTACGGTTGGACGGGTCGCCCCGGTCCACGATGTAGACGACCGTCGGGAAGTCCGTCCAGTCCTCCTGCGTGGGAGCGAGTGGGGGCATGTAGAAGGCGACGTTGAAGGCGCGGACTCCGAGGGCTTCGACGTAACCTTGCAGCAAGGCGCCGACCGCGTGGCCCAGAGATTCGTCTCCGGGCTCGCTCCCGATCACGACGAGCTCTTTCTCCTTGATGGGGGAGAGGCTCGCGAACGCGCGTGTGCCTTCCAGCGGGACGTCCAGGCCGAGAGATGCGTGGATGCCGTGGAGGTCCTCGAAGTAGTCGGAGCCGTGCTCCAGTTTGTAGGCCGAAGCGTTGCGGCGGAGGCGTTCGACTTTCGGGTAGTGGGAGCCTCGGGTTGCCGTGACCTGCGCGTGCCCGTGGATGATGGAGCCGCCTGCCCGCCAGAGGCAGTTCCACATCAGGAAGGGGTAGCACGCCTCGGGGTCGGCCTGGAGGGCCTTAAGGCCCCATTCTAGGCCTACAGAGACGTAGCCTGAGACCTTCTCGGGCGTTAGGTGGAGGGGGTTGTGATAGTCGAAGACGATGACGCCGTGGAAGCCGTCGTACTTGGCGACGTTCGAGGCCGAGATCGCGTGGTCGCCTTCCACGCGGCCGAAGACGTCGGCCGGCGTGCCTTCCTTTGGGTGGCAAAACGGATCTCCCTCGGTCGCCGCTATCTCGCGGTCGAGGTCCAGGCTGACGCCCGTGTCGAGTGGACGGGAGGCCCGCAACTCGTTGAAGAGCGTGCCTTCCAGGGTGATGCGGTTCGTGACCTTCACGATGCGCTGGGCGGTGACGTGGTCCACCGAGCCGAAGGACTTCTCGATCCAGGCGTGCATAGCCTCAGGCGGGGCGAGACGTCCCGTCGTCGTCGAGACGTCGAAGATGCGGTTTGCGAGGATGCGGTCTTCCGGGGAGAGGTCGGAGATCAGGTCGGGAAGGTCCGTTATCTTGCGTTCGGATACCATCGGCTATGGAGTCCGCTCTCCGGCGGACTTCAGGCCTGCGTAGAGGCCCTCGCGGTCGATCATACGCTCCACGTGTCCCTCGGCCCTCAATTTCAGGCTCGCTACCTCGTGGGCGAAGCGGACGGCCTCCTGCCAGTCCTTACCGTCGAGGCGGGCCATGAGGAGCGCAGACCAGAAGGCGTCGCTGGCGCCCGTGACGTGCGAGACCTCTACCTCCGGCAAAGGGCCGACGCGCTCCAGATTACCGTTGTCCGAGACGGTCACCACGCCGCCGGAGCGGGTGAGGATGACGACCTTCGCGCCGAGATCGTGGAACTCGCTGATGGCGGTCTCCTCCAGCGTCTCCTCGTCCATGTTCACGTCGAAGAGGTGGCGGGCGTCCTCGAGTGAGGGCTTGACTATCGTTACGTAGGGCATCACCTCGGCGAGAACCTCCCAGGCCTCGACCTTATCTGGCCAGACGCGCGGATCGTAGTTCGGGTCGAGGGTGACGATCTTGCCGAGGCGGCTACCCAGCCTCATGGCCCGCCTGACGGCGAGGCGCTGGGGGTCCTTCGAGAGGGCGAAAGCCGAGGTGTGGACGATGCGGGCCCTGGAGATCATCTCCTCGTCTACCTGGCGAACGGCGAGGAGGGCGTCGGCGCCCCTGTTGACCTGGAAGTCAGGGACGGTGACGGTGCGGGTGACGAAGGCGTTGGTCGTCGAGGCTTCGTTTGTGCGGCTTACGGCTTCGGTGTTGACGCCGTGATGCTGGAGCTGGTCCTCGACGTACTCGCCGAAGTAGTCGGACCCGAGCTTCGTGATTATGGCCGAGCGTCCCCCGAGTTTGGCCACGTAGACGGCGACGTTCGCCGGCTGGCCGCCGAGGTAGCGGGAGAACTGGCCCGCCGTCCTCAAAGAATTGGCCATCTCGTGCGAGATGAAGTCGACCATCGTCTCCCCGACGGCGAGTAGGTCGAGCCTGTAGTAGAGCTCGTCCAGCCCCTCCAGCGAGACACCGTCTCCCGAGGCCGGGTCTGTGAAGTAAGGTGGGATCTCAAGCCGCGCCGGGGAACGGGCCTCGGAGATAACCCCCTGGTCGTCGCCAGCGTGCAGGGTCGTTGCGTCCTCCTCACGCCCTCTCACAGCGTCGCTCCTGCCCGAGATCGCTTCGAGGTATCCCTCAGCGGTCTTCTCCCAGGTGTAGCGGGCGAGCACGCGACCGTAGCCGGCTCTGGCGTAGAGTTCCCAGAGCTCCTGGCTGCCTGTCAGGGTGTGGAGCCCGGCGCCCACCTCCTCCGGGTCGGTCGGGTCGACGAGGATGCCGTACTCCTCATCGCCCTCCCGCATTGACTCGCTTGGGCCGCCGAACTTGGTGACGACCGCGGGAAGGCCCGCGGCCATCGCCTCCAGGGGAGCGAGCCCGAACGGCTCGTAAAGCGCCGTGAGCGCGAAAACTGAGCGCCGCTCTGCTAGGTAGCGGTATGTGGCGGCCAGCGCCCGCTGGCCGCGAACGGCGAACATCGAGACCTCGCCCCGCATCCGCGCCCTGTCTATGACCTCCATCAGGGAGTCGAGGACGGCGCGTTCTTCGTCCTTGGCAGCGCCGTAGTCTTCGAGCGGATCGTCCAGGCTTCCGGTCAGGATCACCAAATTCGCCGACTCGCGCAGGGTAGGGCTCCCCGCGAACGCCTCGACGAGCGCCAGATGGTTCTTTTTGGGATCCAACCTGCTCGAGGCGACCACACAAGGGAGGCCGGCGCGGTCTGGACTCAGGTCGCGCTCCAGGGATGCCCTGACGTACTCTCGGACCGCTTCTTCCTCTTGGTAGCGGGCCGACTTGTCGAAGATGTGCAGGGCGACGCCAGGCGGAACGGCCGCGAACCTCTCGTCGTCCGTAGGGTCGACGGCGCCCCTGTAGGCGTTATGGGTGTACTGGTTGAAGCGCTCCTGGGAGGTGCTCGTGACGTTGACGTTGGAGCGGTTCATCGCCAGACGCTCTGCCACGATGCGCCTCGAGAAGTGGTAGCGGGCGTCGACCTCGGCGATATCTGAGCGTGGGATCCCCATCTTGTCCAACTTCTGCGCGCCCAAAGAATGGGCCGTGAAGCTGAAAGGGATCCCCGTGCGCTCCTCGATCAGGGCCGCGCAGAGCCCCCCGTCGCCGTAGTGGGCCGTGACGACGTCGGGCATCGATCCCTGGTTCTCGTAGAGCTCGAGCAGACGCGGCACGAACTCGGTGCCGAGATAGGGCCAGAGCTCCTCTTTGGCCAGGAACGTGTCAGGGCCGCAAGGGATGCGGAGGATGCGTACGTTCGGGGCGTCCGGATACGCGTCTGTGTCCGAGGCGAACTCGGGCCACTCGGGGTCTACGATCCGGCGCGTCACGATGTCCGCCTTGTGACCAAGGTTGCCCATGGCCAGCGCCAGTTCCTTGACGTAGACGAGCTGCCCGCCGAAGTCGGGGTGGGCCGTCCAGTAGGAGTCGTCGGGATCGAAATTCCCCTGCGGGTTTATGAAGGCGACGTGCATCCGCTCATCCTTTCTGTCCGTCGGACTTTGCGCCTTGACTCCTTCGTAGGCCGGCGTAAAGCTCCTCGCGCTCGATCTCGGAGGGCAGAGGGCCTTTGGTCGTCAGCTTCCGCTCCACGACCTCACGGGCGAAGAGCACGGATCGTTCGGCCGAGTTGCCGTCGAGTGTGGCCGTGAGGAAGCCCGCCCAGAAGGCGTCCCCGGCACCCGTGACGTCGACGACCTCGACGGGCCTGGCGGGGACGTGGGTCGTGATCCTGCCGTTCTCGGAGATGAGGTTGCCCTCCTCGCCCATGGTAAAGATGACGGTCTCGGCGCCGAGGTCGTGGAACATCTCGATGTACTGCTCGGGTTGGTAGTCGGGGCCGAAGACCCGCCTGGCGTCGACGGCGGAGGGCTTGGTCACGTTGACGTGACGATAGGCATCGCGGATGACCTTCCTGGCCTCCTTGTAGTCGGGCCAGACCCGCCTGCTGTAGTTCGGGTCGAGCGAGACGATCTTGCCCATCTCACGCGCTTTGCGGAAGGCTTCTAGCACCGCCGAACGGCAAGGTTCGAGAGAGAGTGCGAAGGTCGACGCGTGGACTATCCTGGCGCGCGAGATGGCCTCTTCGGAGATCTCCTGTGGCCTGAGCAGAGAGTCGCCGCTTCGGAACTCTTCGAAATCAGGGGTCGCTGCGGTGGAGGAGATGAAGATGACGGTGGTGTGCGTGCGGTGGTCCATAAGCAGGTAGTCCGTGGTGACGCCGTGGCGCTGGAGCTCGCTCTTGAGGAATTGCCCGAAAGCCCCGATCCCGGTCTTGGCGATCACCGCCGAGGTGCCCCCGAGTTTGGAGACGTAGACCGCGATGTTGGCCGGCGACCCTCCTAGATGCCGTTCGAAGGTCGACGCATTACTCAACGTATCGGTCTTCTCCACGGAGATGAAATCGACGACCATCTCCCCGATGGTGAGGACGTCGAGGGGTTCTGTCTCTGGTGCCATAGGCAGCCAGTCTAATTAACCTTCAGGCCCCACGTCCACTCCTCACTCGAGAGGAACGGACGGGTAGCGCGTGGCTCCGCTCACGGTGCGTGGACGCGAAAGCGGTATAGACTCAAGGTAAAGAACGATCTCTAGTGCAGGAGAGGTTTTGGATTATTCGAACGGCGGTATGGGAGGTAAGACTGTCCTCATCACGGGCGGCACCTCCGGTATCGGGAAGGCGGCGGCGGTGGCACTGGCGGCGATGGGCGCGAACGTCGTCGTTGTGGGGCGCAATCGGGAGCGCGGTGAAGCGGCGATCGAGGAGATTAGCGCCCGGAGCCACAACGAATCTGTGGAACTGCTGCTGGCTGACCTCTCCGTGCAGAGCGAGGTCAGGGGATTCGCCCAAGAGTTCCAGGAGCGCCACGACAGAATCGATGTGCTCGTCAACAACGCCGGGCTGGTGCAGAGCAAGCGGACGGAGACCCCGGACGGCATCGAGACGACGCTGGCGATAAACCATCTGGCGCCGTTCTTGCTCACCAACCTGTTGCTAGACCGGCTCAAAGGTAGCGCGCCGAGCCGTGTGCTCACCGTCTCCTCAGAGGCGCAGCGTTGGGGGACTATGGACTTCGACGACCTGCAGTCCAGGCGCAAGTACAGGGGCTTCCCCGTCTACGGGATGACCAAGCTCGCCAACATCATGTTCACCTACGAGCTCGCGGAGCGCCTGAACGGTACGGGCGTTAGTGCGAACTGTCTCCATCCTGGCTCGGTGGGCACGAACTTCGGCCAGAACAACAGGGGCCCGATGGCGCTCTTTTTCAGGACCTTCAAGCCTTTCATGCGCTCGCCAGAACGGGGCGCTGATACCCTGGTCTGGCTCGCTTCCTCGCCCGAGGTCGAGGGGGTTAGCGGGAAGTACTACTTTGACCGCAAGGAGATCGAAGCCAAGAAGGTGGCCTACGATCCCGCTGCCCGCCGCAGGCTCTGGGAGATCAGCGAGGAACTGACGGGCCTGAAGGTGGCCGCCTAGTGGGCCGGGAGAGGGGCATAGAGGTCCAGAACCTCGTCAGGAAATTCAGGAAGGGACCGCGGGCCGTGGACGGGATAAACCTGCGTGTGGAGCCGGGCGAGGTCTACGGCTTCCTCGGTCCGAACGGGGCTGGGAAGTCGACGACGGTTCTTATGCTGACTACGCTCCTTCCGCCCACGAGCGGCACGGCCACCGTGGCCGGCTACGACATCGTGCATGAGGGACCGCAGGTGCGGGCCTTTATCGGGGCGGCGCTGCAGGAGGCGGCTTTGGATCCTTTCCTGACGGGCCGCGAGCACCTTCGCCTGCAGGCCGCGTTGCACGGACTCTCGCGCAAGGAGCGCAAACGTCGCGGGCAGGAGCTGCTGGAGCGCGTCGGTCTCGAGGAGGCTGCGGACAGGAAAGTACGCGGCTACTCGGGCGGGATGAAGCGCCGCCTCGACCTCGCCCTCGCGCTGGTGCACGGTCCGCAGATCCTCTTCCTGGATGAGCCGACGACGGGCCTGGACCCGCAGAGCCGCAGCGCGCTGTGGGCCGAGGTCAGCAGGCTGGCGCGCGATGAGGGCGTCACCGTGTTCCTGACGACCCAGTACCTCGAGGAGGCGGACGTGCTTGCCGACCGAGTCGGGATCATCGACCGCGGCAAGATCGTCGCCGAGGACACCCCGGAGGCCCTGAAGGCCGAGATCGGACGCCCCAGTGTCGAGGCGACGCCCGCCGAGCGCTCGGAGCGCGACGCCGTCGCACGCGTGCTTCGGGAGTTTGGAGAGGAGATCCCGGCCCAACCAGGCGCCGTGGCCGTGAGGCTCTCCAGCGGGGCCGCCGGCCTCGCCGACGTGGTGCGCGCCCTCGATAGGGGGGAATTACGCGTCGCCAACCTCCGTCTGGACGAGCCCAGCCTCGACGACGTCTTCCTCGCCAAGACGGGACGCTCGCTGGAAGGAGCCGGGGAGGACGAAGAGGGTGAGATGGACGAGGTGCACGCGTGAGGTTCTCGACATTCCTCACCGAAGTTATGGCGATCGCACGCCGCTCCACGGTTCGTACCCTGAGGCAACCCGCGGTCATCGTACCTTCTCTACTCTTCCCGATGTTGTTCTTCTCCATCAACGCGAACGGACTCGACGCCGCCTCGAAGATCCCCGGTTTCCCTGCCGACTCATATCTCGATTTCGCGTTCGCTTTCCCGCTCATACAGGCCTCTCTATTCGGCGCGATCACGGCCGGCGCGGACCTGGCCCGCGACATCGAGAGCGGCTTCTTCGACAGGCTCTCGCTCACCCCGATGCGTCCCGTGGCGTTGCTGGGAGGGATGCTGACCGGGGTGGTCGCGCTCGGCTTTCTGCAAGGCATCGTCTTCCTCACGATCGGGTCGCTGATGGGCGTCGACGTGAGTAGCGGGTTTTTGGGCATGGTCGTGATCGTGCTCCTTACCGTGCTCGTCGCCCTCGGGTTCGGTGGCATAGGGGCGATACTCGCGATAAAGACCGGTTCTGTGGAGGCGGTAGAGAGTGCGTTCCCGCTGTTCTTCGTGGCCATCTTTCTGTCGTCGATCAACCTGCCGCGGGACCTGATCGAGCAGGACTGGTTCCGATTTATCGCGACCATCAACCCTATCTCTTACCTGGTCGAAGGTATCCGCAGCCTGGTGATCACCGGCTGGGACCCGCAGGCCCTTCTCCTCGGATTCGGATTCGCCCTGGCGATCGTCGTGGTCGCCATCGGCGGGGCTGCGGCGTCGCTCAAGACGAGGGTGGCGTAGGGATGGGCGGCTTCTTCGATGTGGCGTTTGCCGTGGCGGGGCGCCAGATATACAAGTACTTCACGAACCCCGCTTTCCTCGCCCCCGCGCTCTTCCCGCTTTTCTTCTTCGTCGCCTTCGCCGGCGGCCTGACGAGGGTGGCCGACGTGCCTGGTTTCGACTACACGGCCGGCTACATCGCGTTCCAGTACGTGTGGGCCCTGTTGCAGGCCGTCTCGATGGGCGGGGCTTTCACGGGATTTTCGATCGCTGGCGACTTCGAGAACGGTTTCGCCAGGAGGCTCATGCTGGCCGCCTCGAACAGGTATGGGATCATCCTCGGCTACACCATCGCCTCGATCGTGCGTGCCGCCATGACGGGGATTCTCGTCACCGTGATCGCGCTGGTCACGGGGATGCCCATAAGCGGCGGCTATGACTTCTTCGGCCTCGTCGCCCTCGCGCTGCTCGCCAATATAGCGGCGACCCTCTTCGGTGCGGGGGTGGCTATGCTGCTCCGCACCCAGCAGGCCGGCCCCGTGATACGCACGCCGATCTTCCTCGTCCTGTTTCTGGCGCCGGTCTTCGTGCCGCTGAAGTTGCTCTCGGGTTGGCTCGAGGCCGTCGCCCGTCTCAACCCGTTCACCGCCATCCTAGAAGCCGCCCGTGGCTTTCTGGCCGGCGACCCGACGGGTGTGGCTTCGGCCTTCATCATAAGCGCGGTACTCATACTGGTACTCGCCCTCTGGGCCGTCTACGGTCTCCGTCGCGCGGAGAGGGCCGGATAGCAAAGGAGCGCCGAATGACTGCGAGCGAAGGCAAGAGGACCACCGAGAAGGATCTCTCAGGTCCGGCCAGGTTGGCATTGAAGCTGGGGAGCGTCGCGCACGCGGGGGTGTACCGCGCCACGGGCGGCAAGGTGTTCGGCCGTATGGGCAAGGGTCCCATCCTGCTCCTCAACACCGTGGGTCGGAAGTCCGGCAAGAAGCGTACGAGCCCGCTCCTCTACGTCATGGACGGCGAGGATTTCGTCGTTATCGCCTCCAAAGGCGGTGCGGCGACGCACCCTGCCTGGTATCTGAACCTGAGGGCCAACCCGGAAGCGACGGTCGAGATCGGGGACCGTGAGGTGCAAGTCGAAGCCGAAGTGGCAGACCCCGAGGATAAGGCCCGCCTCTGGCAGAAGATGGTCGAGATGTATCCGGCCTACGACGACTACCAGAAGAAGACGGAGCGAGAGATCCCGCTCCTCATACTGCGTCCTGTGGAAGGGAGACCATCGTGAAGACCATAAGCCGCGAAGACTTGAGAGAGAAGATCGACCGCGGCGACGATTTCGTCCTGCTCGAAGCACTCTCCGAAGCCTCCTACGAGCGGGTCCATCTACCGGGTGCGACCCGGTTCCAGGATATGGACTCCATCCCAGACCTTCTGCCAGACAAGACTACCGAGGTGGTGGCTTACTGCTCGAGCTTCGACTGACACTCCTCGACGCGGGTCGTCCGTGAACTGACGGCTATGGGTTACGAGAATGCCTTCGAGTACGAGGGCGGCAAACAGGACTGGATGGACGCCGGCTATCCGACCGAGAGCGGATAAATAGATGTAGCAGTAGGTTCGCTTTTTGGTAGACTCCTTTGCGTCGCTCCCGGAGAGGTGTCCGAGTTGGCCGAAGGAGCGCGATTGGAAATCGCGTAGGCGGTGTTAAGTCGTCTCGTGGGTTCGAATCCCACCCTCTCCGCTTTTCCTTCTGTTTGCAGGTAAAACGTGGAAGTCCTGCAAGGTGAAAATGAGGTCCAGAATTGGCTCGGGACCTTATCTACTGCCAAGCGTACTGCAACCCGATAGCTTAGAGCGTCTTCGAGGGCTCTGGTGAGGTGGTTCTGCATGTCGAAGAGGACGTGAGAGTAGGTGTCGAGGGCGATGCCTATGGTGGTGTGGCCAAGGAGTTCCTCTAACGATCCTGGGTGAGCTCCTCTCCTAAGGTGCAGTGTGGCGGAGGTCGTGGAAGCGGATGGGGCGTAGCCCAGCATATAGGAGCAACGCCTTGAAGCTCCGTTGGTTTATGTTGCGTCAAGGAGCTTGCCAATCTCTGTAGCAAAGATGAATTCTAATCGCAGTGCAGGGTATGCGCGTTAGGGATCAAATCCGCTCCGTACCGGCTTCCAGCAAGCCCATGCTCGTTCTAGATCTCATTCATGATGAGACTCTAGGTCAGCGGTTCGAGTCCACTCGTTGGCTCTCCGTACGGCATCACTATCGTGAGCGCATAATGCTCACTCAGAGAGCTGCTAAAAAGCAGCCGAACGTCACTTCAGCGCTGCACACAACATTGTGGCAAAGGGCACCGAATAGAGCAGGTACTTGCGCCTCTCCTGCTTCAGCGCCCATAGCGCTGCTGGCAGATAGTAGGAGAGCAACAGAAGTGCTGCCGCGCGTTCGGCCCCTGGGCCACCCCTGTCATCTGGGTCGGGTACGTCGGCGACGTTGCCTGTGATCTGGAGGCGCTGGTACGCTAGCGTAACGCCGGTCGTCAAGGCCAGCCAGCCAG
>DATMVF010000172.1:0-2429 GCA_035563475.1 Rubrobacter sp.
AGTCGCTCCCGGTGTACCTTGCTCGGTTATGACACCGCCGGTAGCGATAACCTTGAGTGCCCGGGCGCCGCGTTTGATCTCCGCGCGCGCCCCGCGACGGACGGCTTCGGGGCCATCGACCTCCCTGCCCATGAAGTAACCGTGCCCGCCCGTGATTGTCAGTACCTGTCCGGCCGCCACTATAGTAGGGGCCGTCGGAAGAAGTGGAGTGCCCACGGCGCGGGCAACGTCGATGACGATCCCTTGTGGCGAACCAAGGTCGCGAACTGCGCTAACCCCCGCCGCAAGGTGTCTGCGGGCGTTCATCGCCGAGCGCAACACAGCGGTCGAAGACGTGTCGGCTCGCGCCAGAGCTCCAACGTCGGGCGACGCGTCGAAGCTGAGGTGCACGTGCGCGTCGACGAGTCCCGGCAGGAGCGTCGCCTCTTCGAAAGCCGTCGAGACGTTTTCGCCAGTGCCCCGGGACGGTAGCACCGCAGTTATGCGGCCTTCCTCGACATGCACTTCGTGGGGGCTATCGAGGAGACGCTCGCCATCGAAGATGCGGGTAGCGTGCAATACCGTCGCGGGGTTCATGCGCAGGGTTCCGGGGTATGAGACCCTTCCGCCCGGGCGAGTAAATCGTGAAACACGAGCGGGTCGGCGTCCGCCAGCTGAGCGAGGCGCCCCACGCACTCGGCGCCAGCCTCGGCGGCGTCGCCCCAGACGCCCTGGATGTCCCCCGGGGTTTCGCGGAGGACGGTTCGCCCGTCGAACAAGGCCAAGACGATATGCCCTCGGCTCTCCAATGTCACCAGGTCTCGGTCACCTTGCTCAAGCCGCGTGGAGAATCCGGGTCGAGGCCCCTCAGTTCGGCTACGCTATGCGCTAGAAGCTGGGCGGGCAAAGCGTAGAGTATGGGTGAGAGCTCCTCCGGACACGAGACTGGCACTAGAAAGCCCGCCGCTGCTTCACCGACCAGGTCGGGATCCTCACCGATCACCGCGAGTTCCGCGCCCCGGGAAGCCAGGCCTTTGGCCAATGAATCCATGCTTTGGTAGGTCCTTCCCGGTGGCACGATCAGCACGACCGGGAAATCGCGGCCTATCATCGCCATAGGTCCGTGGCGAAGGTCGGCCTCCGAGAAAGCTTCGGTAACGGTGTAAGTCGTCTCCATCAACTTGAGAGCAGCTTCCTTGGCCGTCGCGAAGTTGTACCCCCTGGAAGCCACGGTCATGTAGTGGGCGTATCGGTAGCGATCTAGACCCTCCCAAGCGACGTCCAGCACCTGTTTCGCCATATCGGGAAGCTGCTCAACCTCCGGCTCTGACTTCGACCTTTCTTCCAGCGCTGCAATCAAGAGGTAAAGCAAGAGCAACTCGGCGGTGTAGGTCTTGGTGGCCGCGACGCTCTTCTCCCTACCCGCATGGAGCCAGAGGTGAACGTCCGCCACCGAGGCGAGAGACGAACTCTCGTCGTTGGTTACGGAGAGGGTGATCGCCCCCAGCTGACGTGACCTTCGAAGAACCTCCAGGACGTCCTTACTCTCCCCGGACTGGCTGATGCCTATCACGAGCACGTCCTCAAGGTTCATCTCGCTCTCGTACAGTGTGAAGGTCGACGGAGCCGCGAGGGAGACGGGCACACCCAAGCGTATCTCGAAGAGGTACTTAGCGTAGAGGGCGGCGTTGTCCGAGGTACCTCGAGCGGCGAGCATCGCGAAGCGGAAGCCTCTGCTTCGCAGGGTACGGGCCGCGTGGGCAACCGTCTCCCATTCCTCCTCGAGGATAGTTGTCAGAACCTCCGGTTGCTCGTGGATCTCTCTATACATGTCGCTCGTCACAACGGCATCTCCTCGTTTCGACCACCAGAATTGTTGCGGGCTGGCGCCGGTCGTATTCTCCTTAGCACAGACTCTGATGCCACGTTAGGATTCATTGATGCTCGTTCTCCTCACGGTCGTAGATTGTCTTTCCGCCCACGATGGTCTCGAGCACAATACCCTGCGCGTCCAATAGCACAAAGTCGGCATCGCAACCGGCAGCGATCCTACCCTTGCCCTCGAGGTTCAAGGCCGAAGCGGGAACCTCGGAGGCCATGCGCACGGCTTCAGTGAGGGAGACACCGAGAAATTCAGTGGCGTTTCTTACGGCTTCGTCCATGGTGAGCGCGCTCCCAGCGAGTGTCCCGTCGGGAAGCCGCACCGCTCCAGCTTCTAGATGAACCCTCCGTCCGCCCAATTCGTAGTCGCCCGGGGCCATACCCGCTGCTTCCATGGCATCCGTTACTAGGATCAGACGTTCTGAGCCCTTAGCCCGATAAGCGAGACGAAGTGCCGCCTCGTGGACGTGCACACCGTCCGGGATGATGCCTACCCTCAGGCGGTCGTCGGTAAGCAAGGCGCCTACGGTGCCGGGTTCCCTGTGAGCCAGCGGTCTCATCGCATTGTA
>DATMVF010000173.1:0-9009 GCA_035563475.1 Rubrobacter sp.
TCCCCCACTCGAAGCGCACCTGTTGGGCAGCCTTGCCCAGCACTGCCCGAAAGCGTAGCTCAGCGAGTTTTGTAGTTTGGGACTTGTATGGAAACACCGTGCAATCCGAAGAGGTCGCCACTCTCTGAGATGACCTGCCCGGCAAGCTCGACCGCCGTACTCTCTTTGCTGCCGGTGCCGAGGAGAATGGCGAGCAACTCGGCGCTGGAAAGCGCCTCGGGGCCGTCCGATAACAGCCGCTCCCGCGGCCTGAGCTCGGGAGGGAGCTGCTTGATCGTGTATCTGCGAGATCCCACGGCGGTATTTTATCTTATACAGGTGCCGGCAGGTTGCCACCTGCGCACTCAGGCGTGACTTCTCCGGCCCCTTGCCGGTCGAGTGAACCTTGGTGGCAAAGCGTGGAGACCCGCCCTGCTCGACTTCGGACGACTTCGCGCTCCTTGATCTGCTTGGAAGGATCCGAACGAAGCCGGCCGGGCTCGAGTTCGTTCTCGAAAATGGGCCGAATTGTGTATTGTGCCTTGCTCGATCTGTGCGATCATAGAACTTTGTAAGTGCATGACCCGACGTGACTTTTAGGAGGGGGACGTTGGGCTGTGCACTATGTCGTTACTCTCGTGCGAGCAGGCCCGCTATGTATCCTGCTCCGTAAGTGAAGGCGGCACAGCGAGAGGAAGGGCGGGGGCGCAAAGTTTCTCAGCACTTCGCGCCATGCTTCCATCCGCTGGATCGCTTTCGATGGGAGGAGCGGAGCATCTGGGGTGGTGGATTCCCGCTTGCGCGGGAATGACAGCGATCCTGTATAAAGCCTTGCGCGCTGACCCTTCAGGGATGTGGGATTCCTGCGTTGGTCAGCATCCTGCGTGTCAAGGCGAGCGGCAGGCCGACGACGTTGGTGTAGTCGCCGCCGATCCACTCAACGAAAGATGCTGCCCGCCCCTGCACAGCGTATCCTCCTGCCTTACCTATACCCTCTCCGTAGCGGGCGTAGGACTCGACTTCGGCGGTGCCGAGGGATCGCATGCGAACCCTGGTCATGGCGTGCCGTGAGACGAGATCCTCCCCCCTTGTTACGGCGATTCCCGTGAAGACTTCGTGGGCGCGTCCTTGCAGCAGGTCGATGAATCGCTGGACTTCTTGTTCGTTTCTGGCCTGTCCGAGGATGCGGTCGTGCGTTGGAAGGTCGGGCAGGTAGACGATCGTATCGGCCGCGAGCACGACGGTGTCGGGGTCTGTCGCGACGGCGAGCGCTTTGCCCTCCGCGTTGGCCCTGACGGTCTTTATGGGGTCTTCGAAGACGACCTCGGGGAAGCCGCTCTTATGAGCCTCGAACTCGTAGCCTGCCGTGCGGAGCAGATCAACCCGCCTGGCCGACTCCGAGGCGAGCACGAGGCGCGATGCTTTCAAGGGCCGAAGAAGAGGCCTAGCTCCCGCTCTGCGCTCTGTGGTGAGTCCGAGCCGTGCACGAGGTTATCCGGCATGCTTAGGGCCAGGTCGCCCCGGATCGTACCGGGCGCCGCGTCGGCGGGGTTCGTGGCCCCCATAAGGGCCCTCATGGCCTTTATCGCGCCTTCGCCACTTATCCTCATGGCGACGACCGGTGTCGCGGTGATGAACTCGACCAGTTCATCGAAGAAAGGCTTCTCGCGGTGCTCGGCGTAGTGTTCTTCGGCAAGATCGATGCCCACGTCCATCAGCTTCATGTCGGCGATGTCGAGGCCTCTGGCTTCTATGCGGCCGACGATCTCACCGACGAGCCTGCGGCGCACGCCGTCGCCCTTGATCAGTACCAGCGTCTGTTCCAATTCTCTACTCCTTATCTGAGGATTGTCTTGCCGCTGCGCTGGTCGGTGCCGCAGTAAGGGCACATCCCCCACTCCATGTTCAGTGGTTTTTCGCAGTTTACGCAAGACTTCTTGAGTTCCCAGGTGCACGAAGGGCAGATCAGGTAGTCCTTTTCGACCAGGTTGCGGCAGTTGGGGCACAGAAGGACGCTGTTCGTCAGTTCGCGCTCCAGCACCGCCAGCTCCAGCTCGCGTTCGCGGGACTCTTCGAGGTATTCGGGCGGACGTATGATGAGGTAGACCAGGGTGCCGACGTAGGGAAAGATGAAGGCGATAAAGCCCCATAGCACGCTCATGGCCCCGCGCCTGGAGGCGTCGGCGTAGGTCCAGTACACGAGAGAGACCCACAGCACGATGAAAAGAAGGAGCACGAGCTGGCCCGAGATCCTCAGGATCGGGCTCTCCAGAAAGTCGGAGATGATCTGGAATGGGTCGGGGTCCTGCTGGAATGCGAGGGAGAATCTCATCCGATAAACCTTACCATCACTAGGTAGCCGGCCACAAAAGATACCACGGCGACCACCAATAGCAGGCCGATAAGCTGCCAGGCGCCCTTATGCTTCACGCAACCACCGCAGTACCGGAGCCGCCGTGGAGAGGGACCCTGTGACGAGGACCACCCCGGCGGCGTCTCTTACAGCCTCCACGGCCACGCCGAGGGCCTCTACAGGATGCTCTACTACCCTGGCCCTGCTCTCGAGGTGAGGGTACTCGAGGTCCGCGGGGTCGGCGGCCCTCTCGCTCTGAGGACGCGTCAGCACGATATAGTCGGCTTCACCTTCCAACCCGGCAAGCATACTCCCGGCGTCCTTCTCTCGCAAGACACCGAAGACGACGCCCAAGGGACGCTTGCCGTACACGGCGCGCATCCCGGCGAGCGCCGCCGAGAGCCCGGCCGTGTTGTGACCGCCGTCGACCACCACGGGAACACCCTCGACTTGGTGTATCTCGAACCGTCCGGGAAGCGCCTCTCTGACGGCCCGCGCGACCTTCTGCTCGACCCCTGCGGGGAGGCTCCTCTCGAGCAACGACTCGGCCACCGAGATCCCCAGTCGCACGTCGTCCGCCTCGTACGGCGCGAGGCCCGGAAACGGGGCATCTTCGCCAGGCTGGCCGGGCAGAACCAACTTCCCCCCGACCCGGCGGCAGGCGCTGTGGGCGAGGTCGACGATCCGGCTTTCGTCCGTACCGAGAAACAGGGTCGCACCGGGCTTCAGGCTGGCAAGCTTCTCTTCGGCTATCTCCTCGACCGTCTCACCCAGGTACTCGGTGTGGTCGATGGAGACATTGGTGAGCACCACGGAGTCGAGCCTGGCGGCAGAGGTGGCGTCGTGACGGGCGCCGAGGCCGGCCTCGAGGACGGCCCAAGACAGCCCCGCCGCCGCGAACATCCCCAGGGCGCCGGCGGTAAGGAGCTCGAACTGCGAAGCGGGGATTTTGCTTCTGTCCGCGAGCTCGATGGTCTCTCCCATGGCGGTTGAGAAGACCCCTTCCGAGACCTGGGCGCCGCGGAGTACGACTCTTTCGGTGTAGGAGAGGACGTGCGGAGAGAGGTAGGCGCCCGACGGATACCCCATCTCCTCCAACGCCGCAGCGAGGGCGACGGCCGTCGTGCCCTTGCCGTTCGTGCCGACGACCTGCACCAGGCCGGGCACATGGCTTTCAGGATTACCCATAGCTTTGAGGAGGGCTTCTATCCGCTCCAAACCGAGGGTGACGTGACGGCGCCGGTCCAACTCGTCACAGACTTGGGCGAAAGTAGTCATGGTAGGGATGGCCGGCTCCTACAGGTACTCGTCGAGACGGCGAGAGAGCGTCTCGAGCATCCTGGAGTTGACGTCCAGCTTCTCGCGCTCGCCGGCGACGATCTTCTCCGGCGCGTTGTCTACGAACTTCTCGTTGGCGAGCTTGCTCTGTGAGCGCGCCACTTCCTGCTCGGCACGGGAGATCTCCCGCCTCAGGCGCTCGATCTCGCCGCGGCGCATCTCGTCGGAGAGGAGGATCTCCACGACCACATCCCCCGCCGGCAACGACGCCCGGCTCGCACCGTCTCCTGCCTCCACAGGCCTCACCCCGGCCAGCGCGGCGAAGACGCCCTCCTCGATGCCCTGCGGCACGAGTCCTTCGAGTTCGCCGTCGACCTTCGACTCGGCCCTGAACGAGCGCACCGCCGAGACTGCCCTCTTGGTTCGGTCGAGCAGGCGGTCCGCCTCCTCGTCTCGGCGCACGGGGTCGGGTTCGGGGAAGCTCTGAGTCGCGAGAAGTGCGTGTTCTCCCATTTTGCTCGCCATCTCTTCCGTCGCGAAGGGCATGACGGGGTGCAGGAGCTTGAGGATACCGTGGAAGACCTCGCGCAGGATGCGCGGTGTCGCGCTCGAGGGGGCTGCCTTCGCTATCTCGATGTACCAGTCGGCGAACTGGTTCCAGGCGAAAGAGTAGATCCGGCGCATCGCCTCCGAGAACTCGCACTCCTCCAGAAAGGCGTCGTACTCCCCGATAGTGCGGTCGAACTCGGAGAGGATCCAACGGTCAGAAACCGAGAGCTCTCCGGCATCTTCGCCCTCCGGGTAGGCAAGTACGAAACGCGTGGCGTTCCACAGCTTGGTGACGAAGGCCCGACCCATCTCGGCACGCTCGTAGGAATAGGCGAAGTCCTGAGTCGAGGACTGGTAGAGCAGTCCGAAGCGCACGGCGTCCGTGCCGTAGCGGTCGAAGAGGTCGAGCGGGTTTATGGTGTTGCCCTTCGACTTACTCATCTTCGTGCCATCCTCGGCCAGGACGATGGAGTGGACGTTGACCTTCCCGAAAGGCACCCCGTTCCTGAAGCGCAGGCCCATCATGATCATACGCGCCACCCAGAGGTACATGATCTCGCGCGCCGTCGAGAGGAGACTCGTCGGGTAGAAGTACGCCAACTCTTCTGTCTCCTCGGGCCAACCGAGCGTCGCTAAAGGCCAAAGACCGCTGCTGAACCACGTATCCAGGATGTCCGGGTCCTGCTCGAAGCCCTCGCCCGGCGACTCTTTGGAGGCCACGACTTCCCCTTCAGGGCCATACCAGACGGGGATGCGGTGCCCCCACCAGAGCTGTCGTGAGACGTTCCAGTCGTGGATGTTTTCGAGCCACCGGATCGTCTCGCGGCGCCAGGAATCGGGGTAGACGGTGATCTCCTTGTTCTTCAAAGCCTCTATGGCGGGCTCTGCGAGCTCCTTCATCGAGATCCACCACTGCTCGGAGAGCCACGGCTCTATCACCGCCCCGCACCTGTCGCAGTGCCCGACCCTGTGCGGATACTCCCGTACCTCGCCAAGCAGACCCTCCTCGCTCAGGCGAGCGACGACGGCTTTCCTCGCATCCTCGCGGCTCATCCCCTCGAACGGGCCGCCGTACGCGTTGATCGTGCCGTCGGGTTCGAGTACGTTGACGGGCTCGAGGCGTAACCGCTTGCCGATCTCGAAGTCGTTCGGGTCGTGGGCCGGCGTTACCTTGAGGACTCCGGTACCGAAGGAGGCGTCTACGTAGTCGTCGGCGAAGACCTCTATCTCGCGCTCGACGAACGGTACCTTCACCGTGCGTCCGACGAGCTCCGTGTAGCGTTCGTCGTCCGGGTTGACGACGAGGGCGACGTCGCCGAGCATCGTCTCCGGCCGCGTGGAGAAGACCTGGGCGTAGCCTCTCCCGTCGGGACCGGGGCCCTTATCGTCAACGAAGGGGTATCGCAGGCCGTAGAGCTTGCCCTCCACCTCCTCGTAGTTGACCTCCAGGTCGCTTATCGCGGAGCGATCGTGCGGACACCAGTTCGTAATACGGTTCTCGCGGTATATGAGCCCGGAATCGAACAGGTCGACGAACGCCGTGAGAACGGCGTCTACGTATTGCTCGTCCATGGTGTAGGCAAGTTTTCGCCAGTCGACCGACGCCCCCAGGCGCTTTAGTTGCCCGAGTATCTGTGAGCGCGCCTCATCGGCGAAAACCCGGCAACGCTCGACGAACTCCTCACGTCCGATGTCCCAGCGGGTCTTGCCCTCCTCGCGCATGATCTTGCGCTCTACGACGTTGTGGAGGCCGATGGAGGCGTGGTCCACGCCGGGTAGCCACAGGGCTTCGTAGCCCTTCATCCGCGCGCGCCGGATCAGGGTGTCCTGGATGGAGCCGTTGAGGGCATGACCCATGTGCAGGGCGCCCGTCACGTTGGGCGGCGGCAAGACGATGCAATAGGGCTCCTTGTCGGGGTTCGGGTCTGCCTCGAACGCCCCGCGGCGCTCCCATTCTTCGTACCAGCGGCCCTCGACGGCGCGGTGGTCGTAGGTTTTCGGTATCTGCTGGCTCAAAGGGAAACTGGGAGCGACCTAAGCGGACTCTTCTTCGTCGTAGGAGTACTTCTGGGAACCGGTTACCAGTGACGGCTGAACACCGTCCTTTACAGTATCTACGTCGACGACGCACTTGTTCACATCCGAGCGGCTCGGAAGCTCGTACATCGTGGGCAGAAGGGCCGACTCGAGGATGCTCCTGAGACCGCGGGCCCCCGTCCCCCGCTCGAGCGCGAGCTCGGCTATGGCGCCGAGGGCATCGTCCGTGAAGGTCAGGTCCACCTTGTCGTAGCGGAAGAACTGCCTGTACTGCCTCACCAGGGCGTTCTTCGGCTCGGTGAGGATGCGCACGAGGTCGGCCTCCTCCAGGCTGCGCAGGGTGGAGATCACCGGCAGACGTCCCACGAACTCGGGTATTAGCCCGTACTTCAGGAGGTCCTCGGGGAGCGCGAACTGCAAGATGGAGTCTTCTTCCTGCTTGAGGCGGGAGTCTATGTCGCTGCCGAAGCCTATGCTCTTCTTGCCGATGCGCTGGCGGATGATCTCCTCGAGTCCCCCGAACGCGCCACCGCAGATGAACAGGACGTTCTTGGTGTCTATCTGGAGGAAGTCCTGGTGCGGGTGCTTGCGCCCTCCCTGCGGTGGAACGCTCGCGACCGTGCCTTCGAGGATCTTGAGGAGGGCTTGCTGCACGCCTTCGCCGGAGACGTCGCGCGTGATCGAAGGGTTGTCCGCCTTGCGGGCTACCTTATCGATCTCATCGATGTAGATGATGCCCGTCTCGGCCTTCTTCACGTCGAAGTCGGCGGCCTGTATGAGCTTGAGGAGGATGTTCTCAACGTCCTCGCCTACGTAGCCTGCCTCGGTCAGGGCCGTTGCGTCGGCTATGGCGAAGGGGACGTTGAGAATCCTGGCCAGCGTCTGGGCGAGGAGCGTCTTGCCCGAGCCGGTCGGTCCCACGAGCAGGATGTTGGACTTCTGCAGCTCGGTGCCGTCCGTGGCCTCGGCGCCCAACTGGATGCGCCTGTAGTGGTTGTAGACGGCGACGGCCAGGACCTTCTTGGCGTCCTCCTGGCCGATCACGTACTCGTTGAGGATGCGGTTTATCTCCCTGGGCTTGGGGAGGTCGTCGTCCTTGAGGACCTCGGGCCCCGAGAACTCTTCGTCGATGATCTCGTTGCACAGCTCGATGCACTCGTCGCAGATGTAGACGCCGGGGCCCGCGATGAGCTTTCTGACCTGGCGCTGGCTCTTTCCGCAGAAGGAGCACTGCAACTGATCCGACGGATCCCTCATGCCTCTACGTCCTCCCCGACATCTCTACCCGATGGCCCCAGGAACCTCTAGTGGTTCCTGACGATGTTGTCGATAACGCCGTACTCGATCCCCTCTTCGGGACCCATTATGTAGTCGCGGTCGGTGTCGCGCTCTATCCTCTCGTAGTCCTGGCCGGTGTTCTCGGCGAGGATCTCGTTCAGGCGGCGCTTGGTCATGATGAGCTCTTTGGCGTGAATCTCCACGTCGGAGGCCTGTCCGGCCAGCCCGCCGACGCTCGGCTGGTGCAGGAGTATGCGCGTGTTCGGCAGGGCGTTCCTCTTGCCCTTGGCCCCGGCGGCGAGCAGGAAGGCCCCCATCGAAGCGGCCATGCCGAGGGCGGTCGTGGAGATGTCCGGCTTGACGAACTGCATGGTGTCGTAGATCGCAAGCCCCGCCGTTACGCTGCCGCCCGGGGAGTTGATGTAGAGGTTGATGTCCTGCTCGGGGTCCTCGCTCTCCAGGTGCAAGAGCTGAGCCATTATGGCGTTGGCCACCTGGTCATCCACGGGGGTCCCCAGGAAGATGATGCGGTCCTTCAGGAGCCGCGAGTAGATGTCCATGGCCCGCTCCCCGCGCGGGCTCTGCTCTATAACGTAGGGGATGACGTTGTCTATGCTCATTGCTGTTCCTCTCGTTCTTCGCTCTCCGTCGCACCGGCCCTGGCCTCTACCGATTCTTCTTCGCCAGCCGTTTCTTCCTCAGTCTCCTCCTCAGAGATAGGGACGGGCACCGCGTTCTCGACCAGGAAATCCAGCGCCTTCTGGCGTGAGATCTCCTCTTCGAGCAACGCGTAAGTCCCGTTGTCGCGGAGGGTTTTGGCGATCTCCTCGGTGCTTGTTTCGGAGCCTTCGGCGAGGTGGCCGATCTCGTGCATTATCTCGTCCTCGTCCGCGACTATTCCTTCCGCCGTGGCGACCGCGTCGAGCACGAGCTCTTTCCTTACGGTGTCCTCGGCGTCCGGCATGACACGCTCCTCGAAGGCGGCGTGGTCCGTGCCCGCGAGCTCGTAGTACTGTTCGGGGTCCATACCCTGTGACCTCAGACTCCGCTCGAAGCTCTCGACCATCTCGTGAGCCTTCTCGTGCGCCATGACATCGGGGACCTCTACCTCACCGCCTTCGGCGACGACCTCGAGCACGCGCGCGCGAAACTCGCCTTCCGCCCGCTGCTCCGCGGTGGCCTCCAGCTCCTCCCTTACGGCGACGCGCAGCTCTTCCAGGTTCTCGAACTCGCTCGCCTCCTTGACGAACTCGTCGTCGAGAGGCGGCAGGTCGCGCTCTTTGATCTCCTTGGCGTGCACGTTGAAGAGCACAGACTGGCCCCTGAGCGTCTCCTCGTCGTAATCCATGGGGAAGGTGACGCCGAACCGCTTGCGCTCGTTCGCGTTCATACCGACGATGTTCTCCTCGAAGTCCGGCAGAAGCTCGCCGCCCCCGATCTCGAGCAAATAATCCTCGGCCTCAGCACCCTCCAGCGGCCCTCCGGCCAGCTTCTCGCCTTTGAAGTCCAGGATCACGAAGTCTCCTTCCTGGACC
>DATMVF010000174.1:0-2206 GCA_035563475.1 Rubrobacter sp.
CCAGAGTCGCCGAGCGAGGCGAGCGTGCCGGCCGCTCCCCCGAGCTGTGCGGCCAGCCCCGACTCGCGTACGGAGAAGAGTTGCCTGCGGGCTTCGAGAACGACGACCAGCCAGCCGGCGGCCTTGAGGCCGAAGGTTGTCGGAAGAGCCTGCTGCAGCAGCGTTCGCCCGGCCATGATGGTTGCACGGTGCTCGTCTGCGAGCCGCGCGCACGCCGCCGCGATCCCATCGACCTCGACGAGGATGAGGTCCACAGCCCTACGCGCGACGAGCATCGCGGCGGTGTCCACGATGTCCTGGCTAGTGGCTCCTTTGTGTACGTAGCTACCCGCGTCTCCGGAGGCTTCGCCAGAAACGGCGGCCGTGAGCGCCCGCACCAGCGGTGGGACGGGGTTGCCCGCGGCTCGCCCCTTCCGGCCGATCTCTTCCGGATCGAAGCGGTCTGCATCGCAGTACCGGGCTATCGTTACGGCGGCTTCGTCCGGGATCAAGCCGGCCCGCGCCTCGGCAAGCGCCAGCGCCGCCTCCGCATCGAGCATCGCCTGCAGCCATGCGCGGCCCCCGAGCGCCTCCCGGATTTCATCCGGCACGAAGAGCGGTTCGAACAGGTCCTCAGACATCGAAGAATACGGTCTGATGCTCGCCCTGCAGATTGATGTCAAAGTGCAGGTGGCCTTCCTGAGAACCGCGGGCTGTGAGAGTCGAGCGAAGGTCGTGGTCCTCGATCGACGTGAGAACCGGATCGGCGGCGTTGGCCTCCTCCTCATCGGGGAAGTAGATGCGGGTCACGACTTGCCTGAGCAGACCCCGCGCGAAGATCGCAACGTCGATGTGCGGTGCCTGGGGCAGTCCATCCGGGCCGGGTACGGCGCCCGGTTTGACCGTTACGAACTCGAACCGTCCCTCGGTATCGGTTTGGCAGCGACCGAAGCCGGTGAAGCCTTCCTCAAGGGGAAGCTCGTCCCGGTGATCTTCCGGGTGTGCGTAGCGGCCGTTGCTGTTCGCTTGCCAGATCTCCACCATAGCGTCGGTGACGGGCTCGCCTGCGCCGTCGTGCACCGTGCCTTCGATCCGGACGGCCCGAGGGTGATCGAGTGCGACGAGTCTCGACCGATCCTCCTCGGTGAGGGCGAAGTGAAAGAAGGGACCGACAGTCTGCGAGGGTGTGGGCTCTAGCCGGGGCTCGGGCGTCACTTGTGATTCCTTTCCGTCGGCGTCGCCTCGCGCCCGCGAAGAACGATGTCGAAGCGGTATGCCAGCGCCCATTCCGGCTCGGTCGCCTCCAGGTCGAAGGACGAGATCAATCGTTCCCGCGCTTTGGGGTCACGCACCGAGCGGAAGATGGGGTCCTGGTCGAAGAGTGGATCTCCTGGGAAGTACATCTGGGTGACGAGACGGGTCGCGAAGGCAGGCCCGAAGAGGGAGAAGTGGATGTGGGCTGGCCGCCAGGCGTTGTAGTGGTTGCCCCAAGGGTAGGCGCCGGGTTTTACTGTCACGAACCGGTAACGGCCTTCGTCGTCGGTCAGGCAACGTCCCGCCCCGCTGAAGTTCGGGTCGAGCGGCGCCGGGTGTCTATCGCCCTGGTGGATGTAGCGCCCGGTGGCGTTGGCTTGCCAGATCTCCACGAGGCTGTTCCTGACCGGCCGGCCGTCGCCGTCGAGCACCCTGCCGTGCACGATGATGCGCTCTCCTAAAGGCTCCCCTTTGTGCTGGCGCGTCAGGTCGTGATCCAACGAGCCTACCGGCTCGTGACCGTAGACGGGGCCAGTCATCTCCGTGAGTGTGTGGGGCAAGATGATGAGCGGCTTCTCCGGCGCCCGCAGGCGTGTGCCCTTGTAGTCGGGATATAGGTAAGGTGGATGAACCTCAGCATCATCGCGCCGATACCCGGCGACTCCGCTCCTCGATTGCTGTGCCATACGAGGTGCTCTTCTCATTCAGACCTTCTCGACGACCATGGCGATTCCCTGTCCCACCCCTATACACATGGTGGCAAGTCCCAGCTCCACGTCTTCTCGGCGACGCATCTCGTGCAGCAATGTCGTAAGAATCCTGGCTCCCGAGCACCCTATCGGGTGCCCGAGCGAGATTGCTCCACCATTCAGGTTCAATCTCTCGTTGTCCGGGTCCATCCCCCACTCGTAGAGCACTGCCAGCGATTGGGCCGCGAAGGCCTCATTGAGCTCGATCAGGCCAATATCGTCCA
>DATMVF010000175.1:0-5729 GCA_035563475.1 Rubrobacter sp.
TCTTGTTCCCCATCTTTATGGCCTCGTCTATGTCGTGGGTGACGAACACGATGGTCTTCTTTATATCTTCCTGAATCCGCAAGAACTCGTCCTGGAGCCGCTCTCGCGTGATCGGATCGACAGCCCCAAAGGGCTCGTCCATCAGCATGATCGGGGGGTCAGCCGCCAGCGCCCGCGCGACCCCTACGCGCTGCTGCTGGCCGCCCGAGAGCTCGGCCGGGTAACGGTCGCGGTACTCGCCAGGATGGAGGCCGACGAGCTCCAGGAGCTCGTCCACGCGGTCCCTGATGCGGTCCTTGTTCCAGCCGAGCAGGTGGGGGACGGTACCGATGTTGTCGGCGATGGTGCGGTGGGGGAAGAGGCCTATCTGCTGGATGGCGTAGCCGATCTTGCGCCTCAGCCGGGTGGCGCTCATGGCCGTGTTCGGCTCGCCGTCGATGAGGATCTCACCTTCGGTGATCTCGATCAGGCGGTTTACCATTCGCATGGTCGTGGTCTTGCCGCAGCCGCTGGGTCCCACCAAAACACAGATCTCTCCTTCGAGCACTTCGAAGGAGAGATCCGTGACCACCGGGCTTTGGGAGCCGGGGTAGGTCTTGCCTACCTGCCTAAACTCGATCATTGCACCTCCTGCGTGCCCAGATGTGGTACTCGCTCTTTCTGAGCTCACTTATCTTTACCGCTTCGATCATAGCTCTTCTCTTAAGGATCCGGAATGCACTCGAAGAAGTATACGTTATTGTCGTTACCCTGGTTCACAGCGCCGGGCAGAACACTCCCTAGCCTTCTGCCCGGCGCGCTTTCAGTCAACAGCTGTCAGTCGTCAGCCAAAACAAGAAGCTGATAGCTGAAAGCTGACCGCGCGATTGGCGGGGGCCATCGGCCCCGCTAATCGCTCTACGCCCGGCGGCCGACGCCGAGCAAGAGGTAGATGATGAAATAGAGCGCGGCGGCCGAGATGGCGACGACGTAGAAGCTACTGGGATCGAGGTAGTTTTGCAGGACCGTTATGGATTGGAGCAGGAAGGCGGCAGGGGACTCGAGCAACGTCCCCAGGCTGTAGACGGCGTTCGTCAATACATTGGTGCCCTGACCGACTCCCGCGTACATCAGCGCTACGTGGGTGAGTATGAGCAGGATGACGAGGACCAGTATGGTACGGACGAGACCCATGCCTCTAACTCCTTCCCTTCGCGACCAACGCTGTTACGCCCTGGATGGCTGCAAGGGTTCGTCCGGCCATATCGCACCGGACTCTCTCCTCCCCATGACCCTCCTCAGGGCCGTTCTCAGCGGGCAGTATAGCAATAACGCTGCTTGGGAGAGGCCCCGCGGGCAGTCTAGGATGCGGCGCTCTCTGAATCCCTGGCCTGCGCGTTTCACATTCAAGGGTCGTTCGCAAACGACCCCTACACTCACAAACGACCCCTACTCATCGCACGGCGGTAGGACCTCATATCTGCGAGGAAATCGTCCCAGGGGCGTGCCGGAGACTCCAGACGGTTCCCGTACAGGGAGAGCTTGTGTACGAACTCGTGCAGGGCCGAATCTGTGTCGGAGACGCACCGCGGCTGTGCGACCACGAGCACCTCCCAGTCCTCGAGTTCCTTTATATTGTTTATCGCCTCCTTGAGACCGGGGCGGTGGTAGAGCAGGTGTCCAGTGGCATCGAGGTCTTTATAGTGGGCGACGAGGTCGTGACCGTTCTCGGCGGCGTAGGCCATAATAGCGGCCATCTGTTCGTCCTCTGTGGGGAGCCCGCCCTCGGATTCTGTGCGTATGTAGGATGCAGCCAGCGCCACGGAGATCGCATGATAGCATGGGTCTCGTCTGGTATGATCGGGGTCTGATCACAGACGCGTCGGGACGTGGCGCAGTCTGGTAGCGCACTCGGCTGGGGGCCGAGTGGTCGCCGGTTCAAATCCGGCCGTCCCGACTGTTTGCGGTGAAACCTTAAGGCAAGCGGGCATCCGTTGAAAGGCGAGCTTTGGATACGATCTATCTGCTTCTTGGCATCTTGGGGTTCTTTCTCATCATCGCGCTCTTCTTCTTCGGCGGTTTCGTCTTGCTCGACTTTTTGTGGGGCCGCCGCGGGGGAGACGCCTAGAGTCCTGGCGGTCTCGTCCCGCCGCATGCCTGGTACGTGATCTCCTCCCTCGAAGACCTTCTACTCGTAGACCTCGGGTGTCTGATCCTCCATGAAGCCCACGATGAAGACCGCCTGGTCAGCTTGAGGGAGCGCATCGAAGCCGAGCGTGAGCAGCGCAATCCCGTAATAGTCTCGCCGCACGAAGACCGCTACCTCGTCCTCGACGGGGCCCACAGGGTACGCGCCCTCGGAGAGCTTGGTTCCCGCTTCGCCCTCGCCCAGGTGGTCGAGCCGCCGGAGAAGGCGGAGGGCTGGGGCCATCTCCTGAACGGGGTCGGAAGGTCCGAGTTGGACTACATCGAAGGAATCGAAGTCTCCGATAGATTCAGCGATGTTTCCCTGGCCGAGGTGGAGACCTCCGGCGGCAAGATCGTTATCCTTTCGGCCAGAGAGGATGGGTTGCGAGGACGGGTACGGGCGCTCTGGGATCTGCAAACGATCTACCCCAGGGGCGCCGTAGTGCGGCGCGTGGAACCGGACGGTTCGGCCCGTCTCGCGGGTGGCGAGGCCCTGATCCGTTACAGGTCGTTTACCCCGGGAGAGCTGGCCGAGATCGTTGACTCGGGTACCGTGCTTCCCGCCGGTATAACCCGATTCCGCATCCAGGAACGGGTCCTAGGCGTACGTTACCCGCTCGATAGGATGATGGGGGGAGACCCCCGCGCCCGCAACGCCGAGCTCAAGGAGTTCGTCGAGAGGCGCTGGGAAGAGAACCGCGTACGCTACTACGGAGAGCCCGTCGTACTCTTCGAGTGAATGAAAGCATTTCAGCCAGTCAGCACTTCAGCATTTCAGCTACTTGTTCTCGCTAATGGTCGAATTCACAATTCGTGGTAGGACGATACTTCGTGTACATCGGGTACCATAGTTTCGTCCTCAGCGTGAAGGAGAGTCCCGCGTGTACCGTGCAGCGGCCCTGATGCTGGCCCTCGTCGTCGTGGTCTTCTTTGCGGCACAACTCGCCGAGGAGCCGGTGCGGGCCCTCCAGAAGCCCGACGTGCGCCCGGCACCCGAAGCTTTCGAGGCGGCAGGGGCCTCGGGTGAGGGAGATGTGGCCGGGCCAACTCCCGACAGGGGGGGCCTGAAGATCGGAAGCTTCGAGGCGCCGCAGCGCGTTCCGGACTACGAGGTCCTCGAGGAGAGCTTCGACACCCGCGACGGCGCTCGCGCGGCGCGGCTCCTAGTCGACACCCGCTCGCGCGGGGAGGAGGAATACGTCCCCATCGCCCGCGACGTAAAACACCGCTACTCCGACTACGACGCCATCTCGGTAGAGTTCACCGACACCGAAGACGTGCTCTTCTACAACGACGACCCGCTCACCAAAGACCTTCTCGTCCACTACGGTGGCGCGCTCATCTTCAATACCTACGAGGGCGCCTACTACCTGGGCTACATCTACGGCCCGCCCAACATGGAAGGTTACTACGTGAAGGCCGTCGACTAGCGCCCCGCGCGCCGGAACGTGTAGACAACCGCCGCTTGCCTTGCCTTACAGTTGAAGGGTTGCCGGAAAGCGCATATCATACAGAATGCAGCCGGAAGGAAAGGGTGGTTGCATGCATTCCATGTCGTGTCCGGCGGCGGTGGTGTAAGCGCTGGACCCTGCAACCTTTTGTAGAAGGCTAGTGAAGGAGAGAGGCCACGGAAGCTCACGAGATTGAGGGCCAGGACCCGATCATCCGGGTAGAGAAATGTTCGGTGGTCTTCGGGCGTCGAGCCCGGCAGGCCCTGGAGATGCGGCGTTCGGGAAAGAGCAAGGCCGAGGTCGAGAAAGAGACCGGATCTACCATCGGCGTCTACGACGCGCACTTCGAGGTGCAGCCGGGCGAGATCTTCGTGGTCATCGGGCTCTCCGGGAGCGGCAAATCGACGCTCTTGCGGGTGATCAACCGCCTCATCGAACCGACCGAGGGCGAGGTCTACCTGGACAAAGACCACATCTCCCAGATGCCGTCCAAACAACTCAGGCAGGTCCGGCGCAGGAAGATAGGTATGGTCTTCCAGCACTTTGGGCTACTGCCCAACCGGACCGTGCTAGACAACATCTCCTTCGGCCTGGAGATTCAGGGCGTCTCCGCCGAGGAGCGCAGGAAGAGCGCGGAGGAGACCCTGGACATGGTCGGCCTCCAGGGCCAGGGCAACAAGCTAATAACCGAGCTCTCCGGCGGCATGAAGCAGCGGGTGGGTCTCGCGCGCGCCCTGGCGACCGAGCAAGAGATACTACTCATGGACGAGCCCTTCTCGGCGCTCGACCCTCTGATCCGGCGCGACATGCAGAACCTCTTTCTGGACATCCAGGGCGAGGTCAAGCGGACGGTGGTCTTCGTCACGCACGACCTCGACGAGGCGCTCACGCTCGGGCACCGGGTGGCGATCATGAAGGACGGCGAGATCGTGCAACTGGGCACCCCGGAACATATCTTGAGGGAGCCGGCAAACGAGTACGTGGAGCGCTTTGTCGAGGACGTGGACTACGCCAAGGTGCGGCAGGCCGAGAGCGTGATGGTCGAGGCGAAGGAGGTCGCGTACATCAACGAGGGTCCCACGGTCGTCCTGCGGCGGATGAGGCAGGCCGGCCTGTCCCACATGTTCGTACTGGACAATGAGCGGCGCCTGGTGGGTCTGTGCGAAGCCGAAGAGGTCGCCAGGCTGGCCAAGCGTGACGAGCGTGAACTCCGGGCCGCGGTGGATGACGACACCCCGAAAGTTCAGCGGAGAACCCCGCTGCGCGAAGTTCTGCCGCTCTTCGTGGAGGACGGGGACGCGCCCGTGGCCGTCGTGGGCGAAAGCGGACGCCTCCAAGGCGTTATCGTCCGAGGCGCGCTGATCTCTGGACTGACCACGAGCGTCGAGCCGCACGACGAAGGTGGCGGTGACTTCAGCGGCGTTGGCACCAGCGGTGCCGGCGAAGATCAAGTCCACGCGCGCCGGGCAGAGGAGTAGAAGATGCTGGCTTTCTTGCAGTCGGAACTGATCCCGAGCATACCACTGGCCGAGTGGACCGAGAGCGTGGTCGACTGGATCACCGACACCTTCGACGGGGCTTTCGATGTGCTGGACACCGCGATAGATCTCGTCGTTGGCTCGCTTGAGTACGTCCTCCTCGCGCCCCCGGCGCTGCTGATGGTCGCCATCCTGGGCGTGATCGCCTTCTCCTGGCGGGCTGGTGGGTGGCGCTGTTCACCGTATTGGGCCTGGTGTTCATAATCAGCCTGGACCTGTGGGAGGCTGCGATGCAGACCCTGGCCCTGGTTCTGGCGGCGACGGTCGTCGCGCTGATAATAGGCATCCCGATCGGTATCATCGCGGCCAAGTCGGGCGTTGTCGAGACGGCCATCCGTCCCATCCTCGACATCGCCCAGACGATGCCGGCCTTCGTGTACCTGGTCCCCATCGTCGTGATCCTCGGTATCGGGCCAGGACCCGCCCTGATCGCGACGGTCATCTTCGCCATGCCTCCCGCCGTGAGGCTGACGATGCTAGGCATCCAGCAGGTGCCCAAGGACACCGTGGAAGCCGCGCACGCTTTCGGTGCGACCCCCTGGCAGACGCTCTTCAAGGTGGAGCTTCCCCTGTC
>DATMVF010000176.1:0-11966 GCA_035563475.1 Rubrobacter sp.
TCCGGTGACGAAGCGCCGTCTTTCGTGGGGGGAGTCCTACGAGGCGCCGAGCTGAGAGCGCAGGGCAAGGTTGGGCATGGCGGGCGGGGCTAGCCCGACGAAAGGCCAGATCAGGTGGGACGCCCACAGGCGCGCCTTCGAGGAGTACCTGCACGGGCTCAACTTCACGGTAGAGCCGCGGCTCAGCGGACTCGAAGAGGCCATGAGGTACTCTCTGCTCGCCGGCGGAAAGCGTGTGAGACCGGCCCTTTGCATGGAGACGGCCTGGATCTTCGGGGCAGAACCATCCCACGTGCTCCCTTCCGCGGCGGCCATCGAGCTCATCCACACTTACTCGCTCATCCACGACGACCTTCCCGCGATGGACGATGACGACTACAGGAGGGGAAGGCCGACGGCCCACAAGAAGTTCGGCGAGGCGATGGCCATACTCGCTGGCGACGCCTTCTTCGGCGAGGCACTGACCCTGATCACGGTCCACCAGAAAGGGAGCTGCGAGGAGATCCTGGAGGTGGTGCGGGAGCTCGCCGACTCGACGGGGGTCAACGGCATGGTCGGCGGACAGGTCTTGGACATGGACCACACCGGCCTTGCCGGGGCGACCGAGCCCGAGACCCTGTACATGATCCACGAGTACAAAACGGGTGCCCTGATCAAGTCCTCGGCCCGTATCGGGTCGATACTGGCGGGGGCCACCGGAGAGGAACAGGCCGCCGTCTCGGAGTACGCTTCGCAGCTGGGCCTCTGCTTCCAGATAGTCGACGACGTTCTCAACGCTACGTCGACGCGGGAGGAACTCGGCAAGAGCGCCGGTTCGGACGCCGAGCAGGGCAAGGCCACGTTCGCGGGCGTCTTCGGTCTCGAGGGAGCGAGACAAGAGGCGGACGAGGCCGCACGGAGGGCCATCACCGCGCTCTCCAGGGTCGACGGAGATACCTCGGGTCTGCAAGAGCTGGCGTATTTCGTGCGCCACAGGGAGCGTTAGTCCTCAGGCATGGAGAGTAGCCCGAAAGGGAGCCCCAAGCGATTGGACGCCTTGCTCGTCGAGAAGGGCCTCGCCGCGAGCAGGAGCAGCGCTCGGGGTATGATCCTCGCGGGCAGCGTACGCGTTGGCGACGCGGTAGTGACCAAAGCGGGCTCGCGCATCGGCGCCGATGAGCGCCTCTTTGTCGAGCGGCCCGAACGCTTCGTATCGCGTGCCGGCGAGAAACTGGATGCAGCCATCGGAGAGTTCGGCGTCCGGGTAGAGGGACGTTCCTGCCTCGATGCGGGAGCATCGACGGGGGGATTTACCGACGCTCTCCTGCAACGAGGAGCAGATAGAGTGCTCGCCGTCGATGTGGGCTACGGCCAGTTCGACTGGAAGCTACGCAACGATCCACGCGTCACCGTTATGGAGCGAACCAACGTGCGCCGCCTGGCCGGAGAGGATCTCCCGTTCCAGCCCGATCTCCTGGTGGCAGACCTCTCTTTCATCTCGCTCACGGTCGCGCTACAGAGCATCTTCTCGACCACTCCCGCGCTGCGGGAGGCGATCCTGCTAGTCAAGCCCCAATTCGAGGCGGGACCCGAATCGGTAGGACGCGGCGGCCTGGTGAGGGACAGGGAGGTACACGCCGCCGTGATACGCAGCGTCGCCCGAGACTTCGGTACCCTCGGTTTCGGCGCCGTCGGGGCGACACGGGGGGCCGTCGCAGGAAGGAAGTCGGGGAATCTCGAGTACCCGGTGCACCTGATCAGGGGAGCGGAGCAAGACCTGGACGAGGCGCGCATCAGTGAGGTGGTCGGCGGTGGGTAACATCATGAACGCCGCCCGAATCCGCAGGGTAGGCATCGTCGCCAACCCCAGGGTGAGCGACGGCTACGTCGAGCGGCTCGTGGCCGTCCTCGAGAAGAACAGGGTAGAGGTCTCCGAGGTCAAGGGCGACGACCAGCCGGATGGTGCCAGGGACATAGACCTCGTCTTCGTGCTCGGCGGCGACGGGACCATGTTGCGGGCTTCGAGGATGTACCCCGGGCGGGTGCTGCTCGGGGTTAACCTCGGGAAGGTTGGATTCATGTCGGGGATGCTCCCCGAAGAGCTGGAGACAGGCGTCGAGAAGGTCCTGGGAGACGGGCTCGAAGTCCAGGAATACAGGATGCTCGATGTGCGGGTCGGCAAAGAGGAGCCAGGCCTCGCGGCCAACGACGCCGTGCTCATCAAGAAACGTCCCCACCAGCTCATCTCCGTCGACGTCTCCATCGGCGGGGAGGAGTTGTTCGCCTTTCGGTGCGACGGCTTTATCGCGGCGACCCCCCTCGGCTCGACCGCCTACGCGCTCTCTGCGGGCGGCCCAATCATCTCGGGCGACGCCGGTTGCTACGTGCTCGTCCCCATAGCGCCGCACGCGCTGGTGAGCAGGCCCCTGGTGCTGGGCGAGGACCAGGTCGCCGAACTGGCGCTCGTCGAGCGGGACGCGCTGCTCTCGCTGGACGGGGCCGAGCCGCGTGAGATCCCCGCCGGCGGAAGTGTGGAGATCAGGCTCTCTACCGAAAGCGTTAGAATAGGCCGTACCGAAGACTGGAGTTGGTGGCGAGCAGTTCGGAGGACGTTCCTGTAGTGCTCACGGAGCTCTCCGTGGAGAACGTGGCCCTCATCGAAGAGGCCACCCTCGAACTCTCCCCCGGCCTCAACGTGATCACCGGTGAGACGGGGGCGGGCAAGACGCTCCTCGCCACCGCCCTGCAAATGCTCCTCGGCGGCCGCGCCCGCTCCGAAACCGTCCGTACGGGCGCCCGCAAGGCCACCGTCGAAGGCACGTTCGTCCTCCCCGAGGAGTCGGGATCCCGGTTCCTCGCCGAAGCCCTCGGCGACCTCGCCGAAGAGGTGGAAGAGGATGACGGCCTCGTCCTCAGGCGGACGCTGACCGGGGAGGGCCGCTCCAGGTGCTACGTCGGCGGTGTCTCGGTCCCCGTAAGGTCCCTGGCGTCTCTGGGCGAGAAGCTGGTCTCGTACCACAGCCAGCGCGAGCAGATACGCCTCACCGAGCCGGCAGAGCAACTCGCCATCCTCGACGACTTCCTGGACGAGAGAGCCTCTGGGGCGAGACATGAACATGGCCAGATCTGGCGCGCCGTGGAGAGCGACCGCGCCGCGCTTCGGGAGATAAAGACGACCTCTGAGGCGCGGCTGCGGGAGGTAGAGTTCCTCCGCTACCAGGTCTCTGAGCTCGAGTCAGCGGGCTACGATGTGCAGGAGCTCACGGACCTCTCCCGCGAACGCGACCGTCTAAGGAACGTGACGGACCTCCTCCAGGCCACAGCCGCCGCAACGACTGCCCTCTCCTCCGAAGATGGCACGGGAGCCGTAGACGCCGTCGGGCGGGCCTCATCGGAACTGGAGACGGCCTCGCACTACGACGAGAGCCTGGTCGGGCTCTTGAAGCGCCTGGGCGGTCTCTCTGCGGAGCTGGACGACGTGCTCTACGAGCTCAGGTCATACGTGGACGAACTCGAGGCTGACCCGAACCGGTTGGAGGCCGTAGAAGACCGCCTCGCCGCCATGCGGGCACTGGAGCGTAAGTATGGGGATGTCGAAGGATACCTCCAGGAATCGCGCGAACGGCTCTCACGCCTCGAGAACCTGGATGAGGAGACCGCAGAACTCGAAGAGAGGCTCGCGGAAGGCGAGCAGCGCCTCGAAGTCCTCGCGACCTCGCTGCGCTCGGGCAGGGAGGCCGCCGCAGAGCGGTTGTCGGGGAAGGTGCAGGAGAACCTCGAGGACCTGAACCTCGGGAAGACGACCTTCCGCGCCGAGCTCGTGCCCACAGAACCCGGCCCTTCTGGCACAGAAGGTGTGGAGTTCGTGATCCAACCCAACCCGGGAGAGCCCGAACTGCCCGTCAGGCGCTACGCATCGGGCGGGGAACTCTCCAGGATAATGCTGGCCATAAGGCTCGCCCAGGAGCGCCTGGAGCCGGGTGCGACATACATCTTCGATGAGGTCGACGCCGGTATAGGCGGGGAGACGGCAACGGCGGTGGGGGCGAAGCTGAGGGAACTCGGCGACATCAACCAGGTCCTGACCATCACCCACCTCCCTCAGATAGCCTCGGAGGCAAGCACGCACGTCGTCGTCGAGAAAGAGGAATCTAAAGGGCGGACGATCACGCGCGTAGAGCGCATCGAGGGCGAGGAGCGCCGCAGGGAGCTCGCCAGGATGCTCTCGGGACGGATCGACGAAGCCTCCCTCGCCCACGCCTCCGAACTCCTGGTCGGCGGAAGATAGAGGCCCTCCGTAGGACCCATCGTCGCCGGCGGTGCTCTTCCACGGTGGTAAAGTGAGAGCCAGCCTTTGGGGATCTCCGGCGACATAGCGCTCATCCTGGTGGCCGCCCTCCTGGGGGGCGTGGTGGCCCGGTGGCTCAGGCTGCCCCTGATCCTCGGCTACATCGCCGCCGGCGTCCTGGTCGGTCCGAACACCTTCGGTCCTTCGGTGGGGGACGTACACGAGATAGAGCTGCTGGCGGAGATCGGGGTTGCCCTCCTCCTGTTCACGATAGGACTTCACTTCTCCCTGGCGGAGCTCGCGCCCGTGCGGCGCATCGCCTTGCTCGGCACCCCGGTCCAGATGGCGCTCACCATCGCCTTCGGCTACGGGGTCGGCCGCCTTTTGTTGGATCTGGGTTGGGTCGAGTCGGTGTGGCTGGGGGCCCTGTTCTCGCTCTCGAGCACCGCCGTAGTCCTCAAGACCCTGGGCGAGCAGGGGGTCCTCGGCACCCTCTCGGCAAGGGTGATGATCGGGATGCTCATCGTCCAGGACCTGGCCATCGTAGTGCTCCTCACCGTGCTACCGGTTCTGGAGAACGTAAAGGAAGGCCTTCCCGAACTCGGCCTGGCGGTCCTCAAAGCGGCGGCGTTCATCGCCGCCATGCTCCTGTTGGGCTCCAGGGTGCTACCCATGTTCCTGGCGCGGCTGGCGGCCTGGGGTTCACGCGAGCTCTTCCTGGTCTCCGTGGTCGCCATAGGCGTCGGTGTCGGATACGCAACCTACCTCGTCGGACTCTCTTTCGCCTTCGGGGCTTTCGTGGCGGGGATGGTCCTCTCCCAGTCGGACTACAGCCATCAGGCTCTGGCCGAGGTCGAGCCACTGCGCGACGTTTTCGCCATGATCTTCTTCGTCTCCGTGGGGCTCCTGATCGACCCTTCCTATCTCTGGGCGAACTTCGGGACCATCGCGCTCGTCGTCGCGCTGATCCTCGTCGTGAAGGGCCTGATCTTCGGCTCTCTGACCAGGGTCTTCGGATACGGCAATATAGTCCCGTTCGCCGTGGGACTGGGGCTCTTCCAGGTCGGGGAGTTCTCGTTCTTGCTCGCCAGGGAAGGCATCAGCGCGGACTCCATTTCCCAGGGAACCTACTCCCTCGTGCTGGCCAGCGCGGCCGTCACGATGGCCCTCACCCCCCTGGTCGCCCGTCTCGCGCCCATCCTCTACGGCCGTTACCGGCGGCGGTTTCCCAGAGAGCCCCTTCAGACCTTCAACCTGCCGGCAGGAGGGCTCACGGACCACGCCGTCGTCGCCGGGTACGGTCGGGTCGGATCCTTCGTCGCCAGGCTACTAGACAGGCTAGGGAAGCCGTTCGTCGTCGTGGAGGCGAATCCGAACCGCGCCGACCAGGCGAAAGCGGCGGGTTTCCCCACCGTGTACGGGGACGCCGTGACCATACCCGTCCTGGAGGCCGCCGGAACCGGTGGGGCGCGCCTCGTCGTGCTGACCATCCCCGACGCCCTCGCAACGAGACTCGCCGTAGAACGGCTACGGAACCTGGCCCCCGAAGCGGATCTCCTGGTCCGGGCCGAGAGCGCCGGGCAGCTGGAAGACCTCGGCCGTCTCGGCGTCTACGAGGCGGTGCAGCCGGAACTGGAGGCCGGCCTGGAACTGGCGCGTCAGGCGCTCGCCCGCTTCGGTGTCGCGGCCGAGGAAGCCCAGACCTTCGCCGACGGCGTGAGGCGCGAACTCTACGCCCCGATCTCAGGGGAGGAGGCCGCCAGGGAGGGCGGAGACAGCCTCTTCGCGAGGCTGCGCCAGGCCTCACAGGCCATCGAAGTAGAGTGGGTGCGGCTCGCTGAGGGACGCACCCCCGAAAAGGACGGGGAAGAAAGCCCAACCGGACATGGCCTCATCGGTCATACCATAGGGGACCTCGGCGTAAGGAGCGAGACAGGGGCATCTATCCTGGCCATCGTGAGGGGTGACGAGGTGATCCCCAACCCAGGGGCAGACCTCGCACTCCAGGCCGGCGATGCAGTAGGCGTCCTGGGCACCCGGGAGCAGCGGGCAGCATTCCGCTCCATCGCCGGGGTCAACGCCGACGAAAGCCCCGAAGTCACCCAAGGTCTGTCCGACCGCTGAGGTAAGTCACAGGCCTCGCCCTCTCGCACCCTGGAACTATTTCTTCCCATAATACTATGAGTGCGGGCATGGACCCTGTGCGAGTTGATCTGTACGGCGCAAGAAAGGAGAAACTTGTAGAATGTCCGGTAGCGTGGGTGCAAGGATCGTGTAAGGGACCTGAAAGGGGAGCTACATGGGGATAATGCGAACGAAATCCGTCGAGCAATCCATCAGGGACACTGAGGATCCTGAGTTTCAGCTACGCAAGGCGCTGGGACCTTTGGATCTCACTTTATTCGGTATCGGGGTCATTATCGGTACGGGGCTCTTCGTCCTGACCGGAGAGGCGGCCGCCGGCTACGCCGGGCCAGCGGTTGCGCTCTCCTACGTCGTCGGCGGCATAGTGTGCGCCCTGGCGGCGCTCTGCTACGCGGAGTTCGCTTCGACCGTACCGGTGGCCGGCAGTGCCTACACCTTCTCCTATGCGACCCTCGGAGAGTTTGTCGCCTGGTTGATCGGGTGGGACCTGATCCTGGAGTTCACCCTCGGCGCCGCCACGGTGGCGAAGGGATGGTCGGGCTACCTGGTGAGCGTCTTCGAGATCCTCGGGATTTCGCTGCCGACGAGCCTCTATGCGTCTCCCGAGTCTGGCGTCTCCCACGACTGGCTGGCGCTGATCGTGGTAGCGCTCGTGACGACGATTCTTGTTATAGGGATCAGGTTGAGCTCGCAGTTCAACGCGGTGATAACCTCTATCAAGATCCTCGTTACGCTGTTTATCATAGGCTTCGGGATATTCTTCATATCGACTGCCAACCTCACGCCCTTCATCCCGCCGCCGCAGTCGGGGGGAGAGGAGCTCCAGGTGTACCTCCTGCCGAGCATTTTGGGTATAGACACCATCTACGGCATAACGGGCATCTTCACGGCAGCGGCGCTGGTCTTCTTCGCCTACATAGGTTTCGACATCGTGGCCACCACCTCCGAGGAGGCGCGCAATCCCCAGAGAGATTTGCCCATCGGCATCCTGGGCTCCCTGGGGATCTGCACGGTCCTCTACATCCTGGCCTCCATCGTCTTTACGGGGCTCGTGCCCTACGACACGCTGGCCACCGCGGCCCCGGCGGCCACGGCGCTGGAGGCGACGCCCTTCCCGGCGGCGCAGCTTATAGTCTCGCTGGCCATCCTGATTGGGCTCACGGTCGTGGTGATGATCCTGGTTCTAGGGCAGAGCCGGGTGGCCTTCGCGATGAGCCGGGACCATCTGCTGCCGCCCTGGTTCTCGCAGGTCCACCGCAGCTTTCGCACGCCGCACAGGATCACGATCATTACCGGCATCGTCGCGGGCCTGCTCGCGTTCTTCCTCCCGCTGGTGACGCTCGGGGAGCTCGTGAACATAGGGACCCTCGCCGCCTTCGTGTTGGTCTCCATCGGGGTGATGATTCTGCGGCGGACGCGGCCCGATCTCCCGCGGGCGTTCAAGGTACCAGGCTACCCCGTGGTGCCCATCCTCGCCGCCATCTCATGCCTCTTCCTCATGGGTTTCCTGACCACCGGCACCTGGCTGAGGTTCCTGGTCTGGATGGCGATAGGACTGGTGATCTACTTCACCTACAGCAAGAATCACAGCAGATTGGCCAACGAAGACTCGTCCGCCGAATCGAGCCAGGAGGCCTGAACGTAGCCGGACCGGGGCGCTTGGCGCCCCGGTCCGCATCCCCTGACAAACCTATTATCGATCCCCTTTCCTTTTGTATCGATCCTCGAGGATGGTGCGCTCTTCTGCCGGTCCGGTCCTCCTCCAATGACTTGCCGGGCTGCCCCCTGGCGGTTCTTCGGACTCGGGCTGGACGCTAACGAGCACCAGTCCCAGGGCGTTTATGCGATCTAGGATCCCGTGCAGGTGGGACTGGTCGATAACTTCACCCGTAATGATCGTCCGTCCTTCCGCGATTCTCACCTCCATCCCTTCGAAGGCCGCTGCGAATCGCTCGCCGATCTCCGCGCGCACGACGATCCGGTAGGCCTTGTACTTGGGGGTCACTTGTATGGGATGGGTCTCCATGAGGTGCTCCCGGATAATAGGTTCTGTAAGGATCCGCGGGCATCACCTCCACCGCATCTCACCCGGGTGAATTACACAACCCGCACCGAGAGCGGATAAAGTCCTCTACAGGAGGACGACCTTCTGGGGCCGGCTTCGGCCGATGGCTCTAGATCAGTGCCCTCTGGCGGGCCCGTTCGAGCGCCTCATCGCGCGAGGAGACCTCGAGCTTGCGGAAGATCGATCTGGCATGGGTCTTGACCGTATTGACGGAGACGTAGAGGGCCTGACCTATCTGCCGGTAAGAATCACCGCCGTCGAAGAGACGCAGCACGTCGAGCTCGCGTTCGGTAAGTACTTCGGTGAGCGCCGACTCTACTCGCCTGCTCTTGCTCAGCTCATGCTCCTGGCGCTCGAGCAGATCCGGGAATATTCCGGCGTCGGGGTAAGCCTCCACGATGTCCCGCGCCTCCTCGAGAAGCACCAGGGCCCCTGGCCGATCGCCGCGCGCTGCCCTGACCCGCGCGAGCGCCAGCAACCCGAGGAGCGTGGGCCACGGGTTCACGTCGGGCGACCGGCGCGCCGCAAGGCCGCTTTCCAGCTCGGTCTGGGCCTCGTCGAGTCTCCCGAGCTCGCCGAACACCCGGCCGAGCGCTATGCTCACCGCGCTGGTCTCACGGCTCCCTTGGGGAATGAATCTCTCCACCAGCGAGCGAGCTTCGCGCGCGTGAGACTCGGCCTCATCCAGGCGTCCCTCGTCCACGGCGACCACCGAAAGTAAGTACAACGCACCGATCCGCCACAGGGGTTGATCGGCCGATATCATCGCTATGGCGTCATCCAGCGACTTCCTCGCCGTCGAGATGTCTCCCGACAGGTACGCACTTTGCCCCAGCGCCATCTTTACCAGGGCGAGCCTCCACGGGGGGTCTTGTTCGGACTCTAGCTCCACCGAGCGAGCAGCGGCCGCGACCATGCTCTTGACGCCACCATATCCAAAGAGGGCCCTGATGATGGCCGTCTCGGACTCGACCGCGGTGCTACCGTCGGGAAGTCGTCCCTCGTAGGGTAGGCTCTCGGCCAACCGCAGAAAGTGCTCGCTCTCCTCTCGCCGGCCGTAGATGGCACATATCCACGCTCTCACGAGGACGAGCGGCGCGTCACGGCCCCTCAGATACTCGGGTAACGCCTCCAGCCAGCGTTCCAGGCTCGAAAGCTGCCCGGTGACGGCGTACCGAAACCAGTGACGCGCGATCAGCATACCCGCCCTCTGGTGCTCTGAAGCCGCCATAGCGTGGCGTATGGCGTCCTCGAACATGCCCTTCTCCTCGAACCAGGCGCCGGCCCGTCCGTGTAACTCCGGCAGGAGGTCCGGACGGCTGCTCTTCAGCTCGTAGAGCAGCAAGTCGGAGAACAGGTGATGGTAACGATACCACCCACCGTTCTCGTCGAGAGCAACGACGAACAGGTTGGAGCGGGCCAGCTCATCCAGGAGCGCTCCGGAACTCTCCCCGCCGACCACCTCATCACAAAGCGGACCCGCCATCTCGGCCAGCACCGAGGTCTTGAGCATAAACTCCCGCTCCGCCGCCGGGAGGCCGGCCAGAACCTCTTCTCCCAAGAGATCGAGGATGTAACGATTGCTGCCTCCGAACGCTTGGATGAAATCGTGTACGTTCTCTTTGCCCTCCATGGAGAGCGCGGCCAGATAGATCCCTGCGGGCCACCCCTCTGTGCGAACGAGCAGCACACGGAGGTCGTCGGTGCCGACCTCTAGATGCAGCCTGCCGTTCAGCAGAAAAGCAGCCTCTCTCTCCGTGAAAGCGAGTTCCTCGGTGCGTATCTCGGCCAATTCTCCCCTGGCCCTCAGCCGTCCCAGACGCAATGGCGGGTCGGAGCGGGTTGCGAGGACGAGGTGGAAGTTTTCAGGGAGGTGCTCCACGAAAAACTCCATCGACTCGCGGCACCCATCGTCGGTTGCGAACTGGTAGTCGTCGAGCACCAACGTTACCTTCTGCGGCACCTCGCCTAGCTCGTTCACGAGCCTGGGAAGTACGGTGTCGACGACCCCCGCGCCGGCGACGTTCAACGCCGCGAGCGCGGAGGCGCCGAACGCTTTTACCGGCACACCCCGGCCCAACGATTCGACGATATGCCTCCACAGCCGAATCGGATCGTTGTCCTGCTCGTCCAGGGAGACCCAGGCGAAAGCGCCGTTAGTCTCGTCCGACATCAGCCACTGGGACAGGAGGATCGTCTTGCCATAGCCGGCCGGAGCGCTGACGAGAGTAACCTTACGCTCGAGCCCCGCCTCGAGCATCTCGAATAGCCTGGGGCGGATCACCTGCTCGGGGCGCGGCGAAGGTACGCGCAGCTTGGTCCCGATGACGGCAGAGGAGTCAGGCGACACGGAATCGCTCATCTCGGGCATAATGTTACAATCTAGCCCAGGTTTTTTCTACCCGCAACGCGATCCGCAAGGTCCTGTCCCGCTTTCTGCCCGTCATTCCCACGCAAGCAAGAATTCACGCCCTTCGATGAGGCTCGGGGAGCCCCAGTAGGCGCAACGGCACACCGCTCTCTCCTTTCGTCGCACGGGAGGCCATTACATCATGGTTCTTGGCTACCCACGTGCAATCCGGTTCTGGAAGATCACCTGGGTGAACCTGGCGCCGGGTGATGCGAGTTCGCCCTACCCGGGCGTACGATGTTTGCGCAACACGAGACGTCTCGGGAGAAAGGAAGAAGCTCATGGCAGATGTCGCACAACCGCAACCGATGCTCTCCGACGCAGCCGGCCGCGTCTGGTGGACGCTGGTCTTGAGGGGCGTGGTCGCCGTCCTCTTCGGGCTGGCGGCGCTGTTCTGGCCGGGCAAGACCCTCTTCGTGCTGATTCTCTTCTTCGGGGCTTACACCCTGGTCGATGGAATCTTCGCGATCGTCGGCGGGATAATGGACTCATCCCGCAGGTGGTTGCTGCTCATCGAGGGCGTCCTCGGCGTGGTGGCGGGTCTGATCCTGCTCGCCTGGCCCGGCCTCGGCGCGCTCGTGTTGCTCTACGTTATCGCGATCTGGGCCGTCGTAACCGGGGTGATGGAGATAATAGCTGCCATCTCGCTCAGGCGGGAGATCGACAACGAGTGGCTCATGATACTCGGGGGCGCGATCTCGGTGCTCTTCGGGGTGATCCTGGCGGTCTTGCCCGGGGCGGGGCTCCTCTCCCTGACCTGGCTGATCGGCGCCTTCGCGCTCGTTTTCGGCATCGCCTTCATCGTTCTCGGCTTCAAGGTCAGGAGGCTAGACTCGAGCAGGGTCAGCTAGGGAAGAACTGCCGAAAGGCGTATCGAAGCCTCGCTGTGCCCTTCGTCCTCATCTCGGTTCCCGCGCAGGTAGCAAACTCTGCCCTGGCGTAGAATTCCCGGCAAGAACACCTGGCGTAGATTGGGCGAGATGACCGTGAACATACCTACCCCACTTGCCCTTATGGAGGCGCTTGTGGGAGAGAAGGTAACGACATGAGGCGCGTGGCGATAGCGTGCCAGGGGGGCG
>DATMVF010000177.1:0-3535 GCA_035563475.1 Rubrobacter sp.
ACCACGGCCCTCGGCCGCTCCTGGAGAATGGTCGCCTCTATAACATCCACGTCCGTCTCGGACAAGACCCTGAAGCCCCGGCCTTCGACCCCGAGCCGGCGGGCGCTCAGTGCCACCTGCCGGGGCGATTCCTCACCGGAGACCATAAGGCAGCCTTCCCCCAAGTGTCCCATGACCTGGAGCAAAAGCGTGCTCTTGCCGACGCCGGGTTCTCCTCCTACAAGGACCATCGAGCCAGGGACGATCCCACCCCCTAGGACCCTGTTCAGCTCGCCTACCCCGGCGTCCATCCTGCCCCCACCCTCCACGACGGGCACCTCGCTGAGGGCCAGCGTCCTGCCTGCGGCCCTTGCCTTCTGCCTCGTCGCCCGCTCCGCGAAACCGACGACCTTCTTGCTCTCGCGTACCTCCTCCACGAAGGTGCTCCACTCCCCGCAATCGGGGCAACGCCCGAGCCACTTCGGTTCGGCGTGCCCGCAGTTGGAACAAACATAAAGAGTCTTCGTAGCCACGTTCCGATTGTACTGGATCGGCGAAAAAGTACAGCAAACAAGAGGTCACTACCGTCTAAACGGACAGAGAGTTATACTTCGTTATATCAGGTTAGAGACGGGAGGTTTGGAGCAATGCAGACAAGGCGGACATTGAGAAAAGTTGGCGGTTCTGTAATGCTTCCGATCCCCCCTGAGATGTTGGAAGAGATGAGACTCGGGGCCGGGCAGGATGTAATGTTATCTTCCGAGGGAGACGTTATCAGGGTAGAGCCGTCGGCACCCAGGCCCTCACCGGACGCCGTGGAGTTCATGGCCCGGTTTACGAGGAAGTACGACGAGGCCATGAGGAACCTGGCCAGGCGGTAGGCTCCGCGTCCGATCTAGTTGCCTCCTTCCGGCAAGAAGCCCGGTCTTCCCGAGATTCTCTTCTTCCACACGGTCTCTATAGAGAAGTACGGAGGCTCCGGAGGCGTACGTGACGAAGAGGGCCTCCTCGCCGCTATCGAACGCCCCTGGCAAGCATCGTTCGGCCGGGAACACTTCTCTTCTCCCTTCGAGAAAGCCGCTGCGCTGATGGAGTCCATCATCCGTCGCCATCCGCTTGTGGATGGCAACAAGCGCACTGCGACGGCCTCAGCTTCCTACCTGTTATCTACGTTTGGTCTCGAAGTAGAAGCAGAGCAGCAAGAACTGGAGGACTTCGCAGTGAGCGTAGCCGTGGGAGAGATGAAGACGAAGAACACCGCCTTCTGGTTCGAGAATAATTCGCTTGAAACCTGAGCTGCAGAGACGAAAAGGGCGGTGACCAAGAAAGGACTTACCTGCTCCTACTTGGACCTGTGGCCTCAAGCGCCGCGCTCGCCTCCTCCCGGCGTCTTCGATTCTTTGCGTCGGGCGGAGGGCAAGGCCGTGTGCGCAGCCCTGGCTGGGTGATGCGCCGCCGGCACCACGTAGTTATTGTTGCATCGTCAGACGTAAGGACGCACCATGATGGCGTCCGGTCGAGTAAGCGAGGAGAGTACCGATGAAGATCAGGTCGTGGCGATGGGTCGCGTTGGTGGCGGCGGCGATATCGGTGCTCGGGGCAAGCGTGGGGTTAGCCCAAAAGGCGCCGTCGCCGCAACCTCAGGCGGAGCGCGATCCGGCGCCGGGTCAGGTTACGCCGCTCGCGGTCGACACCTTCGACGGGAGGGTCGAGCCGGTGGACGGTACCGACGACCAGAGACACCTGGCCTACGAGCTCAGGCTTACCAACATCACGGCCGCCGACCTTACGATCGAGCGCGTGCGGGTGCTCGACCCGAGCCGCGGCGGCCGCATGGTCGACGAACTCTCGGGGGACAAGCTCGCCTCGAGGATCGTCGTCTTCGGCGGCGCCCCCGACAAGCGGTTCGGGCCCGGCGTGTCCGGGTTCCTGTTCTTGGACGTCACCTACGCGACCGGCGCGAGGCTGCCGGAGCGTCTGGAGCACCGCTTCGACGTGTCGGCCAGCAAGCCCACGGGCTTGACCAACAGCTTCCGAGCCGGCCCGACGCGCGTGTCTGGGGAAGAGCCGGCTCAGATCGGCTCACCGCTCTTCGGGAAGAGGTGGCTGACGGGCGAGGGATGCTGCGACGCGCTCACCTCCCACCGCGCGGCAATCTTCCCCATCGACGGGACCTTCCACGCGCCAGAACGGTTCGCCATCGACTTGGTGCAGGTCGGTAAGAACGGCAGGCTCTACGACGGGCCGAAAGACAAGCTCTCCAGCTACCCCTACTACGGGGCGAAGATACGCTCGGTGGCCGACGGACGGGTAGTCGGGACGCGCAACGATCAGCCCGAGCAGACGCCCGGCCTGTTCCCGAGCGGCCTCGCCCTGAACGACTTCGGCGGCAACTACGTGGTCGTCAAGATCGCCGATGGGCGCTACGCCTACTACGCCCACCTGCAGAAGGGCTCGAAGGGTGTCTTGGTCCGGCCCGGCGATCGGGTTCGGAAGGGGCAGGTCATCGGCAAGCTTGGCAACACCGGCAACACCGACGGCCCCCACCTGCACTTCATGCTCATCGACGGGAAGGAGCCGCTTACCTCGGGCGCTTTGCCCTTCGAGATCGACTCGTTCCGTACCCAGGGCGTCCTCACCAACTACGACGCCTTCCTGGGCGGCGCGAACGCGAAGATCTCCCCCGAGCAGAAGGGCGAGCAGCGCGACCGGTTGCCGCTGCACCGTACCGTCAGTGACTTCCGCTGAGGCGGACGTGGCCAGAACCCCGGGATAGGCGGCTGGCGAGCACCGCAACGTGCTCGCCAGCCACCCGCTGGTCTCCGACTTCCCCATCGCCTTCGCCTGGGCGCTGCCGTTGTCGGTGAAACGGACCTCGGCCATCGGTCTGTGCGGCCCGCGGGCCACACACGCGACGGCGAGATTTGACGGCTAGAGGTGCAGAGTACTTGCCGCCACTGATTCCCGCTTGACCGCAAATCGCGAGAGTATGGCGCTCCAGTGCTGGGCGGTTAGACCACGAGACTCAGCAGCAGGATCAAGATTAGGGAGACTACCGATGCCAGCGCGGTTACCAGGGTAAGGGCTTTGAGGGCTCCCTGGGTGGTGACCTCCAGCAGCGACTGGAACATCCAGAAGAAGTTGCTGTTTACCTGCAAGGCGAACAGCGCCCCGGAGCCGATGGCCAGGGCCATGATCACCGCGGGGACTTCGAGGCCATCCAATATGGGGGCCAGTATGCCCGATGCGGTGATGGCGGCGACCGAGATCGAACCTATGGCGAGGTGTAAGACGGCGGCGATCAACCAGGCGAGCAGGATAGTCAGCAGGACCGGCGTGCCCGCCTCTGCCGAGAAGAATCCCCCGAGGATATCCTGGAGGCCGGTCTGGGTGATCACCGCTCCCAAAGAGCCTCCGAGGCCCGTAATCAGCAGGATCTGGCCCGTCGCGTCGAAGCCTTCGTTCATCGCTTCCCCGACTCGCTCGTTGGGCAGCGTACGCCACGCCAGCAGGTAGGCACCGAGCAAGCCTACGAAGAGGGCGAAGACGGGATCCC
>DATMVF010000178.1:0-5146 GCA_035563475.1 Rubrobacter sp.
ATCTTCAGCCGTGCCCTCTCCGGAACTGCGAACGCTGAGGACGGCGTCCGGTTCACTGCCCACGTGCTTATGGAGATGGCGCGTATGAGCGCCGAGGACGGGCTGGTGATGCAACTGCACGCCGGCAGCCTCCGCAACCACAATGAAACTGTGCACCGGCGGTTCGGGCCCGACGCCGGGGCTGACATCCCCGTAGCAGCCGACTGGACGCGGGGTCTGCGGGCCCTCCTCGAGGAGTGGGGCAACGACCCGCGCTTCCGTCTTGTCGTGTTCGGCCTCGACGAGGCCGCGTATTCCAGGGAGCTCGCGCCCCTGGCCGGACACTACCCGGCGATGCTGCTCGGAGCGCCGTGGTGGTTCTACGACAGCCCCTTAGGGATGCGGCGCTACCTGGACGCCGTGGTAGAGACCGCCGGCATCTATAACACCGCCGGCTTCAACGACGATACCCGCGCATTCGCCTCGATTCCTTCTCGCCACGATGTCTGGCGACGCGTTACCTGCGACTGGGTGGCCGGGCTCCTCACCACTGGCCTCGTGGACGAGGAGGACGCCCTCGAGATGGTCCCCGAGCTCGCCTACGGTCTGGCCAAAAAGCCTTACCGGGTCGAAGAGGAGCCTGTGAGGTCTGCCCGATGACGCAGATCGGAGACTTGTTCGACCTCTCCGGGCGGGTTGCTATCGTAACCGGGGCGACGGGCGTGCTTGGCGGTGCGATGGCCAGAGGGCTGGCCGTAGCCGGGGCTAGGGTCGGCGTCCTGGGACGTCGCGAGGAGCGCACCAAGAATGTCGCCGAAGAGATAGTGGATTACGGCGCCGAGGCGCTGGCTCTGCCTGCGGACGTGCTCGAACGCGAGCAACTCGAAGGCGTTCGGGAGGTTACTCTGGAGCGGTGGGGCCGGGTGGATATCCTGGTAAACGCCGCCGGGGGTAACGTGGCGGAAGCCACGGTTGCAGACGACGCCGAAGTGTTCGGTGTTCCTGAGGACGCCCTGCGACGGGTCATAGACCTGAACCTGATGGGTACCCTGCTGCCCTGCCAGGTCCTGGGCGAGGCGATGGCCCGATCAGGTGAGGGCTCAATCGTCAACGTCTCCTCGATGGCGGCGCAGTGGCCGCTCACGCGCGTCGTTGGCTACGCGGCAGCCAGGGCTGCGGTCGAGAACCTAACACGCTGGCTCGCGGTCGAGCTTTCGGTCAAACACGGAGCGGGCTTGAGGGCAAATGCCATCTCGCCTGGGTTCTTTCTTGGTGAGCAGAACCGGGCGATGCTGCTCAACGAAGACGGAAGCTTCACGGAGAGGGGACGTAAGATCGTGGACCATACCCCCGCTGGGCGCTTCGGCGAACCGGAGGAGCTGGTGGGGACCCTGATCTGGCTTTGCTCTCCCGCGGCGAGGTTCGTGAACGGCATCGTCGTTCCCGTTGACGGCGGCTTCGGCGCCTTCAGCGGGGTATAGAAAGATACTTGATGCGTCTCGAAGCTACCGAGGACGCCATACAGAAAGTATTGAGCACTATGAAAGGCCACCATCGAGGTGGTAAGGTAACTGGTATGGCAAGCGAGGAGTGAGGGAGGTCTGCTCCATGAGGCCAGATCTGGTTCTCAGGGGTGTCATACCCGCCAACCTAATGGCGTTCGATGCCGACCTGGAGATCGACGAGAGAAACTACCGCAGGCACCTACGCTACCTGATCGACACGCCGGGGGTAACCGGCATCACTACCAACGCCCACGCCTCCGAGGTAGCGACGCTGACCTTCGACGAACAGCAGCGCAGCCTCGACATAACTCTGGATAAAGCGGCAGGGGCGGTACACGTTGTGTGCGGCGTCTATCAGGATGGCACCCACAAGGCAACCCGGATAGCAAAGATGGCCGAGCGGCAGGGAGCGGACTGTCTTCTGGTATTCCCCTCCGCGGTCTTCGATTTCGGTCACCAGCTTCGTCCCGAGATGGCGTACGGGCACATCGCCCAGATCGCCGAAGCCACCAGCCTCCCGCTCATCGTGTTTGTTTATCCTGTTAGCTCAGGTCTGCACATCGCTACGGACAGCCTACTAAAGATCTGCGACGAGATAGATAACGTCATCGCCGTCAAAGAGTGGTCCAACGATATCGGCGTCTACGAGCGCAACTGGCGCGAGCTTAAGGCGCTGGACAAGGAGATATCGCTGCTCTCCAGCTTCAGCAAGTCGCTTCTAGCGTCCTTGTGCGTCGGCGCTGACGGCATCCTCTCGGGGCACGGCAGCGTCATTGCCGATCTGCACGTGCAGATGTTTGACGCTGTGAACCGCGGCAACCTGGAGGAGGCGCGCAGGGTGGCGGACCGGATCTACCCCGTGGTGCAGGTCACCTACGCCGAGCCGTTCCTCGACGGGCACAACAGGATGAAGGAGGCCCTGGCCATCTTAGGCAGGATCGACGAGGCCCACGTCCGTCCCCCGCTGCGCCGCATCTCGGAGGCGGAGAGGGAGAGGATCCGGCGCGTTGTTACCGAGGCCGGATTGCCGGGCACACGTAAGGAGCAGCCGGGCGCTAGCGCCGTTGGGAGCCGCGGCTAGGGCAAGTGCCGTGAACGTTCTCTTTTCCCCCGTGACTATCGGAGGGATGGAAGTTCCCAATCGGGTGGTCATGCCGCCCATGACCACCCGGCTGGCGGACCCAGAGGGCCACGTTACGGACGCCCTCGTCGCCTACTACAAGGCCCGGGCACTCGGCGGCGTGGGCCTGATCACGGTCGAGATGGGCTCTCCAGAGAGGGTCGGACGCCACCGCTTCCGCGAGTTGGGCGTCTATGACGACCGGTTCCTACCCGGGCTCCAACGCCTCGTCAACGCCCTGCATGACGCAGGAGCCGTGGTCTCTGTCCAGCTCGGGCATGGCGGGAGCCGGGCCCGCAGGGCCGTCTCCGGCGAGACACCCATCGCCCCTTCTCGGATCCCCACCTCCGTCTACGAGACAGAGCCCGAGACGGTTGTGCCCTCGGAGATGAGCGCGGATCGTATCGATCAAACGACGCTGGCCTTTGTCGAGGCTGCCCGACGCGCTGGGCGCGCCGGGTTCGATCTCGTCGAGTTGCATGGAGCACATGGGTACCTGATCTCCCAATTTATGTCGCCTGCGGAGAACACCCGGACCGACGAGTACGGCGGCCCGTTGGAGAACCGCGCGCGCTTCGGCCTAGACATCCTGCGACGCATCAAGCGCGAGGTGCCTTCTCTTCCCGTAGTCTTCAGGTTAGGTGTTGAGGACTTCTTCCCCGGGGGGCTGACCTTCGAGGAAGGACTCCGGGTCGCGTGGTGGACCCAGGAAGCGGGCGTGGACGCCTTGAGCATCACCGCCGGACACTATCGCTCGCTTCCTGGGGCTGAGCGCATGATCCCGCCGATGGCCTACCCCGAGGGCCCGTTCCTCGACTTTGGCGCTCGGGTCAAAGTGGCGGTCGATGTCCCGGTCATAGGGGTGGGCCGCCTGGGAAACCCCGCTATTGCCAGGACCGCCATCGAGAGTGGCAACGTGGACATGGTCGCGCTTGGGCGCACATTGATCGCCGATCCGAACTGGGTTAGGAAAGTACGCTCCGGAGCGTCGTTGCGCCGGTGCCTATCCTGCAATCACTGCGTCAACAGCATGAGATCCGGCGCCCGCATCTCCTGCGTGGTAAACCCTATCGCCGGTCACGAACTCGACTTCGCCGACCCGACGCCTCCCGAAGGAGAGGAGATCTGCGTCGTGGGTGCCGGCCCCGCAGGGCTCTCCTACGCATCCCTGGTAGCCGACCGCAACAACGTCACGGTGATCGAACGAGCACTAGTGCCAGGGGGGGCCTTCCGCTATACGGGCAAGGCCCCACTATTCGGCGAGGTCGAAGCGGTAGAGGGATCGTTCGAGGCTTACGTGGACGGGCTCGAAGGGGCGTGCCGGGAAAAGAGCGTAGAGTTCCGCTACGGGCTCGATGTCACCAGAGAACCACAGGTCCTAGCATCTTACGATCGCGTAGTGTTCGCTACCGGGGCGCGCTACCGGTACGGGCTCGGCCGCGTGGTACCCCGCCTCCTTGACATAGGTCTGGGCAAGTCGAGGTTGGGCCTGCGTCTGCTCTCTTCGCCGCGGGTGCGGGACTGGCTCTACTATGGAACTCGGCGCGGCACGGGACCAGACGTACGGCAACTCGCGCGTCCCGACCAGAAAGTAACGGTCATCGGCGATGCTGCTCAGGCCGGCAAGGCGAGGGACGCCGTCGATGGAGCGTTCCGCGCGGCGCTACTGAGCGGGTAGGAGGAAGCATTGAACCTAGCGTTTCGGGAGGAGCTCGCAGCAGTCTACGATTCGGCGTGCGGCCGCATCTCACGCATCGCCGAGCGCCTGGAAGGGGGCCGGGAATTTCCCCACGTGACAGATGACGGCCGCTGGCGCACGTGGCCTGCAGACGTGTACGCTGGATGGGAAGGCGACAACTGGAGCCACGGAAACTGGACATGCGGGTTCTGGGTTGGCCTCCTGTGGTTAGCCTTCTTGCGCACCCGGGAGCCCCGTTTCGAGGAGTGGGCACGGTATTTCGGCGACCTCGTAGCCCCCCGACAGCACGACGTCAACACCCACGACATCGGCTTTGTCTTCTATCCGAGCTTCGCCCTCGGTTACGAAATCACCGGTGAGGAGGAGTTGAAACAGCCCGCCGTGCAGGCAGCGCGAACCCTGATCAGGCGCTTCAACCGGCGAGGAGAGTACCTCCAGGCCTGGGGGCCCCTTGATCACCCCTTGGCCAAGGGATCAACGGCCATCGATACCATGATGAACCTGCCGTTGCTCTGGTGGGCCGCGCGGACGACCTTGGAACGAGAGTTCGCCGACGTAGCCCGCGCACACGCAGCGACTTCGGCCCGCTACTATCTACGGCCCGACGGGTCTACGTATCATATATATACCTTCGATCCCGACACGGGCGCCGGTATCGAAGGCGGCACCTATCAGGGTGCCAACCCAGACTCTACGTGGTCGCGCGGGGTAACGTGGGGAATCTACGGCTGGACTTTGGCTTACCGGGAGCATCGCGACCCCGCTTTCCTGGAAGCGGCCGAGAAGGCCGCGGCTTACTTCGTGGGAGCCCTGCCCGCGGACTTGGTCCCACCCTGGGACTTC
>DATMVF010000179.1:0-26119 GCA_035563475.1 Rubrobacter sp.
TGGGGCTCATTCCCATCTCCACGGGCAGGTCGACGTCGCCCAAAGAGCGCCCGTCCAGGGCGCTATCCGGGTGCACGCGGACGCGGGAGGGTATCTCTTCGGCCTCCGGTATATCGTGCAGGAGTTCGGGCGGGATCCCAAGTCGCTTTACCACGATCTTGGCTATGTCGACGGCGGCGTTGCCGATCTTCTCTATGTCCTGGACGACCTGGAGGATCCCCGCCATCTGTTCCGCGTCGGCGGGGCTCCTCGCGGCCAGGATGGTCAGGGTGCGCATGTCGAAGACCAGGTCGTTGAGACGTTCCTCGAGGTGGGAGACCTCCTCCGAGAGGTCCTCGGAGTTGTAGAAGATCGCCGCGTAGGAGAGGTCCACCATAAGCTCCGAGGTGTTCTTCGCCTCGATGAGCATCTCCTTGACGTTCCGTGGTCGCATCTCGCGCATCTCTTATCCCGCCAATCCGAAAACGATAAGGGCTATTATAAGGCTCATAAAGCCGAGCAGGTCTACGGCCGCCGTGATTATCGGGATGCCGTAGGTGTCCGGGTCCAGCCCGAGCCTGTAACTGAGGGTCGAGCCGTAGTAGGCCGCGAAGACCGCCGCCGTGGTGGCGATCAGGCCGGCAAGGGCGCTGATACCGATCATCATCAGGAAGCCAGGGCTCGCCCCCTCCTGGAAGAGCGCCACGGCTAGAAGATGAGAAGCCCCACCGATGAATACGTAGACGCCTGCGGCGAAGATGTAGGTGAGCGTGAAGTCTCTCAAGGCAGCGAACTGCGGTACCCCGCGCGTCTCTATAAGGCCCAGGTGGATCTTGGAGGAGAGGCGGCTGGAGAGTATGCCGCCGAGCGCTCCACCCTCCTGCAAAAAGGCCGGCAGAAGGATGCTCAAGGCCAGGAGCGTAGTGAACTGCTCCTCCCTATCCTGCAACGCCACGCCGACCAGGATGGTGACCGTCCCCGTCATGGCCAGGATGGGGAAGGATTCGGCCAGGATGCGCCTCAGGTTTTCGACGCCTATCCTGAGGCCGAAGAAGGCGGCGGCCACCGCGGACATGACCAGTGCAATACCGAGTGCCGAAGAGAAGATGGGGATGCCTATAAGGTAGGTGGCCACGACGAGAGAGGGAAGGGTGAGGATATCCCCCGCTGCGGTGAGCATGGGGGCCGCGATGTTATCCATATCCCAGCCGCGGGCGACCGAGAGGCGGGCGACGAAGACCGTGATCCCTAGCAGCAGCACGCCGGCGATGATCCCGCCCACCGTCGAAATGATGACGTAATCGATTACCGAGAGCTCCGTCCTGACGCCGAGGATGCCGCACAGGACTCGCGCCAGGAAAGCGAGGAACACGCCTGAGACGAGCGAGAGGACGGCCGCGGCCTGCACGTTCTCGGCGAGCACGCCGCGCCTCAGATTCAACTCGAAGAGACCCGTCTGGATGGAGGTCGAGAGCCTGCTTCCCATTGCCCCGAAGATGGCGCCGCGCATACCTATGGCCGCGGGAATCAAGACAGCGAGCCCGACGAGCTCATCGAGCGTGCCCGAGATGCCTGCGAGCACGATGCCGGCGATGAGCTCCCCCGCCGAGGAGAGAAACAGCGCCGCGAACCCCTGCCTGAGACTCTCTTTCTCCTCAGTGAGGTAACCGGAGACCTTCGGGCGCAGGCGAGGCCTGTTGCGCAGCCTGTCGCGCACCCCGCCCTCCCGGCCGCGCTCTCGCCACCGGACCCGCCTTTTCTCGCTCTCGGACACGGGGAATGTATAGTCGTTGCGGACCGCGAAGTAAAGCCACCCCTCGGGGGCAGATGGCAGCGCGCAGTCTGGCTCACCGATCTATAACATACCTGCAGAGGCCTGATCGGCGCATTGGGAAGTCGCTCTTGCTTCGCAGGCGCCGCCAACGAACGGAAAGGGAGAACCTATGAGTGGGATCAGAGCCGTAGTCGTCGACCCCGACGCCCCGAACCGCCTGGCACTGGCGGACGTGGAAGAGCCGTCCCCAACGCCTTCGGAGGTCCTGGTGCGCGTCTCGGCCGTCTCGCTCAACCGGGGCGAGGTGCGCCGGGCCGAGTCCAGCGAACCGGGATTCCGACCCGGCTGGGACCTGGCAGGCACCGTCGAACGCGCGGCCGCTGACGGCTCGGGCCCGCGGGAAGGCTCGCGGGTCGTTGGCTTCCTCCCCTCAGGCGCATGGGCAGAGCTTGCTGCCGTGCCGACGGACTCCGTGGCCGTTGTGGCCGATGGTGTGTCGTTCGAGGAGGCTTCGACGCTGCCCGTCGCCGGCCTCACGGCCCTCTACGCGCTGGAGGAGGGGGGCAACTTACTCGGAAGGACCGTGCTAATTACGGGCGCCTCGGGCGGGGCCGGACAGTTCGCGTTGCAGCTCGCCCGTGCGGCCGGGGCGCGGGTGGTCGGGCTCGTGCGCCGCGAGGAGCATGTGAGTCTCGTGGAGGAGGCCGGCGCCCACGAGGTCGTCGTGGACGAGAGCGGCGAGGCGGCCGGGGAGAAGGGCCCTTACCACCTGATCCTCGAATCGGTAGGAGGGGAGGTGCTCGGGAACGCGCTCTCGATGCTGGCGCCGGGCGGGACGTGCGTAAGCTTCGGAACGTCGGCTACGGCCGACGTGGAGTTCGACGCCAGGACGTTCTACCTGACGGGTGGGGCGAGGCTCTACGGTTTTATCCTGTTCCACGAAGTGCTGGCGAGACCGGCCTCGCAAGGTCTCCATAGGCTGGCGCGGATGGTCGCGGATGGAATGCTGAAGCCGCGCATCGAGGTGGAGGCGCCGTGGACGGAGCTGGGAGAAATCGCCGCTCGGCTCCTAGAGAGGGGGTATACGGGGAAGGCGGTGCTGCGCGTCAGCGGCGCTTAAAACGGCATGCGAAAGGTCAATCCTTTCGCATGCCGCGACTTCAGGTTTATCTGGAGTATTTGCTCTGCGTAGGCAGTTACGTTTGTGCTAACGGGCTTGGCGCCCCCGAAGCATGAGCTTTCAGGCTCTCTTCGGCTACGCCTATAGCCTCCTCGTCCAGCTTGGCCTCTTGGGCCATGTTCCATACCTGGGAGATGATTACCGGCCAGAAAACCAGCGCGGTGATAATCGTAGGGATGGCCTGCTGACCGAAGATGCCTACGCCCGCGTCCACCTGGGTCCCGCCTTCGACGGGCTCTACCTTTATGTTTAGGGCGGTCTTCATGCCTATGATGGCCTTGAAGGTGCCACCCTTGCGAATGCTGACCTGCACCCCTCCCGCGGGGAGGTTCGTTTCGGTAGTCTCGAAGTCCTGGCCTTCGAAGTAGCGCACCAAATCCTGGGCAACAGGGCCGAGGTCTTCAACAACGTAGGGTACGGTCTTAGTGGAATTGAAGGTTCCCACCTTGAATCTCTCCTTTCAGAAAAGGGGTAAGTGCCATGCCGGTATCTTCTCCTTAGTCCCTCTTTAGGACCTCCTTCACCACGTTAGCATTCTCCTGATCCAACATTAGCATGTGCCCGGGCTAGAGACAAACCCATCAAAGATCTGGAACGCATGGGACCGTTAGCGGCCCACGCGTTTACGGTACGAGCGCTAGTCGAAGTCAGGTAGTAAGTTCGGGTCAAGGTGGTGCTCGAAGAAGCGTGAGACCTGGGCCGGGGTAACGCGGGTGACCGAGAGCTCAGGAAGCTCATCCTCGCCGAAGAAGCGCACCCCGTCGGTATCCACGTCGGACAAAGGCATCTCGTCCAGGATCTCGCACAAGTACACCAGCTTGTAGACGTGGTAGGGGATGGGCGGGTGGCCGTGCCTGTCGCGGTCGTACGCCGCGAGAAGCCTGACGGGCCGTACCCTGTAGCCCGACTCCTCCAGGGTCTCCCTGGCCGCGGCTTCGGACGGGGATTCGCCCACGTCCGCCCAACCTCCCGGCAAGGACCAACCCGGTTCGCCCGATTCTTTCACCAGCAGGATCCGGCCATCCTGAAACACCGCGGCCCGGACGTCCACCTTCGGGGTCGCAGGACCGGTTTCGAGCGCGAGTAGATCTCTGGCCTCTTCCAGGGTCCCCGTGGAGTGGCCCGCGAATATCTCGGCCGCCAGCTCCCTTAGCTGCTCGTATCGCCCGAGATCATAATCGTCTCTCGAATAGGTCAGGCCTTCTTGGGCAATGGCTTGCAGGCGCCTGGCCCACCGGAGCCACTGCGGGTCGGGGTACTTGTCGCTATCTCCAGAGGCTATGCTTGGTGGCTTTCTTTTGCGGAATCTAGCCTTGGTTCAACGTAGTTCTGTCCCGCCTTCCACGATTATGGGATCCAGCCCTGCCTCTATTTCCTCCCTGCGCTCTTCCAGGAAGGGAGGGAGTGAGAGTCTCTCGCCGAGGTGCGCCGCGTCTTCGTCAGTCGCGAAACCGGGACCGTCGGTGGCGATCTCGAAGAGCACCCCGCCGGGCTCCCGAAAGTAGATCGAACGGAAATAGAAGCGATCTATCTGCGGCGTTACCCCGAGTCCGGAACGCCGTATCTTCTCCCTCCACGCCGCGTGCTCCTCGTCGTCGGGCGTCCTGAAAGCGATGTGATGCACGCCCCCACGCCCCAGGTGGGTCCACGGTGCGTCGGGGCGTTCGATCACCCGCACCGTCGCCCCCGGACCTCCGCCGCCGACCTCGAAGGTCACCGTCTGGCCTCCGTTCTGTACGACCGCGCTCACCCTTCGGAAGCCGAGCACTTCGGTCAGGACCCACGCCGTGGGCTCGAGTTCCCGAACCGTCAGATCGACGGCTCCGAGACCCCGGATCCCCATCTCGCGCGGAACGGGGCTCTCCTCCCACGGATCACCTCCCTGTACTCCTTCGCCCTCATCGGCGGAGAGCCGAAGTCGCTGCCCTTCGGGATCGGTGAAGTCGAGGTAGGAGTGCTCTTCAGTTTCTTCGATGCCATTGTTATCCACGCCCAGATCCCTGAACCGCGCGGCCCACCAGTCGAGCGCGGCGCGGTCGGGGACGCGCAACTCGGTGGTCGAGACCTCGCCCGCGCCGGGATGGTTGGGGGCCACGCGCAAGTGAGGCCAATCGAAGAAGGTGATCTCGGTCCCAGGATTACCCACCTCGTCTCCGTAGAAGAGATGGTAAGCGGAGACATCATCCTGATTCACCGTCTTCTTTACGAGCCTCAGCCCGAGCACGTCCGTGTAGAATGCCACGTTCTCCGAGGCGTTCGTCGTGACCGCCGTCATGTGGTGCAGGCCGCCCAGTTCCATCTCTATCCTCCTATCGGTCGTCTCATCAAGCTCGGGGTACAAGGGAACGCGCACCGCCGCTTATACGTTCGGCAGGAAGCCCCTGTACCGTGTGCTGGTAGTAAAACAGGTCCACATCCAGCGGGGCGAGCAGCGCCGTAGCAAGGTACTCGAGGTCTAGACCACCGTTCACGTCTCCCTCACTGACGCCCCACGACTACCGCTCTCCACCAAGACCTCGACACCGCCAGTCTACCGCGCTACCCTCGCACTTTAAAGCGGACGAGCGTCCGCTTTTAATGAGATAGGCGGTGAAACGACGAGAGTGAAGGAGGAAGAGAGGAGAACCCGGTTCTCGTCTCCTTCGAACAGTACCTCCGCGCCAAAGGCTAGGAGAACGCCGGGTCTCAAGAGGGCTGATAGGTGATTGGATAAATCGTTTCCCCTGCATAGTGCGCAACGTCTGCTGCAGTGGATTCCCGCTTGCGCGGGAATGACGCTCATGGTAAAGGCAGAGAGTTGCGCTAGCCAGCGTGAAGTAGCGTGCTCGACCGGAGCCGGTTGTAGCTGTACGATGGGAGTGTGAGAAGCGGTACCCACACCTTCCTTCAGACCACGCGCGTCCATTTCGGCGCGGACGCTCTGGAGAAGCTCGAAGAGGAGGCCTGGTCGTACGACCGGGCCTTCGTCATTACAGGGCGTAGCCTGAACGAGAAGACAAACCTCGTACGCCGCGTCGAGGCATTGCTCGGTGGCAGGCACGCGGGGACCTTCGCCGGTATCGGGCAGCACACCCCCGGTGGGGCGGTCGAGCAGGCCGCCGTCGGGGCGGAGATGACGGCGGCCGATCTCCTCGTGAGCGTCGGAGGGGGCAGCGTCATAGACGGCACCAAGGCGGTGGCGCGGGAGCTGGGATATCCTCAGCAGGTGGCGATCCCGACCACCCTCTCCGGGGCAGAGTGGGCCAACAGGGCGGGCGTTACGGACGAGAGATCCGGCAGGAAGAGAGGTTTCGCCGACCCGAAGACTGTTCCCAGGGTCGTTGTGCTGGACCCTGAGGCGACGGTCTTCACGCCAGAGAAGCTCTGGCTCTCGACCGGGATAAGGGCCCTGGATCACGCGGTCGAGGGCTATCTCTACGGGGGCGATCATCCCATAACCGACGTAACCGGCCTCGAAGGGGCGCGGCGCCTGATGGAGTATCTGCCGCTTTCGAGGCATGAGCCAGACGACTTAGATGTGCGCCTGGAACTGCAACTGGCCTCCTGGCTGGCGTACTTCGGGCCGGCGAACACGCCGATGGGGCTATCGCACGGGCTGGGGCGCAGGATCGGGGCCAGCTACGAAGTCCCGCACGGGATAACCTCCTGTATCACCCTTGCACCGAGCCTGCGGCTCGCCAAGAAGCGCGTACAGGACGTGCGATGGAGCAAGCTTTCGGAAGCACTCGGCGGGGAGCCGTCTGAGCGCGTTTCATCGCTGGTCCAGGAGCTCGGATTGCCGGGACGCCTGCGCGAGGTCGGAGTACCCGAGGAGGACCTCGAATCTATTGCGGGTGAGTACGGCGATAAGGCCGGGGAAGCGCTGGCGATCCTGACGGCCGCGTACTAGGATGCGCGAGCCATGATTCCTGCGAGACTCGAGCGGGGCGATGAGGTTCGGGTCGTCTCACCGGCGGTCAGCCTCGGTTTCATACCAGAAGAGCAGAAGCTGATAGCCAGAGAAAGGCTCGAAGACTTCGGCCTCCGACTCTCGTTTTCAACGAATGTAGGGGTGATGGATCGCTTCGATTCCTCACCCGTTCAGGCGCGAGTCTCCGATCTGCACGAGGCGTTCTCCGATCCTGAGGTCAAAGGCATACTCACGACCCTCGGCGGCTACAACAGCAACGGGCTACTCGGGTATCTGGACTACGGTCTTTTCCGTGCAAACCTCAAGATCTTCTGCGGTTTCTCGGACATTACGGCGCTTGCAACGGCGATACACGCCAGGACCGGCCTCGTCACCTACTCAGGACCGCATTTCACGACCTTCGGCATGAAACGCGGCATCGAATACACAGAGGAATATTTCGAGCGGTGCCTGATGCGTGGGCAGCCCTTCGAAGTCCTTCCCGCTGACCACTGGAGCGATGACCTCTGGTACCAGGACCAAGAGGATCGTGAATTCGTACCCAACCCTGGCTACGAGGTCATGTACGAAGGCGAGGCGGAGGGCAAACTGCTCGGGGGAAACCTTGGTACCCTGTGCCTGCTCTTCGGCACCCCGTATATGCCAGACCTGGAGGGTTCCATCCTCCTCCTCGAGGACGACGAGGAGGTCAATGCAGTTCACTTCGACAGGGCGTTGCAATCCCTCATCCACCAACCTGGCTTCGAGGGCGTGCAGGGCATGGTATTCGGGAAGTTCCAGAGGGCTTCCAACATGGACCAGGACACCCTGACGGCCATAGTCGAGAGCAAACGGGAGCTCGACCGAATGCCCATCGTCGCCGGTGCCAGCTTCGGCCACACCACACCGCAGTTCACGTTCCCGATCGGTGGGTACGGAAGATTGCATGCTGGCGATGGCGCTGCCAGGCTATCTATCAACGTCCATTGAGTTCGTATGGGGGCGGTTCGCGAACCGCCCCATTAGGTTCGCGAACCGCCCCTACAGCTCCAGGCGCGACTCTTCCAGGTCGAGGTCGCGCTCTATGCGGTGCATGATCTCGTCCCCGATACTGCCTTCGTCGCGTAGAGTGACGAGTCTCAGGCGCTGCGCCGCGAGCAGCTCCACCATGAGGCGCTGGTAGGCGGCAGAGCGTTCTTCTACGCCTTCGGGATCTCCATCGAAGCGGGTGGCGAAGCGGTTGCGGCGGTAGGTGTAGAGGCCGCGAACGCGCTCCGTCGTGTCTTCGCGCACCCAGTCCTCCTCGACGAGCTCCTCCAGGCGTTGTAGGGCGGCCTCCGCGACCTGGATGCGGCCGTGGGTCTCTTCCTTATCCCCGATGTGGTCGTCCTCGAGGCCGAGGGCCCGGATCAGTACCGGCAGGGAGAGGCCCTGGACCACGAGCGTCGCCAGGATCACGCAGAACGTCAGGAAGATGATGAGGTCGCGGGCGGGGAACGCTACCCCCTCGGCCGTCTGAAGCGGGAGCGCGAGGGCCGCTGCGAGCGAGATAACGCCCCGCATCCCGGTCCACGCTACGACCGAGACGCTGCGCCAGGGCGGTGAGGGGTCTCGCTCCCTGATACGGCGGAAGGCCCATCTTGGGACATACGTAGCCGGGAAGACCCAGATAATGCGCACGAGGATGACGGTCACGCTCACCAGAACCGCATAGGAGATGATCTCGCCCGCCGTGAACTCGCCGAGACCCCCGACCACGCTCCTGAGCTGGAGCCCGATCAGGATGAAGATCAGACCGTTCAAAAGAAACGTTATCAGCTCCCACGTCGCATACCCCTGAAGGCGCGTCCCCGATGAGATTATGTAGGGTCCTTTGCGCCCGAGATACAACCCTGTGGTTACCACGGCGAGGACTCCGGAGAAGTAGAGCTCTCCCGGCACACCGAACAGCTCGTGCAGCATCTCCCAGACGCTGTGTGGCAGCTCCTCGGCCGCCAGGTAGGCGACGAAGGGCGTGAGCAGCGAGACGATATTCTGCACGGAGGGGTCTTCTGAGAGGTGGCGTCGCGCCCAAATAACGAGCCAGCCTACCGCAAAGCCGGCGGCGATCCCGCCCGCCGCGCCGACGACGAACTGCAGACCTGCTTCCCAGATCGAGAAGGCGCCGGTGACCACAGCGGCTACCGCGACACGGTAAGCGACGATGCCCGTGGCGTCGTTGACCAGGCTCTCGCCTTCCAGGATCGTTACGATGCGGCGGGGCACCCCGAGGCGCTGGGCGACCGCGGTGGCGGCGATGGCGTCGGTGGGGGAGACGATCGCCCCCAGGACGAAGGCCGCCGCCCACGGTATCCCGGAGACGGTGTGGACGACGACGCCGACCACGAAGGTCGTCATCAGTACGAGTCCTACGGCGAGCAGCGAGATCGCCCTTATGTTGCCCCGAAAGTCGCGCCACGAAGTAAAAATCGCCGAGACGTACAAGAGCGGTGGCAAGAACAACAGGAAGACGAGCTCGGGATCCAGCGCAACCTGCGGCAGCCCAGGAACGAACCCGAGCGCCGATCCGCCGATAACCAGCAGGATCGGGTAAGGTATCTTCAGCCGCGTGGCCAGCGTGGCCAACGCCGCCACCGCAAGGAGTAGACCGAGGATTATCTCAATCTGATGCAACGCTCACGTCCATTTCAGCTCAGACAAAGCGCTCGGTCATAAGCTGCGTAACATAGGCATACCGGCCGAGCTCGCTTAGGAGTCGTTGTACCCGTTCGCTCTCCATTTCCCTGCCCAACTGTTCCAGGTCGTTGATTCCGACCGAAACGACATACTGGTAGGGCGGGTCACCGCCCGATTCCGGAAGACCGCCCACCCTATAACCGCGCCACTCGTCAACCGAGGCGAGGTCCAGGATCGCGGGGACGTACCGTTCCTGGAGCCAGCGCTCGTATTCTTCGGGGACCACATCTTCCTTCAGATCGACCAGCACTATCATCGTCGGCACCGGTGCTCCTCCCTTCGAACTCCTTGGGTCAGACCAACACCTCGTCGACGTAGCACCACCGCCAGTCTTCACCCGGCTCGAAGGACGTGATTATGGGGTGCCCGGTCGCGTGGAAGTGGGCCGTGGCGTGGCGGTTGGGACTCTGATCGCAACAGCCAACGTGACCACAGACCAGGCACTTTCTGAGGTGTACCCACGCATCGCCCGTCTTCAGACACTCCTCACAACCCTGCGCCGATGGCTCCACGTCCCTTATCTGGTCTATGTGGTCGCATTGCTGCTGGAACATTTGCATTAACCTCCGCATGGGTGTCCTCCTCAGGCTGCTGCCGTCTCTCCCTCGGGTCGGCCTGCCTTCTCTCTCGGGGCGGTGCTCCCCTTGCCCTCGATTATCACCGCGGCTGCGACCGCGCTCGCGACGGCCAGGCCCGCGGCTACGAACATCGCGAGCCTGAAGCCGGCCAGAAACGACTCCTGGATGGCGCGTTCGATCTCTACCGCCGTCCCTTCGCTTACTTCTGCAGGTACCTGCGCCCCACCGAGGTTTACTTTCTCGGCCTCGAGCTGCTCTTGGGCTTGGGGTGAGAGATCCAGGTTCTGCACCCTGGCGTCGAGGCCGCCGGAGAAGACCAGAAAGACGAAGATGCCGAGCACGGGGATCGCGAGCAGCCCCGCGGTTCTGGAGACGGCATTGTTGACGCCGGAGGCCAGGCCGGAATGGCTGCCCGAGACCGAGTTCATCGCGGTCGTCGTCAGCGGCGCTATCACGAGCGCCATCCCGAGGCCGAGCACCACGATCGCGGGGAAGAACGTCGTCCAGTAGGAACCTCCAATCCCGGGCAGGGCGAAGAGCACGAAGCCTGCGGCGGCTATGACGGGGCCGATCATCAATGGCAGCCGCGCCCCGAAACGGATGACCAGACCACCCGCCCACCGGGACATCACGAACGTTATGATCGTGAAGGGCAAGAACGAACTCCCCGCCGCCGTGGCCGAGTAGCCGTGGACCTGGATCAGGAGAAAGGGCAGGAAGTACAGTGCCCCGCCGAGCCCCGCGTACAACAGTGGGGTAAGGATGTTTGCCCCCGAGAAGTTCCTGGACCGGAACAGGCTCAAAGGCATCATCGGCTCCTCCGTCCGCCGCTCCCTTACGACGAAAGCAACGAGCGCGCCGACCCCGAGCACGAGCGGGAGTATCACCCTGAGGTCGGTAAATCCTGCCTCGGCAGAGGAGATCAGGCCGTACACCACGCCGCCGAGACCGATCGTCGCAAACGCCGCGCCAGGGATGTCGAGCTCTCTCGCGTCGGGGTCGCGGCTTTCGGGGACGTACCTGGCGGTGATGAGCAGCACCGCTACAGCGAGCGGGACGTTTATCAGGAAGGCGGCCCGCCACGAGACGTTCTCGACCAGGAACCCGCCGAGGACGGGACCCAGGGCGGTCGTCACCCCCGAGAGCCCCGACCACGTGCCTATGGCCTTTCCGCGGTCTTCTTCATCGAAAGAGGCGCTTATGATTGCCAGGGAACCGGGAACGAGCATCGCGCCTCCCACGCCCTGCGCGGCGCGGGCCACGATCAGCATCTCGGGGCTGGTAGAGAGCCCGCACCACACCGAGGCGAGCGTGAAGACGATCACGCCCAAAGAGAAGATGCGACGGCGTCCGAAATGGTCCCCGAGGGAACCGCCGACCAGGATCAGGGCCGACAAGAACAGGGCGTAGGACTCGACGATCCACTGCGCGTCGGTCGCCGTCGCCCCAAGGCGTTCCTGTATCTGCGGGAGCGCGACGTTCGTGACCGTGCTGTCGATAAAGGCCATCGCCGACCCGATAATCGTCGCCGCGAGCACCCAGGGACGCGACGTCTGCTCGCACGGCGCATCGGCCCTATGAGAGCGTATGACCCCTACGTCGCACGGAGGATTACCTATGTTCGACAAGCTGATCCTCTCTGGCCGGCGGCCATTCAGCTCAGAACGAAGAGCCCTCGGTCTTCAGGAACTCGGCCTCCTCGGGCGTAGTCTCCCTGCCCAGGATCTCGTTCCTGTGCGGGAACCGCCCGAACCGCTCGACGATATCTCTGTGCGCGGCGGCGTAGGAGGTTACGTCGGGCGCCCCTGGCTCGTCCGCGAGCAGCCCGAACAGCTCGACGGAGCGGCGTTGATCCTCCCTGTTCTCGCTGTGCATGAACGGCATATACAAGAACATCCTCTGGAAGGCGGGGAGCTCCCTGTCTAGCGCGTGCTCGACGGCGTACCTGGAGGACTCCAGCGCCGCCCCGTCGGCGGCGTGGGTGCGTCCGTCGCCACGGAACATGTTGCGGGGGAACTGGTCGAGCACGATGACGAGCGCCAGGCAGCTCCTTGCGTCGTCGCGCCAGCCGTCGAGGTCGCCGGCCACGGCCCCATCGTAGAGACCGGCGAACCGGTCCGTTACCGTGGCATCGAACTCGGGGTCTTTGCGGAACCACTCGTCGCGGAACTCGCCGTAACCGGGCTCGCCTTCGCGCCCGAACCAGAAGTCGAGTACTTCGTCGGCCCTACTCGGCACGGCCTATCACCGTTACGTCTTCGTCGCGGCGGGTGAAGATGCGGCCCTCCATCCGGCTCTTGTAGCCGTCTATCATCCAGAGCTCGGGCACGATCTCGGAGACCAGCTCGCCGTCGTCGAACATCCTGACCATCGAGCTCTCGGAGACGACAACGGCAACTGCCCTCGTCTGGCGGGAGATGGATGCGCCCGCCACGTGACGGCTGCCCAATCCGAGCGGCAGGTCCAGGTTGTCCGAGGCGGCGTCTATGTAACGGGCCGCCGAGAGTACTACGCCCCTGTTCGAGACCAGGAAGGCCCCGTCTAGCTGGGCCAGTTCCTTTATGGTCTCCCGCATGTCGGGGTCCTCTATCTGCTTGCTCTCGTCTGGGTGCCCGTGCAAAGGGTCGAGGATCAAGGGTTTTGATCTCTTTGTCACCTCGCCCGAGTCGCCGACGACGAAGAGCGTCCCGATCTTGCGCCCCTCACGGCCTTCGCGCGCTATCTCGACCGCGAGCGAGACGGTCTCCTCGAGCACCCGCCTGTCTACTTCGCGCTTCTCCGTGCAGATCTCATGAAAGACCTGTGTTTTTCCCACTGAGATCAACCCCTGTTCTGTCTGGTATCGATAGGTAACCTTACCGTGAAGCATGTCTCCCCTGGCTCTGACTGCACGAAGATCTCGCCTCCATGATCGGTGACGATGCGCCGCACGATGGCCAGCCCGAGCCCGGTTCCGTCCCCGATATCTTTGGTGGTGTAGAAGGGCTCGAAGACATGGACCTGCGCCGCGCGCGGTATCCCTGGCCCGTCGTCGGCGACCTCGACGACCACCCGCGCGCCTTCCGCGTACGCCCTCACGGTGATACTTCCGCGTCCGTCAACGGCGTCTATGGCGTTGTCGATCAGGTTCGTCCACACCTGGTTCAGTTCGCCTCCGCGCCCCGGTATCCGTGGCAGGGATTTCTCATACTCCTGCGACAACGAGACGTTCTTCAGCCTGGGGCCGAGGATGGTGAGGGTGTTCTTCAGGCCGGAGATCACATCTACCTCTCCCACAGCCGCCCTGTCCATGTAGGTGTACTCCTTCATGGCCCCGACCAGCTCGGAGATACGCCCTGCGCTCGTCTCGATCTCACCCGCCAGGCCCACGAGATCCAGCGTCCCGGCGAGCCACTCCAGACCACAGGCGAGCGAGTCGTTACCGAATGCTTCGGCCATCGCCTCCAGACGGTCCTTCTTCACGCCCGCCTCCGCCAACGCCGGCGCCAGATCCCACGAGTCCTCACAGCCATGGTCTTCCAGCCAATCGGCGAGCTCATCCTCAGCGTCGCCAAGAGAGAGCGGGTCGAGAAGATCTGCGGTGCCCGCGGCCGTTTCACGTTGCAGGGCAACGAGTGCCTCTCGCTCGGGGGCGGAGAAGCGCTCGTCGTGCCCGATGGCGGAGAGTTGGGCTTCCAGGATCGCCCCGCCCAACTCTTCTGAGGCCCGCCTCGCCGCGGCTGCGGGATTGTTCAGTTCGTGGGTGAGGCCGGCCGAGAGTTTGCCCAGGGCCGCGAACTTCTCCTGCTGGCGGTAGGCCCGCTGGGTGTAGCGCATGCGCCTGGCCAGGCCAGAGATTAACATGTCTGCCACGTCTGGGACCTCGACGGGCAAGCGCCTGAAGGTCTCCGAGTCGATCTCCAGAACGCGGCCCGGCGCGGCCGCCCTCGCCCTGTGTATCGAAGTCCTCCCCGTCAGCATCACGAGCCCGCCGGTGAACTCGCCTGCCCCGTGGTTCCCAATCGGGATCTCCTCAGCGCCGTCGAGGCGAGAGATCTCGACCTCCCCTTCGAGCACGATGTAGAAGCTGTCCACGACGGACAGCTCGTCGAAGAGGAGGTCTCCGGTCTGCAGGGCGAACTCCCTGCCGTAAGACATCAGCGCCTCGATCTGCTCGGGTGTGAGAGCCTGCTCGTCTCGAGCATCACGCATCATGAGTGCGCCCCCGTCGACTTGTCTACCGGCAGCCGCACTTGGAAGCGGGTGTCGCCGGGTTCGGAGAGGACGCGGATATCGCCCTTGTGGTCCTCGACGACCACGCGGTAGGAGATATCCAGGCCGAGCCCCGTGCCCTCGCCGACGTCCTTCGTGGTGTAGAAGGGCTCGAAGATCCTCCCGCGCACCTCCTCTGGGATGCCTGGACCGTCGTCGGAGACCTCGACAAGAACCCCCCCGTTCTCGCTGGCGGTCCTGACCGTGATGCGCCCCCGGCCGTCAACGGCGTCAATGGCGTTGTCGATCAGGTTCGTCCACACCTGGTTCAGTTCGCCGGCGTGGCCGCAGACGTGGGGGAGGTCCTTCTCGTAGTCGCGGACGACTTCGACGTCGCCCTTCTTCAGCTTGTGACCGAGCATGATCAGGGTGCTGTCCAACCCAGCGTGCACGTCGACTCTCTTCGAGGCCGCTCTGTCCATGTGCGTGTACGTCTTGATCGCCCCGACCAGCTCGGAGATGCGCGCGGATCCACCCTCGATCTCCCGCAGCAACTCGTCACCGGCCACCGTCGCCCGCACCCAGCCGAGCACGCCGCCGAGGGCCTCGTCCGGCAACCTCTCTGCGAGTGCTTCGAGCCAGACTGCGTCCAGCCCGGCGCCGGCTAGGGTGGGGGAGATCTCCCACCCCTCCTCGACGCCGTGGTCCTCCATCCACACGGCAAGCTCGTCCTCCAGGTCGCTAACTTCCAGCGAGTCGAGCGTGGTCCCTGACTTCTGGCTCGCCTCTTGTGGCAGCCCGGCGACGAAAGAGCGCTGTTCTTCGGTGAGGGGGAGATTCCCCAGCTCCACAGCCTTCTCCGAGGCTTCCTGGAACGCCTCTCTGGCTTCGGCGGCGCTACGGCCTATGGCGGCGGCGGGGTTGTTGAGTTCGTGGGCGAGTCCTGCGGCCATGGTGCCGAGCGAGATCAGCTTGCCGTGTTGCTGGGAGACGGACTCGTGGAGTTCGGCGCGTTCGACGGAGGTTGCGAGGATGTCACGGAGGACCTCGGGGCAGATCCTCAGCATCTCCCAGAAGGATGGTACGTCGAGCTTGAGGAGGCCGACATCGGTTATGGCGTGTCCGGTCGTGGGATAAGGGGCGTCGAGCACCATTATGAGCTCGGCGAAGATAGTACCCTCCCCTAGCGTGACGACGAAGACGTCCTCCTGGCCGACCCTGCGGGTCCACTCGGTCTCGCCTTCCATGACAACATAGAAACCATCAGGAGGATCTCCCTGGCGTGCGATCAGGGTCCCCGCATCCAGCCTGACCTCCTCTGCGTGGTCGTGGATCCAGGCCAGCTTCTCGTCGGACAGTCGCCTGAAGAGCGGCACCGAGCGCAGGCAATCGAGGACCCGCTCGCCCGGCACCTCAGACCTCCCTCAGGTACTGGTGGACGAACTGGATGGCGATGGAGCCCTCGCCGACGGCCGAGGCGCAGCGCTTGACCGAGCCGTGGCGCACGTCTCCTGCGACGAAGATGCCAGGCACGCTCGTCTCCAGTAGGAAGGGGTCCCTATCAGGCCGCCAGCCCTTGGGACGCTTCCCCTCGTGCATCACGTCCGGCCCCGAGAGGATAAAGCCTCGTTCGTCGCGCTCGACGACGCCGTCGAGCCACCCCGTCTTCGGCGCCGCCCCGATAAAGACAAAGAGCGAATGGGCCGCCGTGGTCTCGGTCTCGCCCGTTACCGTATTCTTCGCGGTTATCCGCTCCAGGTGGTCCTTACCCTCGACAGAGACCACGTTGGTGTCGAGGAGCACCTCGATATTGTCTCTGGCTTCGATCTGGCGCACCAGGTAATCCGACATGCTCTTCCTGAGGTCGCCACCCCTGTAGAGGATAAATACCCTGCTCGCCCGGTTGGAGAAGTACATCGCGGCCTGGCCGGCCGAGTTCGCACCTCCGACGATGAACACGTCCTCGCCTACGCAGGAGAGAGCTTCCGTCTGGGCGGCGCCGTAGTAGATGCCGCGTCCCGTGAGACGATCAACGCCGGGCACATCCAATTTCCGGTAGGAGACGCCGGTCGTGATGATCAGGGCGTAGCACGAGATCTCCGTCCCATCACCGAGGGTAACGATGCGGTAAGGGTCTTTCACGCGCACCGCGCTGACTTCCTGGGGTGTCAGGATCTCCACCTCGAAGCGCTTCGCCTGGTCCACAGCCCTCCGCGCCAGATCGCCGCCCGAAAGTCCGGCAGGGAAACCCAGATAGTTCTCGATGCGGCTGCTCGTTCCGGCCTGTCCGCCGGGCGCCTCGCGCTCTATGAGGACGGTCTTCAGGCCCTCCGAAGCCCCGTAGACCGCGGCCGCGAGGCCGGATGGTCCTCCGCCGACGATCACCAGGTCGTAGAATTGCTGCCCGGCGCGGGTCTGAAGCCCGATCTTGTCGGCTATCTCCCTGTTCTGCGGCGCCTCTGCGTAAGAGCCGTCCTCGTAGACGACGAGCGGCAGCTTCGGCGCCCCCGAATCGGCGTTCGCAACGATCTCTCGTGCCTCTTCGGACCCCTCTATGTCCAGCCAGCGGTAAGGCACGCGGTTGAGGGCCAGAAACTCCCGCGTGCGGTGCGACTCGGGCGACCAGCGGTCACCGACGACCCGCAATCCCGTGAAAGGCGGCCTGTAGTCGGCCCGCCAGTCGGCGAGCATGTCGTCGAGGTTGGGGTAGAGGTTCTCATCCGGCGGGTCCCACGGTTTCTGCAGGTAGTAATCGAGGCCCACCTCGTTGATCGCACGAATAGCAGCCTCGGTATCCGAGTAGGCCGTGAGCAGGGCACGCTTGGCCTCGGGATAACGCTCGATGGCGTGCTCCAGGAACTCCACGCCCGTCATCTTCGGCATCCGCTGGTCGACCAGAAACAGCGCCACGGGGTCGCCCCGCAGCTTGAGCTTGCCCAGGGTGTCGAGCGCGGACTCCCCAGAGTCAGCCCGAAGTATCCTGTACTCGCGCGCGTACCGGCGCCTGAGGTCCCGCTCCACGGCCCGCAGCACCTGAGGGTCGTCGTCCACCGCCAGGATCACCGGCTTCGCCATAACGCCCGCCCTTCAAATACGATCGTCAAATAGTCTTTCCATCCCGCAAATCGCGCCCGGTGTCACTCCAGACGCCCCAAAAAATTCTAACATCCCAGGCAACCTGGCCGTTCGGGTAGGTTATTACTCCCTGCCGTTTTGGGGTCCGGAGAGCTTTGGTAGGACGTCCGAGAGCCACGCCTTCGCCTCGGCGACATCTTCGTAGGTCAGGGGATGTCCTGCGTCGCGCCAGCGGAGGTCTACGTCTGCGCCTGCTTCGAGCAGTATGTCAGCGAGGCGCTGCGTGTTGTCTGGTGGGATCATGCGGTCCATCCGACCGGCTGCTATGAAGACGGGCATCCCTGAGAGATCGGGCGTCACCTCGGGCTCGAACGGTACCATGGCCCTGAACAGGACCGCGGCCCGGAGTAGACCGGGATGCAACAAGATCGTGCTGGCGGCCACGTTGGCCCCGTTGGAGTAGCCTACGGCCACGACCTTCGATGCATCGAAGCCGTACTCTTCTGAGGCGGCTTGCACGAACTCGGCCAGCTCGTGCGTGCGGAACAACAGGTCCTCGTGGTCGAAGACTCCTTCTGCCAGGCGCCGGAAGAAACGCGGGGCGCCGTACTCCGAGACCTTGCCGCGGGGTGAAAGCAAGGCGCCGCCGGGGGCGAGCGTCTCCCCGAGTGGTGCGAGATCTTCTTCGTTACCGCCCGTGCCGTGCAGCAAGAGGAGGGTCGGGCCGGATTCATCTTCGCCGGGCACATAGCGGTGGACGAAGCCGAGGTCGGCGCTCATGCGTTCTCTCCTACCGGGACGCGCAGCGACGGGAGGACCTCTTCCAGCCTGTCGCGACGGGTCTCGAGCCAGGGCGGTAGCTTGAGGTCTTCGCCGAGGTGTTCGGGGTCCTCGTCTACCGTGAAACCTGGGGGATCGGTGGCGATCTCGAAGAGCACCCCGCCAGGCTCGCGGAAGTAGATCGAACGGAAGTAATTGCGGTCCAGGACGGGCGTAACACTGTAGCCGAGCGCCGATATCTCCGTGCGTACCGCAAGCTGGGTATCCTCGTCGGGGACCCGGAACGCGACGTGGTGCACGGTGCCTACGCCCATGCTTCCATGGGGGAAGCCGGCCGCGTTCACCACGTCAACGAGATCTCCCGGGCCACCTTTACCCGAGGCGAGCCTGATCCTACCCTCCGCCTCGTCGACCCGCCGGAAGCCTAGAAAATCCGTCATCAGCCCGGCGGTACGTTCTGGCGCTTCGACGGCGAGGGCGACGTGGTGGAAGCCCCTGACGGAGTGATCGGCCTGGACGGGACCGCCGGACCATCCCGGGCGTCCGTCTTCCGCGGCCACGAGCTCTATGCGCAATCGGTCCGGGTCCTCGAAAGTGAGGACCGTATCGCCGAAGCGGTCGCGGGGCCTCTCGAAGCGGACACCCTTCTCCACCAGGCGCTCCGTCCAGTAGCCCAGAGACGTGGTCGGGATGGAGAAGGAGGTAACGACGAGCTGGCCGGCACCTATGCGTCCCCCTGGCGCGTGCGCCCACGGGAAGAACGTCATGATGGTGCCAGGACTCCCCGCGCCGTCCCCATAATAGAGGTGGTAGGTCTCGGGATCGTCGAAGTTGACGGTCTTCTTGACCAGCCTTAGGCCCAGAGTGCCGGCGTAGAAGTCCACGTTGCGCTGCGGTTCGCCCGAGATGGCTGTTACGTGGTGGATCCCTGTAGTCTGCGCCATAATGCTCCTCTTCGCGCTTTCATCGGACGCACGATCATCTTACAGCGTCGCGCAGAAAGGCTGAACCCCTCTGCACGACGATCTATCAGCACTCAGCTCTTCGGTTGCTAGAAGCTGAAGGCTGATAGCTGACGGCGCCATTCTCGGAAAGGTTCAACCTTTCCGAGAATGGCACTAATCGACGTGCGGATAGACCAGGACGGGCCCTCTCGCGGCGGTCACGACCTTGGTCGAGACGCTGCCCAGCCTGGTCCGGATCAGTCCGGCAAGTCCCCTGCTGCCGACGGCCACGAGCGAGGGTTGCACCTCCTGAGAGGCTTCGAGAAGGACATTGGCCGGGTAGCCGCCTGAGATCAGGATCTCAGGCTTGCTACCGAGCGTCTCCTCCAGCGCGCCGGCGCGCTCCTCGAGCATCTCTCGGTCCCGCTCTCGCATATCTACGAGGTTCTGGACCCTGGACCTCGTCTCCCCGGGAGGAACCTCGGGCAGGTCGGGATGGGAGTAGACGAGCAGACCCTCGGCATCGTAGAGCTTGCCGATGCCGGTGGCGAGTTCCCCGGCCTTGCGCGCGTCGTCGGAGAAGTCCTCGCCGATGACGATCCGGGCCGGAGGCCAGAAATCCTGGGCGCCCGTCAGTACGAGCACGGGGACCTGGGCGTGGTGCACGATCTCCTCGGACTGGCTACCCATCAGGATGCGCCGCACCGTGCCCAGCCCGCGGCTGCCGACTACCAGGAGCCCGGCGTCGATCTCCTTGCAGAGCGCGATGACCTCATTGGAGGTGCGCCCACTCCTGAGATACGCTTTCGCGACTTCCCCGCCGGAGGCCTTGATCCTCTCTACCTGCTCGTCCAGGATCTCCTGCCCCTGGCGCCTCAACTCCCTCTTGACGAAGTCGTGGGCGAACCCCCGCACATCGTGCCAGACGTGCACGACGTGAAGCTCGGCCCCGCTCCTTCTGGCAAGGTCCGAGGCCGCCTCCGTCGCCCTGATAGCGTCCTCCGAGCCGTCGGTAGGCAACAGTATCCTCTCCGGAAGCACGCTCATTCGAAGCTCCTCTCATCCTCCATGATATTGAACACCAGCCCGAATAATACCGCCGTCCGCGCTTTCGGGCTGGGTCAGGATCTTCCGCCCGAGGGGACGGGCTCGCGGAACTGGCGGCGGTAGAGGTCGGCGTACAGTCCGTTCTTCCCCAGGAGCGTCGCATGGTCGCCGCGCTCCGCGATGCTTCCGTCCTGTATGACGAGGATGAGGTCGGCGTTCCTGATAGTGCTGAGACGGTGGGCGATGACGATGCTCGTCCTGCCCTCCAGCAGCGTGGCCAGGGCCTTCTGGATGATCGCCTCCGTGCGCGTATCTATGTTGCTCGTCGCCTCGTCCAGGATGAGGATGCGTGGGTCTGTCAGGACCGCCCTGGCGAAGGAGAGTAGCTGGCGTTGGCCCTGGCTCAATGCCCCGCCTCCCTCGCCAAGGACCGTGTCGTAGCCCTCGGGAAGGGCCATGATGAAGTCGTTCGCGTTGACCACTCGGGCAGCGGCCTCCACGTCTTCGCGCGTCGCCTCCGAAGGGTCGCCGGAACGGCCGTAGCCGATGTTCTCCGCGATGGTGCCCGAGAACAGGAAAGGCTCCTGGAGCACTATCCCGATGTTGGCCCTGAGGTCCTTGCGGGCGAGCTCCCTGACGTCCCTTCCGTCGATAAGGACCCTACCCTCCGTGGCGTCGTAGAAGCGCGGTATCAGGCTCGCTATGGTCGTCTTGCCGGCCCCCGTCGGGCCGACGAGGGCCACCGTCATCCCAGGCTCGACCCGGAAATCCACGTCGTGCAGGACGGGGTTGCCGGGGTCGTAGGCGAAGGTCACGTGCTCGAAGGAGATGCGGCCCGTGGCTTGACCGAGTTTCGGGGTGTCGTGCGGATCCTCGGGTTCGGGTTCTTCGTCGAGGATGTTGTAGATGCGCTCGGCCCCTGCGACCGCGGCCTGGGCCTGGGTGTAGACCTGGGAGGCGAGCTGTATCGGCCGGAAGAACTGCTGGACGTAGATCAAAAACGCGGTGAGGATCCCGATGGAGAGCGAGCCGGCGAAGACGAGGTAGCCGCCGTAGCCTATGACGAGAGCGGTAGCCAGGGTCGAGAGCATGTCTATGGTGGGGGCGAAGGCCGAGGTGATCGCCACGGCCTGCACGTTGGCGTCGCGGTTTGCGGCGTTGCGCCGCCTGAAACGGGCTATATTCTCCTCGGTCCTGTTGAAGGCCTGCGCCTCGCGCACCCCGACGATGTCTTCTTGCACTCCCGCCGTCACGTCCCCGACCGTCTCGCGCGTAAGGCGGAAGGCGCGCCGCGCGCGGCGGGCGAAAAAGGAGGTCAAAACGAGCATGATAGGTATGATCGTGAAGCAAGCGAGGGCGAGGTTCCAGTCGAGGAAGAGCATCGCCACGACGATCCCGATCAGGCTGAACAGGGATCCCAACAGCTGGGTGAGCCCCTGTGAGAAGAGCTGGTTGAGGGTGTCGACGTCGTTGGTCACCCGGCTCATCAAATCTCCGACGGGCCTCCTGTCGAAGTACCTGAGTGGCAGATGCTGGAGCCGGTCGAAGATCCTGGCCCGCATGGAGGCCAGAAGACTCTGCCCGATAGAGCCGACCTGGTAGACCTGTCCCCGCGAGGCGATGGCCCCCACGACGTAGACCCCTAGGAGCACCAGCATGATCCTGGAGAGCCCGGCCAGGTCGCCGCGCAGGATGTAGCGGTCTATGGCACGACCGATCAACCAGGGCCCTCCAGCCTGAGCGGCCGCCCCGAGCACGACTAGCCCGAAGACGATCATCAGCTTGCCCGAATAGGGGCGCAGTTCTCCCAGCAGACGCCTTGTGGTAGCGCCACGGTCGCCGGCCCGCTCCTGCGGCACGCGTGCGATGGATTCGATGCCCCTGATCTCTCCTCCTCGGACGGAACTATATGTCGTATGAACCAGCCTCTAGGCTGGCGAAAGCTTGAGGGTCGTGGGCAGAGTCTCGGGACGAACCATCGCCTCAGTGGAGGATGGCGAAGATTGCTGATACTTGCTCCTGAAGGCGGCGCTTACCGCGTTCACAGTCGCCTCTTCGGTGGCGGGGGCTGCCTTCACGGGGATGCGGTCGTCCTCCACGTGCAGCGCGCCCTCCGGGTTCGCCGAGATCTCGCGGTACCAGCGGCCTTTGGTGCCACGCACCGAGCGCACGAAGACCTCGCCCTCGACGACCACGACCCAGATGATCGTGCGGTGCTCTGGGGCGTCATCGTCCCGGCGGGTCTCGATGCGCACTTCCTTGGTCTCGTCGAGGAGCCTGAGGGTTACCTCACCGAAAGAATCGTTCATGGTTTCTCCTAAGCGTAGCGTTCATGGTGGACGATCTCACCGAGGGGTTTACGCGCCTGCCGGCGGCCGCCGCGGGATCTGCGGGCCTCCTCGGCGGGGTAGCCGAGGGAGATCGCGGTCCTCACCACTTTCTCTCTTGGTACGCCGAGTATCTCTCTGGCCGCGTCTCTGCCCGGGCCGGCGAACCAACCTATGCTCGAGCCAACGCCGTGCGCGTGGGCGGCCAGCATGATCCGCTCTGCGAGCTTCCCCTCATCGTAAGTCTCCTGCTCGGCCCGCTCGCCGGCCATGACGAGCACTATCCCGAGCGGCGCCTCCGCCAGGTGACCTGCGTAGCCCCCGGCCGAGGCGAGGGAGCGCAACGTCTCACGCTCGCGGATTATCAGGATCTCCCAGGGCTGTTTGTTGGTCGCGCTACCCGACCAGCGGGCCACCTCGAGAACGTCGTCGACTACCTCCTGTGGTATTGGGTCGGATCTGAACGAGCGGACGGACCGCAAGGTGCGCAGGAAGGAGATGCGGTCTTTCGCTGTCCTTTCGTTTGCTGTCGCGCTCATGGTTCCCTCCTCTCGGCAACACTCACATCGATTATCCCTAGCTTCACGTCCGCTCCTTTCATGTGGTTCATGCTGCTGTCTCCGAGGGGGAGAGCAACTGGGAACCGAGGATCTCGTTGTAGAGTTCGCTCTCTCGCAGGAGCTCCTCGTGGGTGCCTCTGGCCGCGATACGGCCCTCGTCGAGGACCAGGATCAGGTCCGCGTCCCGCACGGTGGAGACCCTCTGGGCGATGACGAAGACGGTGCGGTGCTTCTCGCGCATGAGCCTGTCCAACGTCTCCTGGATCGCGGCCTCCGTCTCGGCGTCCACGGCCGAGGTGCTATCGTCCAGGATAAGGAGCCTAGGGTCGATTAGGAGCGCCCGCGCTATGGCGATCCGTTGTCGCTGGCCACCCGAGAGCCCGATGCCCCGCTCGCCGATAACGGTGTCGTAGCCCTCCGAGAGCCCCCTTACGAACTTACCGGCCTGGGCGGCCTCGGCCGCCGCCACGACCTCCTCGTCAGTCGCGTCCGGTTTACCGAAGGCCACGTTATCGCGGACGGTGCCCGAGAAGAGGCGCGTCTCCTGCAAGACTATCCCGATCTGGGACCTGAGCGAGGATAGGGTCACATCTCGCACGTCGTTGCCGTCGAGCCTGACGGCCCCTCCCGTCACGTCGTAGAAGCGCGGTATGAGGTTGACTAGAGTGGACTTCCCCGAGCCCGTAGTCCCCAGGATGGCGACGGTCTGTCCGGGTCTTGCGGTAAAGGACACGCCGGCCAGGATGTCGCGCGCGCTGCCAGGGTACCGAAACGAGACGTTGTCGAAATCGACCCTGCACGAGAGCGGGAGGAGGGTGGAGGCGTCGGGGGCGTCTTCTACGTCGAGGGGGGCGTCGAGGACATCGAAGACCCTCTGGGACGAGGCTCCCGCGCGGGAGATGCTCGCCGAGAGGAAGCCTATCGTGAGGATCGGGAAGAGCATGAAGCCGAGCAGGGTGTTGAAGGCGACGAGATCCCCGATGGAGAGCCTGCCCCCGATAACCTGCCAGCCCCCAAACCAGATGATCGCGAGCGTCCCCAGGTTGGCGAATAGAAAGACGAAAGGGAAGTTGTTGGAGACCACCCGCACGGTGGTTAGGTTCTTCTCCAGGAGCTCTTCGTTGACCGCCGTGTAGCGGGCTGTCTCGTAGTCCTCGCGGGCGAAGGCCCGGATCACACGCACCCCCAGAAGGTCTTCCTGCAGCACGGTGTTGAGCCTTCCCAGCGTCTGCTGGACTTCCCTGAAAAGGGGCCTGATCCTACCGACAAAGCGGACCAAGAGTACAGCGATGATGGGTACTACAGCCAGCGCGACGAGGGCGAGTTGCCAGTCGAGATAGAGGAGCAAGATAGTCGTGCCTATGAGCATGACGACGGCGTTCGCGAGTTGGACGACACCGGAGCCGGCGAAGGTGCGGATCTGCTCCACGTCGCTGGTCAGGCGGGTGACGAGCTGGCCCGTCTGGACCCTGTCGTAGTACGAAAAGGAGAGCCGCTCTATCCTCTCGAACAAAGCATCCCGCAAGTCGTAAGCGACGCCCTGCGAGGCCCTCTCGGCCAGATATCCCTGCAAGAACGTGAACAGGGCCCGTGCCAACGCGAGCCCGACCAGCCACCCGACCACGACGAAGATGACCCCGAGCCGCCGCGGACCGATGCCTTCGTCGATGGCGCGCCCGATGAGCAGCGGCGTCGCCAGGTTAGCCCCCGAGACCAAAAGCAGCGAAAGGACAGCGACCACGCTCTGCCACGTGTACGAGCGGAGGTACGCGAGCGCCCTGCGGAGCTCCCCTGCTCCTGAAGGCGTATTCACTCACCCTCCTTCACGTTGCTTCCGACTTCTGCGTCGTCGCGGACATTATGGTATCCCATCGGGACGAACAGATGGTTTTCTCGGAAGGAACCCGGTCGCTACGGCTTGGGCGGTTCGCGAACCGCTCCTACATGCGAATCGCTCTAATTGAGGGGACCGATCTCTTGTTCGGCCGCTTCTACGAGCGCTCCTGAATTCACCAGGCGTTCTGCCGCTTCGAGGTGCGGGGCCATGAAGGTATCGCTCTCGATGAACGGGATGTCTCGCCTGATCCGCTCGAGGACGGCGCCGGTCGCATGGCCCGGTTGCAGGGGAGAGCGGAGGTCGAGGGCCTGGGCCGCGCAGGCCGCTTCGACGGCGAGGATGCTGGCGACGTTGGCCAGGAGCCGTCGCAGTTTGCGGCCCGCGCTCCAGCCCATCGAGTTGTGGTCTTCTTGCATGGCCGAGGTCGGGAGGGAACCCGTGCTCGCCGGGTTCGCGAGGCGGCGGTTCTCTTCCGCGAGGGATGCGGCCGTGTAGTGGGGGATCATGAACCCCGAGTTGACGCCGGCTCGCGGGCTTAGGAAGGCTGGCAGGCCTTCCGAACGTCTCGGGTCGAGCATGCGGTCGATCCTGCGCTCCGTGATGGCGCCCACCTCCGAAGCGGCGACGGCCAGGAAGTCGAGGACGAGGGCGAGCGGCTCCCCGTGGAAGTTGCCGACGCTCTCGACCCGGCCGTCGGGCAGCACGACCGGGTTGTCCGTTACGGAGTCCAACTCGCGCCCGGCTACGAGGGAGGCGTGATCCAGCGTGTCCCGCGCCGCGCCGAAGACCTGGGGAGCACAGCGCAATGAATAAGCGTCCTGGACCAGGTGGGGGGAGTCACGGTGGGAGGCCACGATTGGGCTGCCCGAGAGCAGCTTCGAGATGTTGCCCGCGCTCGCGAGTTGTCCCGGATGGGCCCTCAGGGCGTGGAGATCCTCGCGGAAGACCCTGTCGGTGCCGAGCAGGGCCTCGACGGACATCGCCGCGGTCACATCGGCGGTCTTCAGGAGGACCTTGAGGTCTTCGAGGGAGAGCAGCAGCATAGCGAGCATACCGTCCGTGCCGTTGATCAGGGCGAGACCTTCCTTTGTGGCGAGACCTAAGGGTCGGATGCCGGCGCGCTCTAGAGCTTCGCTGGTCTTGACTGGTTCTTCTCCTTCCAGCAGCCGACCTTCTCCAACGAGGCAGAGCCCGACGTGGGCGAGGGGCGCGAGATCTCCGC
>DATMVF010000180.1:0-5079 GCA_035563475.1 Rubrobacter sp.
CACATGGGATTCTTCGGACGCACCCCCGAGACCGTCGACCCCGAGGTCGCCGAAGGTCGGGTGAAGGTGCAGGAGACCGCCGGCGCCGGAGGAGGGTTAAATGGGAAGCGTGGCGCTCGGCTTCGACGGCTTCCCTTCGGCCAGGGCGGCTCTGAGCGTGGGCGAGAGTCCGTTCAAGAGCGCCATCCTGGTCTCGATCCCGCACAAGCTCCTGCGCATCTCGGAGGTACTCGTGCTGTGAGTAGCGAACGTTCACCATAGGCGAGTAAAATGGAGCGTACGGGCGGGCTCCTTGGGAAAGGAGACAACATGGCAGAGTCGATCGATCGAGGCGACGCCTCGAAGACGGCCAGATTGGCTAGTCCACACGAAGACCTCAAGGACAAGGGTCTTGAGCATGACGCCGTTGGACTTCTGGCCAGCGTCGTACTGGGTGTCTCCTGCGTGGCTCCGGCCTATGCCCTCACCGCCACCCTCGGCCCCACGGTCAGCGAGGTCGGTCTGCAGATGCCGGCGATCTTCCTGGCAGGGTTTATACCGATGTTGCTCGTGGCCTATGCTTACCGGGAGCTCAATCATGAGGCGCCGGACTGCGGCACCTCGTTCACGTGGACGGTGAAGGCCTTCGGCCCGCACGTCGGCTGGATGTGCGGGTGGGGCTTCGTGCTGGCAACGGTTATCGTGCTCTCCAACCTCGTGGGCGTGGCGGTCACGTTCTTCTACCTGCTGCTCGGGAACGTCTTGGGGAACCCGGCCATCGAGGCGCTGGGCGGCAACGCGGTCGTCAACGTCCTGACTACCCTGGTCTTCGTGGCGGCCGCCACGGCGATCTCCTACCGTGGCATGGCGGCAACCAAAGGGGTCCAGTACGCGCTCGTGGGGCTTCAGATGGTCGTCCTCGCCCTCTTCGTCGTGCTGGCCTTCGGCAAAGCGGTTAGTGGGGCATCCGATCTCGCCATCAGCTTTTCGTGGAGCTGGCTCAACCCCTTCGCGATAGAGTCCTTCGCGGCTTTCGCGGCCGGGCTGTCACTCTCTATCTTCATCTACTGGGGCTGGGACACCACGCTCACCATCAACGAGGAGACTACCGGCAGCTCCAGTACGCCGGGACGAGCCGCGCTCTTGACCATTCTCACGATCCTCAGCACGTACATGCTGGTTGCGATCTCGGCCCAGATGTTTGCCGGCATCGGCGAGCAGGGCATCGGCCTGGGCAATCCCGACACCGCGGACAACGTTTTCGCCGCGCTCGCTGAGCCCGTGCTCGGAGTGCTCGCCATCTTTCTTTTCCTAGCGGTAGTGGCCAGCGCGGCGTCGAGCCTGCAGACCACGTTCTTGCCCGCGGCGCGGACGATGCTCGCGATGTCCTTCTACAAGGCGGCGCCGGAGCGTTTCTCGCACGTGCACCCGCGATTTCGGTCGCCGTCCTACGCAACGCTTTTCTCCGGCGTGGCCACGGCGATCTTCTACACCGTAATGACATTCCTAAGCGAGGACGTCCTGATCGACACCATCTACGCGCTCGGGTTGATGATCGCCTTCTATTATTCGCTCACGGCCTTTGCGTGCGTGTGGTACTTTCGCAATGAGCTGTTCACGAGCCCGAAGAACTTCATCTTCAAGGGCCTCTTCCCGGGTCTCGGCGGGATAATGCTCACGCTCCTCTTCTTCAAAACGGCCGTCGATACCTTCGACCCGTCCTACGGCAGTGGCGGAGCGGTATTGGGGATGGGCACCGTATTTGTAATCGGGATAGGCCTGCTGCTGCTGGGCGTCATCTTGATGTTCGCGTGGCAGCTCCGGGCACCGGAGTTCTTCCGCGGAGAGACCCTCACACACGACACGGCCGTGCTCGCCACCGAAGAGGATCTGCTGCAGGACAGGGACCCGGAGGAGAACTGAGATGGGGCAACCCACGGTCGAAACGGAGAGTCCCGCGGCGGCTCGACATCCTCTCGACCCGCTGAACGCGGACGAGTTTCGCCGGGCGGCGAACACCCTGCGCGAGGCCAAAGGCTTCGACGAGCGGTGGCGCTTCGCCGCCATCGAGCTCAAAGAGCCGTCCAAAGAGGTGCTCGCCTCAGGGGAGAGGGTACCGCGGGAGGCCCTGCTCGTATGCTGGAACCGCGAGGACGGCCAGGCCTACAAGGCGGTCGTCTCGCTGGACGAGGACCGACTCGTCTCGTGGGAGCACCGCCCCGGCGAGCAGCCGAATGTAACCGTCGACGAATACCACGAGTGCGACGAGGCGCTGAGGCGGGATCCACAGGTCGTCGAGGCGCTCGCCGCGCGCGGCGTCACCGACATGGAGAAGGTGCTCTTCGACGTCTGGGCCTACGGGGGGTCTTTGATCGCCGACACGTACCGGGGCCGTCGCATCGGCTGGACGGACATCTGGTACAGGGACCACGAGGACTCCAACCCCTACGCCAACCCCGTCAACGGCCTCAAGCTAATCGTCGACCTCAACCGCGCGGAGCTGCTGGAGATCGAGGACACCTTCGCGGTCGAGAAGCCCAAGATCATGGGCGAGTACGTTCCCAAACACGTCCCTGGCCTACAGGAGCGCGGCGATCTGAAACCCCTCGAGATCACGCAGCCCGAGGGGGCCTCCTTCGTACTGGCCGGCAACGAGCTCAGGTGGCAGAAGTGGTTCATGCGCGTCGGTTTCAACTACCGCGAGGGGCTCGTGCTCCACACCGTAGGTTACGACGACGGCGGAAAGATCAGGCCCGTGGCGCACCGGATGTCGTTCTCGGAGATGGTCGTGCCCTACAGGGATCCCAGCCCCGAACACTTCCGACGCACGGCTTTTGATGTCGGCGAGTGGGGCCTCGGGTTCATGACTACCTCGCTGGAGCTAGGCTGCGACTGCCTGGGCGAGATCTCCTACCTCGACGCGGTACTCCACGACTCTAGCGGGGAGCCCTACGCCATCAAGAACGCCATCTGCATCCACGAGGAGGACGACGCGGTCCTCTGGAAGCACGTGGACGAGATCGCCGGTGCGGAGGTGCGCAGGAGCCGCCGGCTGGTCCTCTCCTTCCACGCGACCGTAGCGAACTACGAGTACCTCGTGTACTGGCGCTTCTACCAGGACGGCAACATCGAGTGCGAGGTGCGGGCCACCGGCATCATGGTCACCTCCCACTTCCCCGAAGGCGAACAGCCCCCGTACGGGTCTCTGGTCGACGATCGCACCTACGCCCCGTTCCACCAGCACTTCATCGTCGCCAGGCTCGATCTCGACGTGGACGGCGAGGCGAACACGGTCGTCATGTCCGAGACCGAAGCGTCGCCGGTCGGACCCGAAAACCCCTACGGTCTCGCCCTCGTGCAGAGGAACACGCCCCTGCGCACCGAAGAGGAGGGCAAGCAGGACTACGACTGGAACACCCAGCGCTCCTGGAAGGTCGTAAACGACAACGCCGAAAACGGGCTGGGCACGTCCACCGCCTACAAGCTCGTACCCACCGGCTGCCTGCCGGCGATGGTCGATCCCTCCTCGCCGGTCCTCGAGCGGGCCGGAGTGATCGGGCACACGCTATGGGTCACCCCCTACCACCAGGACGAGCGCTGGCCCTGCGGCGAGTTCGTCAACCAGAGCGAAGCCGACACGGGACTACCGGTATGGACCCGAAAGAACCGTCCCATAGAGAACACCGACGTGGTGCTCTGGTACGTGTTCGGCATCCACCACGTAACGCGGCCCGAGGAGTGGCCCGTGATGGCCGCGGACACTGTCTCGTTCTGGCTCAAGCCTGCCGGGTTCTTCGACCGCAACCCGGCGCTGGACGTGCCGCCCACGGCTAACGGGCACTGCCACAATCCGGAAGGCGGATAGGAGCGTGATAGATCCACAACTACGCTGGGCATCCATCGGCGAGAAGCCAGACTACGCAGGACCGCTGTCCTACGCCGGCATGCCCCTCACCCAGGATCCGGTAGATCTCGACGGTGTCGACGTGGCTATCGTGGGCGCGCCCACAGACGACCTAGTCTCGGACCGGCCCGGAACGCGCTTCGCACCGCGCGCCATCCGGGCCGCGAGCTGCCCGCCCGGACCGCAGCTCGAAACCGGGGTAGACGCGATGTCCGAGCTGCGGGTCGTGGACTTCGGGGACGCACCCGTTCTGCCGGCGGACCCCGTCCGCTCCCACGCCGCGATAGAGTCGACCGTGGGGCAAGTGCTCGCCGCGGGCCCGATACCGGTGGTCCTCGGCGGGGACCACTCGATCTCCGAGCCGAACGTGCGCGCCTGCGCCACCGCGCACGGGCCACTGGGCCTCGTCCACTTCGACACCCACACGGACACCGGCGCGGAGGTCTTCGGCGTCGAGCTCTCCCACGGCACCATAATGCGCCGGCTCGTGGAGGACGGGCACGTCGACCCGCTGCGTTACGCCCAGATCGGTCTGCGGGGCTACTGGCCAGGGGATGAAGAGTTCTCCTGGCAGGCGGAGCGCGGCATAACCAGCCTCTTCATGCACGACGTCCGAGATCTGGGGATAAAGGAGGTGATCCGGCGTGCGCTTGAGGCCATAGGGCCGGGTCCCGCGTTTCTGAGTGTGGACATAGACGTGCTCGATCCGGCCTTCGCGCCAGGCACAGGGACGCCCGAGCCGGGCGGGATGAGCACCGCGGAGCTGTTGTGGGCGGCGCGGGAGGTGGCGAGTGGCGTCGAGCTGGTAGGGGCTGACCTGGTAGAGGTGATCCCGACCGGTGTCGGAGGAGCGGACATAACGGCGCTCGCGGCGGACCGGATCGTACGCGAGATCCTCGGCGGCATCGCCCTCCGCCGGAGAAGACAACCTGACGGACAAACGACCAAGGAGGAGAGATGACGGAGACACGCACGCTGAAGAACTTCGTGGGAGGCGAGTACGTGGATGCGTCCAACGGCCGCACCTACGATCTGGTCAACCCGGCCACGGGCCAGACCTTCGCCCAGGCACCGATCTCGGAGCAGGAGGATATCGACCGGGCGTTCCAGGCGGCACAGAGAGCCTTCGAGACGTGGCGCGATACGACCCCTTCAGAGAGGCAGCTCGCGCTCTTGAGGCTGGCCGACGCGATAGA
>DATMVF010000181.1:0-4864 GCA_035563475.1 Rubrobacter sp.
CCGGGATCAGCGGGAAGTCTGCTACCAGCGCGCATAGGAAGTAGAATGGGTGGTGGAGGTGAGCAGAAGATGCCCCTTACGGCCGATTCGCTCGTGTCTACCAAGCTGCGCCCCCTGGAGGCGCGTCCCAAGCTGGTCGCGCGGCCGCGTCTGACCGAGAAGCTGGAGCGGGAGTCGGGACGCAGGCTCACGCTCATCTCTGCCCCCGCGGGTTTCGGCAAGAGCACCCTGCTCGGAGAGTGGCTCTCGCGCTATAGCCCGCGTGTCAGAGGGGGATCACGTCCTGCGCAGCATTGCCGACTGGGACCTGGCCAGGGCGCACTGGATGCGCGGCGAACTGGCCGAGGCCGAGCGAGCGATGCGCGGTGAGCTTGCCAAAGCCGTGGGAGCGGTACGCGCAGGACGACGTGATCCCTACCTCGTCCTGGTCGCGTGGTGGGACCTCGGCAGGGTGCGCAGCGCCCAGGGCACGTTACGCTCGGCGTTGCGCACCTACCGGGATGCCCTGGAACTCGTCGCCGAGGCGGGAGACTCGTCAGCGCCGGCGGGCATCGCGCACGTTGGCCTTGCCGAAATCCTGCGCGAGCAGAACGAGTTGGATGTCGCCCTCGAACATACCGACGAGGGCGGCGGGCACTGCAGATCGCTACCCAATCGCATGCTACTCGCCGCGGGCCTCACCATTCTCGCCCGCATCCGGCAGGCGCTCGGCGATACGTCTGGCACCCTGGAGGCGATCGGTGAGGCCGAGCAGGTCGGGCTGAGCCCGGAGATAACCGATCTCTTCAACCCCGTGCCGAGGCAGCGAGTGAGGCTGATGCTCATCCAAGGAGAGATCGTCGAAGCCGCCCGGTGGACCGCCGAGCGCGTGCTCGGCGTGGAGGACGAGGTCAGCTACCTGCGGGAGCCCGAGCACCTCGTCCTGGCGCGCGTGCTGCTCGCCGGCGAAGCCAGCAAACCCGAGCAGGCGCGCCTACTGCTCGAGCGCCTGATCGTGGCCGCGGAGGCAGCGAAGCGTACGGGCAGCGTGATAGAGATCCTGTCGCTCCTGGCTTCGGCGATGTGGGCCAAGAACGACAAAGAGCAGGCCGTGAACATCCTGGCGCGGGCAGTGGCCCTGGCAGAGCCGGAGGGCTACGTCAGGACCTTCGTCGACGAGGGAGCCGCGATGGGAGATCTCCTATCCGAGGTACTCAACGCCCGGCAGAGAGGAAGCCTCGACCCGCCCGTCCCGGCTCACTATCTCAGGAAGCTACTGGCGGCGACCGAAAAGGACGCGACGGGCGCGGTGCCGCCGGCCGTGGGGCTGTCCGAACCCTTGACCGAGCGAGAGCTCGAGGTGTTCGTCCTCATAGCAGCCGGCAAGAGCAATCGCCGGATCGCCACAGAACTCTACGTCGGCATGGGCACGGTCAAGACCCACATCCGCAACATCTACCGCAAGCTAGAGGCGCACAGCCGCACGCAGGCCCTGGCGCGAGCCAGGGAACTAAACCTGATCTAGCAACCCGTACGCAGAGTTCCGAAACGCCCTACTGCGACGCTCGTCCACGCCGGGGAGGTCGGAGGGTTTCGAATCGGCGCGCGTGTGGCCGTGGTGATTGAGGGCACAATAATCTCTACCTCCCTTCTAGTCCTTTAGGTGGATGCCTCTCCACCCGGACTCGCAATACCATCGAACGCAAACCCAAAGAAGGAGATGAACCGTGACCCCAGCTTACCCCGACCTCTTTAAGGAGGATGATGTGATGGAAGAAGGGAAGATCTCGAGGAGACGGTTCCTGGGGCTTGGCGCCGGTCTCGGGCTGGCCGCGGGAGCGGCGCCTCTCCTGGGCGCCTGTGGTGCCGAGGATTGTCCGGAGGTCGGCGAGGGACAGGTCATAGCCGACAAAGCCGACCTTGCGCCGGGCTCGGCCTTCCCCTTCACCGACGCCGAAACGGGGGATCCCGGTGTGCTTGTAAACCTGAAGAGCGGAGAGTTCGTGGCCTACTCGGCGGTCTGCAAGCACCGGGGTTGCACCGTCGCCTACGAGGACAGCAAGCTCGCCTGCCCGTGCCACGGCTCCGTCTACGATCCCGCCAACGGAGCCGAGGTAGTGGCCGGTCCCGCGTCGCAACCGCTGGACGAGATCCCGGTCGAGGTCCGCGGCGGAGAGGTGCTTTGTGCTTAGGAAGACTTCGGGCATCAGCAAGAACCCGAAGCCTGAGTCCTGAAGGTACGGATCGAGGTCAATGACGGGACTCAGCCAGGGCGGACAAGCGCGGAGGCTTGAATTCGAGCAAATGCGATTGATCGTAGTAAGTCAACGACCACTATCTACGAGATCGGAGGAGGTCGGATGCGAAAAATAGTAGCGTCGGAGTTCGTGTCGCTGGACGGTGTCCTCGAGGAGGGCGGCGTCATCGACGGTCGATTCGGCGATTCTGCTGTTCCCAAGGAGGCGGTATGGGGTTCGTACTGAAAAACGAGAGGCCGGCGGACTCGCCTTTCGTCGAGACGGTCTGGCGCTCCCGCAGCGGGCCCGCCGGTGTCTTCACCTCAGTGGCCGCCAGCAACTGGGAGATGGTGCTCGTGACCTACGGCGGCGAGACGACGGTCACCGCGCGGGGCCCTGAGACCAGGCCGTCGGAGGCCGAATACCCCGCCGACGCCGAGTACCTCGGCATCACCTTCGAGCTCGGCACGTTCATGCCCCATCTCCCCATCAAGGCCCTACTGGACAGGCAGGACATGATCCTTCCCGAAGCGTCGAGCAGCTCCTTCTGGCTGCACGGCTCCGCGTGGGAGCTTCCGACCTTCGAGAACGCCGAGGCGTTCGTCGAGAGGCTCGTCCGTCGGGAGATACTGGTGCGCGATCCGGTGGTCGAGGCGGCGATCCGGGGACATGCGCCCGAGGTGTCGGTGCGTTCCCTGCAGTACCGTTTCCTGCGGGCGACCGGGTTGACCCAAAAGACGATCCGGCAGATCGAACGCGCCCGCTTCGCCGTCTCGCTGCTCGAGCGGGGCGCGCCCATCCCGGATGCCGCCTTCGGACTCGGCTACTTCGACCAGGCACACTTGACCAACTCGCTCAAGCGCTTCGTCGGAAGGACGCCAGCGCAGATCGCCCGCAAAAGCGCCGTCGGATAGTTTGCGCTTTTTTCCAAGGCTTTCTCCTTTTGCCGGTCTAGGATTACGGTGTAGACGAGAAACGGGCCGGATGCCCCCACTTCAGGAAGGAGCAACGCCATGCAACTAGCGCTGTGTTACTACTACGATCCCGCCACGGACGGCCCCACCGAAGGGGAAATCCCCGAGTGGATGGACTTCGCCGCGAAGGTCAAGGACGCGGGCGTGCTCGTGTACGAGGCGGGGTTCCACTCCGCGCAGACGGCGAAGACGCTCAGCGCGCGTGACGGTCGGGTCACCACCGAAGACGGCGGCGTGGTGAAGTCCGGCGACGTCCTGGCCGGCCTGGTCGTCGTCGACGTCCCGGACGTGGACGTCGGCCTCGATTGGGCGCGGCAGATTCCAACCGCCAGGTACGGCAAGGTCGAGGTACGCCCGGTCGTCGAGTGGGAAGGTTGAAGGCGAAAGGTAAGGACGATGTCCACTTCGAAGTTTGCAGCACCCAAGGCCGGCATCCGCTCCGGCAGCAACACCCGCACGCTACTCGGCGCGCTCGCCCTGTCGAGCCCGCTCTGGACGGTCGTGTCTCTTGCGCAGGCCGCCACCCGTGAGGGCTTCGACCTCGCCCGTCACCCGCTCAGCATGCTCTCGGTCGGATCGCTCGGCTGGCTTCAGATCACGAACTTCATCGTCGCCGGAGTGCTCGCGATTCTCGGTGCCGTCGGCCTGAAGCAGGCGATCCCGAGCAGGTGGGCGCCGCGACTGGTGATCATCTACGGCATCGGCTACATCCTCTCTGGCGTCTTCGTCATGCAGCCGGGCGACGGGTTCCCCGCCGGCACACCGCTGGGACAGTCCGGTCCCCTCGCCTGGCACACTGTGGTACATCTCTTCGTGGGGATGATCGCGTTCATCGCGCTCACGGCCGTCCTGTTTGTGCTCGGCCGCTACTTCGCACTCCACGGCGAGCGAGGATGGGCCTGGGGGCCCGCGCCGCCGCCATCGGAGTGATAGTCGCGAACGTGTTGTCCGCGGCACAGGTTCTCGCACCGTCCGTCGTGCTGGCGGTTGGAGTCATCGTGGGCATGCTGTTTCTGTCGCTCATCGCCGTGAAGCTGCGACGAGACGTCTGACCGGCGGCCAAGGGCCGGGATCGTCCCCGTGCTCTTGGCCGTCCTGGCCATCCTCGTACCCCGCCTCGGCGGCGACGAACTAGCCCATCCCCTCGACAATCCAGCTTGGCAGAAGCCCAGCGGCGTGCATGACAGGCGAACGGACCGGAGTCCAGCAACCCCGGCCCTCCTTCCTGGTTCGAGACCCTTCGTGCCGAGGGATCTCTACCCCTTCGATCTACCTTTCGGGTGATGCCGCTCTACCCGGTTTCGCAATATCATCGAAGCCAATTCAATGGAAGGAGACGAGATGCAGAGTTTGGCGACAAGGTGAACACGATGAGGCTGGCATTCACCACGTTGCCCGAATGGAGACAGAATGGCTGGTGTGAGGAGAACCACCTACCGCGCCGGAGCAGACAAGGAATGGGCAGCCTGACAGATACGCGATTTCGGGTCGTGAAGTAGCCACCGAGGGGCGGTGTTCGAGGTGCGTAGCCGTCCGCCCGGCTTCCGGTAGGCGGCGGATCGGAGAGGAGCACGATGACCCACCAACGAGAGCAGATGGAGACAAGAAACGGGCAGGAGAAGAAGGCGACGCTGGTTTTGGGCGTCAGAGGCAAGACCGGCCGCCGGGTAGTGC
>DATMVF010000182.1:0-11815 GCA_035563475.1 Rubrobacter sp.
GCCAGCTGGTAGAGGCGGTAGATGGCTTTGGCGAACACGACATAGACGCCTGGTTGTGGGGCGAGTGGCACGGAGATAGGGCGGTAGGGGACAAGACGACCGAACGTCCACAGACCCTCGGCGTTGTCGGAAAGCTGCAGCGGAGGCGTCACCTCTCGGTCGAGGAGTTCGTCTATGCGCGGGGCCGTACGGAGAGGACCGTGAAGGTTACGCTGCCGAGCCCGAGCATGTACGCGAACCTCTGGTCGCCAGAGCTGTCCGCAGGAGTCTACCCGACGCTCGATCTCTTTCTGGAGGACGTGGCGCGGATCCTGCGCGAGGAGGTCGAGGAGTTGGTGCGGCTCGGTGCGGAGTACATCCAGCTCGACGCGCCGCATTACCCGCTACTCCTGGATCCCAAGACCCGCGCGTTCTACGAGGGGCTGGGGTGGGACCTGGATCGCTGGCTGAGTCGGGGGATCGAGCTCGACAACTACGTGATCGGGGACCACGATGACGTCACATTCTCCTTCCACCTCTGCCGGGGCAACCAGGGGAGCCGCTGGCTGGTCTCAGGCTCCTACGAGCCGCTCGCGCGCCGCATCTTCGGCGGCATAAACGCGCAGAGGTTGATGTTAGAGTACGACGACGAACGCTCGGGGGATTTCGCCCCCCTCTCGCACGTCCCCGAGGACAAGGTCGCCGTCCTTGGGCTCGTCACCACCAAGACACCCCGGCGCGAGACGAAAGAAGAGCTGGAGGCCCGACTCCACGAGGCAGCCAGATTCATCCCTCTGGAGCGGCTGGCCCTGAGCCCGCAGTGTGGGTTTGCCACATCCATTATAGGCAACGCCATAAGCGTCGAAGACGAGGAATACAAGCTACGTACCATAGTCGAGACAGCGGAGCAGGTCTGGGGGTAGACGGGGGAGAGGGTCAGCCGGTGAACAGGCCCTTTACATTCGATCTCAGGCGTCCATCTTCGTCGAGGTAGTCGCGCCAGGAACGTTTGGGATCGTAGCCGAGCATGCGTCTTGCTTTCTCGATAGAGATGCCTGAGGAGTCCTCGCGGGAGAGGGGTGTCTTTACTTCGACCTGCTCCCCGTAGTGCTCGCGCACGGCGGCCTCGAACGGCCTGCCGCCCACGTTATCCGGCGAGGCGATGTAGAAGACCTCGTGGTCTGGAAGGTCGCTCTCGGCGGCGAGCACCATGGCGTCAGCCAGGTCGTAGACGTCGATGTAGCTCCAGAAGCCCGCGCTCAGCTCCGAGCGGTCGCGTAACATGGGCCCAAGGTTTCGCTCGTAGTTGCCTTCGTGCTGCACCCAGGAAGGGCGGATCGAGATGCAACGGATGTCCGAGCGCCGGATGGCCCCGTCCATCAGAAGCTCGCCGAAATACTTGGCCGTCGCGTAAGGATCCTGCGGACGGATCGGATGTTCCTCGTCCACGGGCACGTAATCGGGAAGGAAAGGCCGCTCGGGGAAGAAGAACCCTGGCACCGTCTCACTGGAGGTGTTTACGAAACGGGTCACCCCGAAACGAATCGCCGCCTCCAGGGTATTGAACGTCGCCATGAGGTTGTTCTGGAACACGACGTGTGGCGGGTTGCTGGTTGGCTCGGGGATCGCGGCCGTGTGCACAACGGCCTCGGCGCCCCGCACGACGGCGAAGGCGTCGCCCGCGTCAGAGAGGTCGGCCTGGACGTAGTCCGCCTCGCCTTCCTCGGGCCGCTCGAAGACCGGAGGCGTCAGGTCTGTGGCCCGTACGTCGTGCCCCGCCACCTGTAGCGCCGCCACCGTGGCCCTTCCAACCTTACCCCGCGCACCCGTTACCAGTACTCGCATAGATCCTCCTGATCTCGCTCCCGGCCGATGGTACAACATCCCGCTTTCGGCGTTTCACCCTTCGGGGAGCAGGGTAAAGGCACTTCATGAGAGTCGTGGTGGTTGGTGCGACCGGCAACATTGGGACGAGCGTGCTGCGCTCCCTCGAGAACGAGGAAAGCGTCGAATCCGTCCTCGGGTTGGCGCGCCGGATGCCGGATCTTACGGTGCCGAAGGTAGAGTGGGCCTCGGCTGACGTGGTAAGTGAAGACCTTGTCCCTCACTTTAGAGGCGCGGACGCCGTGGTGCTCCTTGCCTGGCTCATCCAGCCGTCCCGGAATCTCACAAAGCAGTGGATGGTGAACGTCGAGGGGAGCACGCGGGTCGCCAGGGCCGCAAAGGAGGCTGGTGTTCCCTCGCTCCTTTATGCCTCGTCGGTCGGCGCCTACTCGGCCGGGCCCAAGGACCGCCGCGTGGATGAGAGCTGGCCGACCGGCGGCGTTCCGAGCTCTTACTACGGCCGCCACAAGGCCGAGGTCGAGCGTAGGCTGGACCGCTTCGAGGCGGAGGCGCCCAAAGTGCGGGTCGTGAGGATGCGCCCCGGGCTCGTCTTCAAGAAAGAGGCGGCGGAGGGGATAAGGCGCCTCTTCGCCGGACCCTTCTTCCCCAGCGTGCTCGCCAACCCGGCTCTGATAAATGTCATCCCCGATATAGAGAACCTGCGCTCCCAGGTGATCCACTCCTACGACGTGGGCGAGGCTTTCAGGCTCGGCATCGTAAACGGGGACGTTCGCGGTCCGTTCAACCTCGCGGCCGAGCCCGTCCTCGACGCGGGGGAGATCGGACGGATCCTGAACGCCCGTCCCGTGCCGACGTCCGCCGGGGTCGTTCGCGCCGGCGTTGGTCTATCCTGGGCGCTGCGCTTGCAACCCGTGCCGCCGGGGTGGTTGGACCTCTCGCGAAACGTCCCCGTAATGGATACTACGAAGGCCCGTACGGAGCTCGGCTGGATCCCGCGGTACAGTGCTGACGAGGCCCTGCTCGACCTCCTCGAAGGATTGCGGACCGGCTCGGGCCTCGACACGCCACCGCTCTCGCCGAAGACGGGCGGACGATTCCGAATACGCGAGATGCTGACCGGAATAGGAGGGAGGGAGCCTTGAAGGCCGTAGTCTGGCACGGCAAAGAAGACGTCAGGGTGGATAACGTCCCCGACCCGATAATCCAGGAGCCCACCGACGCCATAATCCGGATCACCTCGACCGCGATCTGCGGCTCGGATCTGCACCTCTACGCCAAGCTCTCGCCGCTGATGCGCGAGGGCGACATCATCGGGCACGAGCCGATGGGTATAGTCGAGGAGGTCGGCTCCGATGTCGAGCACATCTCGCCCGGCGATCGCGTCGTGGTCCCCTTCAACATCTCTTGCGGGCACTGCTACTTCTGCGACCAGCAACTATTTTCCCAGTGCGAGAACACGCGCGATGAAGGCAAGCTCGCCAGGTCCGTGAACCTGCTGGGACGCGGAAGGGGGGCGAGCCTCTTCGGCTACACCCACGTCTACGGCGCGGTCCCCGGCGGACAGGCCGAATACCTGCGCGTGCCCCAGGCCCACTTCGGTCCCATTAAGGTGCCAGAAGGACCCCCGGATGAGCGATTCCTCTACCTCTCCGACGTGCTGCCTACCTCCTGGCAGGCCGTAGCCTACGCGGATATTCCCGAGGGCGGAACCGTAGGGATATGGGGCCTCGGTCCGATCGGCCAGATGTGCGCCCGCATTGCGATGCACCAGGGCGCCGGACGTATCATAGGCATAGACAACGTGCCCGAGCGTCTCGCCATGGCCTCCAGGCACGGCGTCCAGACCGTGGATTACTCCGCGGTGGACAGCGTGAGGGATGTGATCCTGAACCTCACCGACGGCCGAGGCGTGGACTCGGCCATAGACGCCGTAGGTATGGAAGCCGGGGGCTCGCTTGTTGGCTCCATCTTACAGAGCACCAAGCTGCAGCTCGACCGGGCGACCGCCCTACGTGACAGTATGTCCGCAGTGAGACGCGGCGGGACGCTCTCGCTCACCGGCGTCTACGCGGGCCCGATCCAGGCTTTCCCACTGGGGGACCTCTTCGACATGCAGATTCAACTCCGGATGGGACAGGCCAACGTGTGGCAGTGGGTCGAGGACATCTTGCCGCTCCTGACAGGCGACGATGATCCACTCGGCGTCGAGGATTTCAAGACCCACGAGATGCCACTCGAAGACGCCCCCCTGGGATACGAGATGTTCCAGAAGAAGCAGGACGGCGCCATCAAGATCGTGCTGAAGCCGTAATCGACGGGCCAACTACTAGTTCGGCATCGTCAGCTTCACGCCGTCGCCATCGAACAGGGCGCAGACAGAGTCCTTCGTCACGGGCCTCAACCCGAGCCTGAACCTCGGCGGCGGGTTCTACGCGGGCAAGCGGGTCTCTGTGGACGCCGGCGACAACTTCGTCAGCTGAACGCACCCGGCGGGGTTCTAGACCACCGGACGAAAGGAGGACTTCTCACGGCAGAGCCGTTCATAGGTGAGCTCCGCATGATAACGCTCAACCACAGCCAGGCGCTGTTCTCCCTGATGGACGCCGCCTATGGGGGCGATGGCAGGACCACGTTCGCGCTCCCCATCCTTCCTGGAGCGTGACGTTCCTCTCGGTGGAAAGCTTCGTTTAGCTCGAGACTTCGTAGACCAATACGATTTGTTTGGCTGCCTCGTTGAGGTCGTCGTCGAACGAGAGGAACCGGAGATCCCGTTGCCGGCCGTGGCACACAAGTGCCGAGGCCAACTGTATCGAGTCGTAGCCTCGTAGCGCGTAGCGTTGGGCTAAGTCGCCAGCGAGCCGGATCAGGTTCTCCGTTATCGGTGGCCGCTCGTAGGACGGCCACCGATGGTCGAGGGCGGCAACGACGCCGGTATGTTCCTCCTCGGTCAGTGCCTCTTCCCTTAGCAACCGGGCGAACGTGGCCCTGGCTTCGACGTAGGAGACCATCGAGGTCGCGATCTTCGAGCTCTCCTTGACGGCCCGGACTACCAGCTCGCGGCCTCCTTCGCTCACGAAGACCTTGACTAGGGCCGACGTGTCCAGGTAGAGGATCAGCGACGATCCTCTATGACCATCTCCGCAGCCGTCTTGTTTCCGCGCAAGGTCGGCGCGTCCTCGTACACCCTCGGCCTCTCACCGGCGACCGGCTCTCCAGAAGCCGGGTAACCGCGCCGGCTCAGGTACTCTCTGAGAGCGGCCTGCATCACCGCGGCGAGCGAGGGTGGAAACTCCAGATCTCTCGCGTAGGAATCCAAGGCCTTCTCCAGCCCATCCGGGATCGTTACCGTTGCTCGTCTCATGCCAGGAATCCTAACACAGCGTGCACCGGTCGGTGTAATGTGCACCAATGGAGGAGCCCGATCCAGGAAGCAAGCGGTTAAGCTTTGGGTTAGAACGACAGAGAACAGGTGCGCGCCGGCTCTAGCGCACCGACTCCACCACGGTCTGCCAGAAGGCGTCACGCTCGCCTGGTACGAAGGGGATATATAGCGTGACGCGGTCAATGAGCCCGGTGTAGCGCTCCTCGAGTGCGCTCCCGATGTCATCGGGTGCAGCTTCGACGGCGAACGCGGCGAGCATCTCGTCGGTTACGAGGGCGGGCATCTCGCGCCACTTCTTTTCACGGGCCATCGTACCAAGTTTCTCGCCGACCTCTTCCCAGCCGTGGGCTTCGAGGACCGTGCGGTAGGTGGGGGTCGAAGCGTAGAAGGAGATCTGCGCCCGCACCGACTCCCGCTGCTCTGCGGCCTCCACTTCGCTCTCTGCGGAGATGACGAAAGCGCTCGTCGCTAGCGTGACTTGCCCCGGATCTCGGCCAGCTCCTTCGGCTCCTGCGGTTATGGCCGGTATTACGGTTCTCCGCACGTACTCGGGAGAGTGGAAGGGGTGGACGTGGAAGCCGTCGCAGATCTCGCCCGCAAGCCTGGCCAGACGTGTATTGACGCCCGCGATGTAGACCGGGATCTGAGGGTGATCAATTGGTCCCGGGTTGAAGAACGGCGTCATCAGGGTGTGCCTGTAGAATTCGCCCTCGAACTTGAGGGCACCCTCGTTCTGGAAAGAATCCCAGATCTCACGCAGGGCCATAATGTACTCGCGCAGCCGTGCCGCCGGCTTTCCCCAGGGCATCGAGAGGCGGCGCGTAACATGGGCTTTTACCTGCGTGCCGAGGCCGAGAACGAAGCGTCCATCGGAGAGGTTTTGGAGATCCCAGGCCGTCTGCGCCGTCTCCATCGGCGAGCGGGAGAAGGCGATGGCTACGGAGGTACCCAACTCTATCTCATGGGTTTCGTTCGCGGCAATGGCCAGGGGCAGGAACGCGTCGTGTTTGGTCTCGCTGGTCCACAGGCCGGAGAAGCCAAAGTCTTCGGCCGCGCGGGCGGTCCTGTCTATGCCTTTGAGGTAATCGCCCTCTGTGCCGAGTCCGGCGTCGAGTTTCACGGTCTCTTGCTACGGGATCAGGAGGAGCTTGCCCGTGGTCTTGCGGCCTTCGAGGTCGCGGTGGGCCTGCTCTACGTCTTCGAGGGAGTACGTGCCGCCGATGCGGACGTTGAGGTTGTTCTGTCCGATCCAGGAGAAGAGGCTCTCGGCGCGCCACAGGAGCTCCTCGCGGGTCGCGGTGTACTGGGCGAGGGCGGGCCGGGTGAGGTAGAGGCCCCCTTTCTGGTTGAGGGTCTGGGGGTCGAACGGGGGCACGGGACCGCTGGATGCCCCGAATAGCACCATGTAGCCGCGTGGGCGCAAGACGTCGAGGCTGCCATCGAACGTTGCTTTGCCCACCGAGTCGTAGACGACGTGGACTCCTTCCCCGCCCGTGATACGGTTCGTCTCCTCGACGAAGTCCTGCTCGGTGTAGAGGATGACCTCGTCGGCGCCCGCCTCCCTGGCGAGCTTCGCCTTCTCCTCGGTGCCCGTGGTCCCGATCACGGTCGCCCCCCGCAGCTTCGCGATCTGGACGAGCAGGAGCCCGACGCCTCCTGCGGCTGCGTGCACGAGCGCCGTCTGACCCTCCTGTAGCGGGAAGGTGCTGTGCGTCAGGTAGTGTGCCGTCATGCCCTGGAGCATGACGGCCGCGGCTACCCGCGCCTCGACCAGCGTGGGGTTGAAAGGCACCAGGTTCTCGGCGGGGGCGACCACGTACTCTGCGTAGCATCCCGGGGTGCTGGCGAACGCAACGAAGTCTCCCGGCGACACGTCACCTGCGTCCTCACCCACGGCGTCCACCTCGCCTGCGCCCTCGAGCCCGAGCGTACGTGGTAGGTCGCCGGGGTAGAGGCCCGTGCGCTGGTAGACGTCTATAAAGTTGACGCCGGACGCCGCGAGCTTTACGCGCGCCTGGCCGGCGCCCGGTTCTGGGGTCTCCACATCCTCGTAGCCGAGGACCTCGGGTCCGCCGAACTCGGTTATCCGGATCGCCTTCATGCTTCTCTACCTCCCGCGGTGAACTCGACTTGCACGCCCGTCATTGTGGCAGCATTTCAGCACTTCAGCACGCTCAGGCCTTGCAGCCTTCGCTCGTCAGCATTTCAGCTTGTCAGCTCTTTGTTCTTGTTGGAAGCTTATCGCTCGTAGGCGGATGTATGGGTCGTGGCGGGTCGATTGCTTCGCGGAATCCTCTAGTCCTCCCCGGATTCTCCACTTCGACCTCGTCCTCGACCGCGACCTTGTCCTCCGCTGTTATCCGCTGGTTCTTTTGTCGGCGCAGCCGAGTTCTGCTTTTGCGCAGAAGGACTCTTTTTCACCTTGGGTTTGGCTCCGTTGGGTCCGTTGGCCTCAGGGCCATTCGTGCCGGCCGCCTGGCGATTCTCGCGCGGGGTAGGCCGGGCCGAGGCGGAGGAGGTTGCCGAGGCGGAAGCGCCGGGTTCGGGACTCGACTGGGCGGACGCGGACGAGCTCGCGGATGAGGAAGGTTGTGCTCCCGAGCTGATGGTCAGGTTCACGTCTGTACCTGGATCGACTGGTGTGCCCGCGGCGATGCCTGGCTCGATGACCCTGCCTGCGGCGACGCTATCGCTCGGGAACGAGCTCACCTGCCCGACCGCGAGCCCCGCGTCGGTGAGCCTCTTCTGGGCCAGGCTCCTGGGGAGTCCGTCCACTTCGGGCACCTCCACCTGTCCAGCGGGCTGGCCAGGAGGTCGCTGTTCTCCCTGGAAGACGTCGAACCAGCCGGCCGTGGCATCGGGACCCAGAACGGCCTGCACGCCGCCGAGCGTGCCGAGGGTAAACAGGATCGCTGCCAGCGCGATCAGCAACCAGGGCAGACGACGCCTGCGTCGATACGCCACCGGGCCTGGCCGGGGTCTGTGCATCTTGTTCGTGACGTTCTGCGATGCGGGGGCATTGCGCTGCGTGATCTGTTCCCGCTTCCTTAAGACACCGGCCGAAACCGGCTTGAGTCCGCGGTTCACCCGCCAGAGGTCTTCCGCAAGCACGTCGGCGTCTGCATAGCGGTCTTCCGGGTCTTTCGCCAGGAGCTTCGTCACGATGGCGTTCATGCCCCTGGGTATGCGGGGATTCAGTTCTATGGGGGGCCGTAACGGCTCGTTGACGTGCTTCATGGAGACGGCGATCGGGTTGTCGGCTGTGTAAGGCAGTTCGCCCGTGAGCGCTTCGTAGAGCACCACTCCGAGGGAGTAGAGGTCGCTCTTGGGGGTCGCGGGCTTGCCGAGGGCCTGTTCGGGGGACATGTAGCCTGCGGTGCCCAATACGGACCCCGTCCTGGAGATGGTCGCGGAGGAGCCGGCCCTGGCGATGCCGAAGTCCGCCACCTTCGCCCCGCCCCTGGCCGTGAGTAGTACGTTCTGGGGCTTTACGTCGCGGTGGACCATGCCCCTGTCGTGGGCCGCCCCGAGCGCCCCGGCGACCTGCGCCACGACGCCGGCGGCGTCCGCCGCCTCGAGCGGGCCCTCCCTGGAGATCCTCTCTTTGAGCGTGCCGCCGGGCACGTATTCCATGGCTATGTAGGAGGCCCCTTCTTCCGTCTCGCCCCTGTCGTAGACCTGGACGATGTTAGGGTGGGAGAGCGACGCCGCGCTCATGGCCTCGCGCTTGAAGCGCTCGGCGAACTCATCGTCGCCGGCATACTGTCTCCTGAGAACCTTCAGCGCCACGTCGCGCCCGAGCACCCTGTCACGGGCCAGGTAGACCTCGCCCATGCCTCCGCTGCCGAGTGGTCGAACTACGTCGTAGCGGTCATCTAAGACTGTTCTTCTCGTCTCTGACATCCTGCCCTTGGTCCTGCTCTAAAACGTCAACCGCGTTATTCTACACATACGCATGGGACCTTACGAAGGATGTTTCACAAGAGAGCGAGGGTTAGGCGGCGCCAGGGTCGGGTACTGTACAAGTGCCAGGTCGAATTCCGATCGGAGGACTCGGCGGGGCGAAGAGGCAGACGACGAGACGGTGGGGACAATAGGGGTGGGATCTTGGCTACAAGCGGAGTAGAAGTAGACGCGATGCGGCTTCTCGGCGCCTTCTACGACCTCTCGGAGGGAAGGTTAACCGAGCCGGTGCCGATCGGGGATCCAGAACCCGGCGCGGCACCGAGGGCCGATCTCGATCCCGACACTCCAGAGTGCGACATCGCGATCAGGTACCTGGTCGATCAGAGATTCATCGCACCGGCCCACGCCGCGTCCGAGTACACGATCACCGTCGCCGGCTTTGACAGGGTAAGAGAGATGCGCGGGATAGGCGGTCCTGAAGCACCGGCAGGGAGGAACAGGTTGAGCGATAAAACACAGAAACAGCTAATGACGTTGCTTTCCATAGGGATCTCCATCGGCCTCAGCCAGCCGCTGGCCAGGTTTATCGACAAGAATATCCCCGAACGCAGGGGCATAAAGGACGACCTGACCGAGGCTGTCCTGCAAGGGCTTGTAAGGGTCGTGGCGCTCGTGGTCGCCTCCGTGATCGTGCGCCGCCTGGCCGCGAGCCGTAGGTAATACCGAGTCCGGGAGTTCGCTTCGTCCGTTCTTAGGGCGTAAGCATGGGGAGTAGGGGCGGGTTTGAAACCCGCCCCTACGAGGGAGAGGAGATCCTCCGAGTGGCTGACGTCTTCGTCGCCGGTTCTATAAACCAGGACTTCGTCCTGAGCGTACAACGCCGTCCCGCGCCCGGCGAGACGGTCACTGACGCCCGTCTCGCGACCCACAACGGTGGCAAGGGGGCCAATCAGGCCGCCGCCGCGGCCCTTCTAGGGGCGAGTGTGGCATTCCTCGGACGCGTCGGCGACGACGGGTTCGGCGAACCTCTGGTACGGGCGCTCGCAGATAAGGGTGTCGATACGGGACTTATGCAGGAGGTTCCCGGTTCATCCACAGGCGCGGCCTTCATAACCGTCACCCCTGATGGGGAGAACGCGATCACGGTCGCACCGGGCGCGAACCGCCGCCTCACCGCCGAAGACGTAGACGAAGCCTCCGAGTCCATAGGAGATGCCAAGGTACTCGTCGCCCAGATGGAGATCCCTCCCGAGGTCGTCCTGCGGGCCGCCGAGGTCGCGGCAGCGAGCGGGACCCGCGTGCTGGTCAACCTCGCGCCCCCGTTCGAGGTTCCGCGGACGCTGCTCGAGAAGCTCGACCCCCTGGTTATCAACGAGCACGAGGCCGCCTTCCTTCTCGGAGAGAGGGTCGAAGGCGTAGATGAGGCGCTCGATGCCGCCCCGGGGCTACTGGCGCTGGGGTCGGGATCCGTAGTGGTCACGCTCGGAGAAGACGGCGCCGTCTTCTCGGATGGCGAATCCGCGCAGCACCTCACTGCCCCGAAAGTCGAAGTCGTGGACACTACGGGTGCCGGAGACGCGTTTGTCGGGGCCCTGGCCGCAAGACTCGCCGCCGACGCACCCCTGAAAGACGCGGTTGCCTACGCCGTACGGGCGGGTGCGGCGGCGGTAACGGAGGCGGGCGCCCAGGGAGCGCTCCCGAGCCCCGATGTGGTCGAGGCCTTGTAGAGCGTCAACCCCGTCGCGTAGACCCCGCGAAGAAGACGGGGCCGTACGTCTGGGGCGGGTCTGGCTCGAAGCCCGCGTGGTCGAGCAGGCTGTGTAGCTCGTCGGGGTCGAAGAACCTGATGCCGCCTGTGGAGAGCAAGCGCTGGAGCCGGCGTCCGCGCGGCGTGGCGACGCGCAGGATGCCCATGATGGCAAGGCGCCCGCCGGGTTCGAGGACCCGGGAGGTCTCCCGCAGGACTCGTGCGGGATCTCCAAACTCGTTGAGGGTGCCGCCGCAGACGGCGCCCGTGAAAGAGGTGTCTGCGAAGGGAAGTTGCTTCGCGGTCGCCCGGATGAAGGACGGCTTCGGCTCGACCGCATGTGCCCGTCGGACCGCTTCTCTCAGCATAGAGGGGGATATGTCTATTCCTACGGCGATGCCGCTGTCGAGGTTGGCGCTGAGGCTACGGGAATACAGTCCTGCGGAGCAGCCCAGGTCGAGGTAGCGGCCGCTTCTGACGGGACGGACGAGACGATGGATGATCTCCAGCTCCCGCTCGTTCGGGAAGGATTCGCCGGTGAGCAGACTGAGGGAGCGCACGCGCCAGAGCGGTTCGTAGCCGCGTCCGGCGCCGGGCAGGAAGTTCGTGAGATTGGCGAAGCTGTCCGCGCCGGTGCGGGACTTCAGGAGATCAAGGTATCCGTCTTTGACCTCGTAGGTTTCACCCGTCGCCGGAGAGCGGGCTTTGCCGCCCAGGATCATACCGTCACTCTCGATACCACCGGCGTAGAGGAGACCCTCGGTATCCGAAGGACAGGGACGGACGATGGAGAGCAACTCCTTGCTTATCATCTAGCGTCGTCTTCTGTCGCGCAGGCGGTTCAGGCGCGCGTCGAAGCCCCTGACGGAGTCGACGAAGGCGCCCGTTTCCTCGGGACGGACGGCGGATTTCAGGGTCGGGTAGGCGCCCTCGTGGAAGATCAGAGGTCCCTTGCG
>DATMVF010000183.1:0-5577 GCA_035563475.1 Rubrobacter sp.
ATCCCCCTCCAGGAGGCCCCACTGGCGGCTCGTGACCCTGGCGTAGTCGTAGAGAACGTAGGACTTCAGTCCCGAGGCCCTGGCGAAGTTGAGGGCCTGGGTAGGCTCGGCGACCCCGATGGCGACCACCGAGCCCGCGGCGAGGTTGATCTCCTCCTCCTTCGCGGCCAGCGCCTTGAAGTACTCGACGTCCTCTTCGTCTGCCGGCCTGTAGAAGGCGACCACGACCGGTCCCCGCGGGGTCCTCATGCTCAGCCTGAGCTGTCCTCCCTGGGCGCTGGGCAGGTTGAACTCGGGCGCCTCGGCCCCAACTTCGGGCACCGGCTCGGTCTTCGCGCGTGTAAACATGCCGTCCTCCTTGCGAGTATCAAGAATCGTACACGCGAATACTACAGCCTATCTCAGCACGCTGCGCCCTTGCGGGCTCCGCTTTCAGCATGTCAGCACGCCGCCTACGGCGGCTTGTCAGCAGTTCAGCAAAAAGCTGACTAGCTGAAGCGCCGAGAGCCGCCGACCGCAGGGAGGCGGCGTGCTCACAAGCGGAGACGGCAGCCGGAGCGTGCTGAGTCTGGGGCGCGACTCTGTGATACCTTCCGCTATACGAGCATGGAGATGCGAATTCCACACGGGCCAGAAGGAGCGCCATGAGGATGATCATGACCCACGGGTACATGCTCTCCGGCACGGGGAGTAACATCTACGTCCAGAGCCTGTGTCGCGCTCTGGTCGGCGCGGGGCACGACGTGCATTTGATCTGCCAGGAGCCGGACCCCCTGGCCTACGATTTCGTCGGTATGAGCGCGAAGGTAGGCGCACAGGGGGTCGAGGATCTGGGCGAGCAGGAGACACCCTACTCGGGCCACTGCACGCTCTACCGGCCCGAGATCGGAGACCTACTACCTGTCTACGTCTACGACGACTACCCGGGATGGCGCGTGAAGACCTTCCTGGACCTGACGCAGGAGGAACTGGACTACTACCTCGGGCACAACGTCGAAGCTCTGAAGACCGTGCTCGGGGTGTCTGGCGCGGAGGCAGTGATCACCAACCACTCCGTACCTGGGCCGTTGATCGCACGCCGTGCCCTGGAGGGCAGCGAACTCCCCTACGTGAGCATCGTCCACGGGAGTTGCCTCCAGTACGTCTCGCGCAAGAGCGAGAAGTACATGGCTCTCACCCGCGAAGGCCTGGAGGACGCGCGGGAGATCCTGGCTCTCTCTTCGCACAGCGCCGGCACCATATCCGAGGACTTCCCCGACCTGGCAGACAGAACCCACTCCCTCCCTGGCGGGGTCGACACCGACCTCTTCCGCCCCGATGCCTTCGACCGCGGGGTCTTCGACCATCTCGAAGGCGGGCCGGGCCGTGGTCCGGCGCAACGGGCGTCTTTGCGCGAAGCCCTGGAGAGTTCGGGCCACGCGGGAGAGCTGGCCGGTGCGCTGCGCGCTGTGGCGGCCTCCTACGATGCTCGCTCGCACGACACGGACGCGGGCGAGAGGCTGCGGGATTTCCTCGACCGCGAGGGGCCACTCCTGGTCTACGTCGGAAAGCTGATCCACTCCAAGGGCGTGCACAGCCTGATCTCTGCCTTCTCCAGGGTGCGCAAGGAGACGGGCGCCCGCCTGCTGGTCATCGGCTTCGGCACCTTCCGCGAGGGGCTCGAGGCGCTGACCTGCTCTCTCAGCGACGGCGACGAGGCAACTGTAGAACGGCTGGCCGAGATGGGAAAGCTACTAGAAGGCGGGCCGGCTGGTCCGTTGGAACATTTCGATCTCGCCGACGAGATGCTCGTCGACGCCGAAGGCATGCAGGATGACGTACTATTCGTCGGGCCTCTCTACCACGGCGACCTGACGAAGGTACTTCCTGCCGCGGATGCCGCGGCGGTACCCTCCATCTTCCCCGAGACCTTCGGGCTCGTGGCCGCGGAGTTCGCGGCGAGCGGCGTAGTTCCTTTCGTGTCGGACCACTCTGGCCTCAGGGAGGCGGGTGAGATCGTGGGCCGCGGTCTGTCCTTCGACCTCCGCGTCGGCATGGATGGCTTCGAGGAGAACTTCGCAGAGGCGCTAAACGACTACCTGAAGCTGCCCGAGAAGGAGAGGCGGCGGTGCGAGGAGGTCGTGCGCCGGAATTGCGTGGAGCACTTGAGCTGGGGGACGCTGGCGGAGAAGCTCGGAGCCCTGGTCGGCTAGAAGGTGGAGGAGATAGAGCACATCCTCCGCGACTTCGGCCTCATACTGGGCGCCGGACTGGTCTCGCAGCTCATAGCGACCGTCACAAGGCTCCCCCAGACGGTCGTGCTTGTCGCGGCGGGCGCCCTTATAGGACCTTCCGTGCTCGGGCTCGTCTCGAACCCGCTGAACGGGGTGGGTGCCCAACTCCTATTCAACATAGGGGTGCCCTCATCCTGTTTCACGGCGGCACAGGCATCTCGCTGCGGGTGATCTCGGGTACCGCCGTGGGCCTCGGCCTGCTCGTCTTGCCCGGCGTACAACTGACGGCCATCATCGTCGCGCTGGTGGTCTCCCCCGTGTTCGGCGTCGCCTTCCCTGTTGCCCTGCTCGTGGGGGCGGTCCTGTCCGCGACGGACCCGGCCATCCTCATCCCCCTGTTCGACCGCCTGAAACTCCGCCCCAAAGTGTCCCAGACAGTAATCGCCGAGTCGGCCTTCAACGACGTTACAGGCACGGTGCTTACCCTGACGCTCGTCGGCGTCGTGGAGGCCGGCGGATTCACGTTCTCTGGTCCTGCTCTGGAGTTCACCAAAGAACTCGTCCTCGGAGCCCTGATCGGCGTCGTCGCCGGGGCTGTCCTCTGCTACGCTGTCGCTTCGACGGCGCGGGCCGGGATATGGGACGAGTCACCGGGGGTGGCCATCCTCGCCGTCGTCGCGCTCGCGTACTTCTCGACCGAGTCTCTCGGTGGATCTGCCTACCTCGCGACGTTCGTCATGGACCTGATGGTCGGTAACATGGAGTATCTCAGGCTCGGCCACCACGACGAGCACGCCACGCTTCTCGAAGGCTTCCTCGGACAGGTCGCTGAGATAGCCACCCTGCTCGCCTTCGTCACGCTCGGGCTCAACCTACCCTTCGAGGCGCTCGGAAATTACCTGGTCGGCGGACTGCTGGTCATGTTCGTATTCATCTTCGTGGCCCGCCCCATAACAGTTCTCGCGTGCCTCTTGCCCGACCGGCGTGGCGGCTGGACGGGAAGGGAGATCGCCTTTATCAGCTGGTGCAGGGAGACGGGTGTGATCCCCGCCGCCGTCGCGAGCCTGCTCCTCGCGCAAGGGGTCGAAGGCGCGGAGATCGCCGTCTCCATGGTCGCCCTCGCCGTCTGCGTTACTCTCTTCCTGCAAGCGACGACGGCCGGCTACGCAGCCCGCCGTCTCGGGTTGATCGAAAGCTCAGGCTGACGCCTTCGCTTTCGGCACGCCGCCTGCGGCGGCCTGTCAGCATTTCAGCTGGTCAGCTTGTCAACCTATCGCTATTTCCTCCTCGGGGTATCGATAATGTGAAGTGTGTTGCCTGACTGCCAGGGCCACGATGAAGGTGATCGGGCCTACTCTACCCAGGAACATGACGGCCGAGATCAGGACTTTGCCGAAGGTACTCAGGGTCGGCGTGACGTCGAGCGAGAGCCCTACGGTACCGAACGCTGAAGTCACTTCAAAGAGGGCGGACAAGAATTCGAGCCCATCCGAGACCATGAGCGCGAGGGTACTCAGGAAGACGAGCAAGGAGGCCAGGGCCAACACGGAGAGCGCTTTTGCGACCAGGGACCGGGGCAGCGTGCGCCAGAAGAGCGTGATCCTGTCCTGCCCCCTGACCTGCGAGACAATGATGAGGAACACGAGCGCCAGGGTGGTTACCTTTATGCCGCCACCCGTCGAGGTCGGGGCCGTGCCGACGAACATGAGCAACGTCTGCACGACCAGGGTCGGGTCGCGCATCTCAGGGTAGCTCACGGTAAAGAAACCCGCCGTCCGCGCCGTTACGCCCTGGAACACGGACATCGCCAGGCGGGTGCTCAAGGACTGCCCCCCGAGCGTGCCGGAGTTGCTCCACTCCATCGCGGCCACGCTGACGATCCCGACGACCAGGAGCACGGCCGAGGTGATCAAGACCAGCCGCGAATGTACCGTCAACCGGCGGCCCTTCCTGTAACGGTAGAGGTCGACGAGCACCGGGAAACCCAGTCCACCCAGGATAATGGCCAGGGACAGCGTCCCGACGACGAGCCAGTCCCCCGCGTAGGGTATGAAGCTGCCGCTCTCCAGGTTCACCAGGCCGGCGTTGCAGAAGCCCATGATCGCATGGAAGAAGCCCTGAAAGACGGCCTCCAAAGGAGCCATGCCCCGCCGGATGAAGGCCACGCTCAACGCGACGGCCGCCAAGAGCTCGACGGCGAAGGTGATTCTGGCTATCTGCAACAGGAGCCGCAGAACGTTGCGGGGCGAGTCCACGCTCTCTATCGACTCGCGCACCGCGATGAGGTTTCGGAAGCCCACTCTCTGCCCGACGAACAGCGCCGCCATGGTCGTCACGGTCATGATCCCAAGCCCCCCAAGCTGGACCAGCACCATGACCACGACGGCCCCAAACGTCGTGAAGGTGGCAGGAAAATTCACCGTCGAAAGACCGGTTACGCTCCCCGCGCTAACCGAGACGAACATGGCGTCAATCCATGATATGCCGCGCTCGGTGGAGAGAGGCAGCTTGAGGAGCACGGTCCCAAGCGCCATCAGCGCGAGAAAACCGACGACGATCAGCCGGGGCGTCGAAAGCCTCCTGGGCAACACCTTCTCCCGGATAGTGGCCACGCAAAGACTGCGACCGGAGGTCGCAGGCCCAGGGCAGTATACCCGCGGGCGATTCGGCCGCTACTCTCGTCTCCGAAAGAAGATACAATCCGACGAGAGCCAGTGATGGGCGCAAGCCCGAAAGGATGCTTTGACGCAGCTCACCGACAGCTACAACCGCAAGATGGATTACCTCAGGATCTCGGTCACGGATCGCTGCAACTTCCGCTGCCAGTACTGTATGCCGGAGGATATCCAGTTCCAGGACAAGAGTCACATCCTGACCCTTGAGGAGATGCTCACCTTCGCCGAAGCGTGCCTCGAGTTAGGCGTCACAAAGGTCCGGGTAACGGGCGGCGAGCCGCTCGTCAGGCGCGGGGTCGTCATGTTCGTCGGGTGGCTCAAGGATCTCGGCTTCGAGGACGTAACCATGACGACCAACGGCTTCCTGCTGGAGGAGAACCTGGAGGGCCTCGTCGAAGCCGGCCTCGACCGCGTCAACATCTCCCTCGACACCCTTCAGCCCGAGAAGTTCGCCTTCATTACGCGGCGCAACCACTTCCAGAAGGTCTGGAGAGCCGTGATGGCGGCGCTCGAGACGCCACTCTCGCCGGTCAAGATCAACGCCGTCGCGATGCGCGGGGTGAACGACGATGAGATCGCAGACATGGCGAGGCTGACGCTCGAATATCCTATGCACGTCAGGTTCATCGAGCTTATGCCCCTAAACGGCGACACCGACGGCTCGCGTTTCCGCTCGCTCTTCATCTCCG
>DATMVF010000184.1:0-3305 GCA_035563475.1 Rubrobacter sp.
CGACGCCGACGCCGGGGCCCGCTACCTGGGGGAGCTTGGGATCGGGACCAACTACGGCATCCGCCGGCCGAGCGCGAACGTCCTCTTCGACGAGAAGCTCGGCGGGACGGTGCACCTTGCTATAGGCCGCTCCTACGCCCAGACCGGCGGCAAAAACGACTCGAGCGTGCACACGGACCTCGTCTGCGACCTGCGCCAGGGTGGGGAACTGTACGCTGACGGGGAGTTGATTCAGCAGAACGGCCGCTTTCTGGAATTCGACCTCGCGGGGGTGAACGATGCCTGGTGAGGCGATGCTGCGCGTAGAGAACGTCAGGGACGAGGCAGCGTTGGAGAGCGTCAGGGACGCGCTCGATAGGCTCGGCGTCGACTACGAGCACGTACGCTCCGAGCCCGACGACGACCGCTTTCCCCAGACCGCCTACTTCTACGTACCCGACGATTCCGCCGATGTCGTAGAGTCGGTGCTCGCGGATCTCTCCCGGGAGCACGGCTTCGACGCCGAGGTGCTCTGAAAGCGTTGCGCGTAAGCGACGACGCTTGGGCCGTCCGCGCTGGTTACGGCACTTCGGCCGTCGGGGCTCTCCGTGCACCAGACTCGAGATACTTGCACAGCCCTCTCAAGGCGCCCAGCGAGTAGGGCGTAGGCTGGATCACCGCTTCTCTGCAGTCTGTACGGCTGCCCTATCGCGGGTTCCGGCCAGAGCGGCTCCGGCGATACCGGCGTTGTTGTGCATCTCGGCCGGCACCACCTTCGTGCGGGCCGTGAGGTGGGGGAAGAACTTCTCGGACTTCTTGCTTATGCCGCCGCCGATGACGATGAGGTCCGGCCAGAGGAGGAATTCGATCCTGTGGAGGTACTCGTCGAGGCGCCCTGCGTACTCTTTCCAGCTCAGGTCTTCGCGCTTGCGGGCGCTGTCCGCGGCGCGGTGCTCGGCGTCCTTGCCCCTGACCTCGATGTGTCCGAACTCGGTGTTCGGCACCAGCCGGCCGCCGACGAAGAGGGAGGTGCCGATTCCAGTACCCAGCGTGAGCATCAAGACGACGCCGCTCTCCTCCCTGCCAGCGCCCCAGCGGACCTCGGCGAGACCGGCCGCGTCCGCGTCGTTTACGATACTCACGGGGGCATCTATCTCTCTCCGAAGCGCCTCGCCCAGGTCGAAGCCGATCGCAGCCTTGTCTATGTTCGCCGCCGTCTGCACCACGCCGTCCTTTACGACGGCAGGGAACCCGCACCCGACGGGGCCCTCCCACCCGGCCTCGCGGACCACCTCCACCGCAGTACCGACGATCGCCTCGGGCGTGGCCGGCTGGGGAGTCTTGATCCTTACCCTCTCCTCGATCAGCTCACCCGTCTGCGTGTCCACGGGCGCGCCCTTGATCCCCGACCCTCCAATGTCGATCCCGAACACGTTCATGCGTCCTCCACGATCAGATACCGCCGCCTGCCACAGCCGTCATTCTAAACGATCCCACCCCCACCCGAACCTCCCTCCAGGCGTCTCGCTGACTCTTGTGACGTAGATCAGTTGTTTTCTTCTCGCCGGACGTGTATCGTGTCGATCATGCGGTTATTGCGAATGGCTCTCAATAGCGGACACTGAAGTGACTCGTGTGAATCTAGCAATCGGGATGTGATCCGGGTCCGTGATCTGGAGGGCTGAGTCTCTCTCCATGGAGGATTACTGGTGAGCTGGGCGATCTTCCTCGGTGCCTTTGTGGGATCCCTGATCGAGCTGGTCGAGGTCCTTGCGGTGGTGCTCGTGGTCGGTCGGGTCGCCGGGTGGCGCAACGCCCTCGTTGGCACCGGGAGTGCCATTGGGCTGGTGGCGGTCGCCGCCCTGGCGGTGGGTAGTGGTCTCGCGCTGATTCCGGCCAGGCCCCTCGAACTCCTTGCCGGCGTGATACTGCTCGGTTTCGGGCAGGCGTGGGCGCGTTCCGTGACGAGATATTACGGCGGGGTGCTAGAGACGCCTGATGACGATGACGAACGTATTCGAGAGCAACTGGCGCGAGACGGCGGTCGCGGTGGCTGGGACGCCGTAGCCCTGGCGACGGCTTTCAAGAGCAGCCTCGTGGAGAGCTTCGAGATCGCCATCGTGGTGATCGGGCTGGGCACGGCGGGTGGGAAGTGGTTGGAGGCGATCGGCGGTGCGGTGGTCGCCAGCGTGGTCCTCATCTGCTCTGCGTTCTGGCTCAGGGCGTCCTTGGAGAGGGTGCCAGTCAAACCAGCAAAGTTCATCGCGGCGACGCTGCTTATGGGCTTCGGCACCTACTGGGTGGGTGAGGGGATAGGCTTCGGGTGGCCTGGCGGTATGGCTTCTTTGATCTGGCTGCCTCTCCTCTGGGGACTCCTGATGGCCGCTGGGGCCGTGTTCCTGCGTTCGAGACGTGGCGAAGTCGCGGAGCCGCTAGAACCCGGGACGCACAGAGGGCAAGAGCCCCCCGGTGGCGGGCCATAATACATGAGAACGGATCCATGGTAGGGCTGCGGGGCAAAGTAGTCGCTATCACGGGTGCCGGCGGTATCGGTTCGGAGACCGCTAGAGCCTTCGCGGAAGAAGGTTGCCGTGTGGCCGTCTGTGACCGACTGGTGGACCGTCTCGAAAGTGCCCGCGAGCGGCTCGAAGGGGGCGGCGGTGAGGTACACATGATGCTTGCCGATGTCTCGGACGAGCTACAGGTCAGGGACTTCATCGAGGCGACCGTCGAGCGTTGGGGGCGGGTGGACGTGCTAATCAACAACGCAGGCTACGGGCTGCACAAGCCGTTCTTCAAGACGAGTGTGGAAGAGGTTCAGGCCCAGCTACAGACCAACTATATGGGGGTCGTGTACGCTACCAAAGCCGCGCTGGAGCACATGGTGCCCGCCCGGCGCGGACACATTATCAACGTAGTCTCGGTGGTGGCCAAGCTTCCCGTGCCGAACTCCGGCAACTATGCCGCTACCAAAGCGGCACTCGATTCGCTCTCCTCGACCCTTCGTGCAGAGCTCTCCGAATACGGCATCGTAGTAACGACGGTATACCCGACCGCCGTGCGTAATACCCATTTCTTCGAGACATCAGGCTCCATGGTCGAAGAGACCTGGGCCAGACACTTCATGAAGGAGCCGACCGAGATCGCGGCCGCCATCGTCGGCGCCGCAAAGAGTCTCCGGGCGGAGGTGCATGTCGGAGCCCAGACGCGGATCCTCCCCGTGGCCCGGGCGTTACTGCCGCCGGTTGTTCGTCTGGCGCTGCGGTGGATAGCCCGCGTGTATCGTTAGCCCCGAGGGGCCATCAATCGGCCCACGTTCCACGGGC
>DATMVF010000185.1:0-3808 GCA_035563475.1 Rubrobacter sp.
TAAATAGAGCCTCGGCACCACGCCGGGGCTTCTCTAAGTGTGACAGATTCCGCATACCTATAAAGAATTCGGAAGCGCGCCTGGAAGGATTCGAACCTCCGACTCGCGGTTTAGGAAACCGCTGCTCTATCCCCTGAGCTACAGGCGCAAAGCGCCAACAGTTTAACGCGCGATGGCCATGCTTACCACCGGGTCGGGGCCGGGGATCTCCCGGTCCACACACTGTGCTAGAGTGGGCCAACACTTCGGGCGCATCTGGTGTCAGGGGCGCGTGTTTCGGTTGAACGGGGGTCTGGAACGACGTATGATTCAGCGGTACTCGCGCCCAGGTTGGGTGATTGGGGTGCGAGGGTTGCATGCGTTTTTGTTTTTGGCCGCGGGAGGGGTGTGAGCGGCGGGGCGTGCGATCCTGGGTTGCGGGCTGACGAAGGAGAGGCCGCGGAGGCTGAACCACAGTTTAGGGAGAGGCAGTCGTCCGAAATGGGCGAACGGTCCGCCGAAGAGAACGGGTCCGGTCGGGCCGCTCCTGACTTTGCTGAAGGCCTCAGTGCTGTTGCTGATAGCAGGGGCACTCGGTGTGGGCTGCGGGTTTGGTGGCGGCGGGGATCTCACGCTCGGCTACCTGGGCTGGGACGAGAACGTGGCCAACTCCAACCTGACGAAGGTACTACTCGAAGAGGAGCTCGGCTACGAGAACGTCGAGCTCAAGCTCGCCGACGGCGTCGGGGCCGTCTACCGGGATCTGATCGAAGGCGAAACCGATGCTTTCCTGGATTCCTGGATGCCGAACCACGAGCAGTTCGTGGAGGGAGGGCGGGGCCGGATCGAGGTCTCCAAAGAGCCGTGGTACGTCGACCCGACCAGGTACGGGATCGCCGTCCCCGATTACATGCAAGACGTGCGCAGTATCTCCGACCTGGATTCTTCGGGGACCGACATGATCACGGGCATAGAGCCCGGCGCTGTGCTGATGAAGAAGATCGAGACCGACGTTGTTCCGCGTTACCACCTGAGATCCAGCCTCGTCGAGGCCACAACGCCGGCGATGCTTGCCGGGCTCGAGCAGGCGTACAACATGGAAGAGCCGTTCGGGTTCCTCGCCCTCATCAACGCCATGAGGCTCGACGAGGATCAGGTAGGCAGCCTCGAGTTGGTCATAAACGAGACTAAAGATCCGGAGAAGGGCGTCAGACGGTGGCTCGAAGTGAAAGAGTACAGGGAACTGGTGCGGCCATGGATCGAAGCCGCAAAGAACGCGCAGGAGGCGTAGTAATGACGAGCAAAGAGCAGAACACGAACGATATCAGGGCCGATATGGTCGAGGAGGCCGTGCGGGTCGCCGAGGAGGCCGAGAGTAGGGACGTGGCGCTTCGCCTGCTCGGAGGGGTGGCCATAAAGGTACGCGCGCACGACGGTTTGGAGCCCGCCTTCGAGCGGGAGTACGCCGACCTGGATTGGATCACACAGAAGGGCAAGTCTACCCAGGCGCAGCGATTCTTCGAATCCCTGGGATACGTTCCGCAGACGCGTTTCAACACTATGTACGGCCGGGAGCGACTGCTCTACTTCGACGAGAAGCACGACAGGCAAGTCGACGTCCTCGTCGGCAACTTCAGGATGTGCCACGAGATCCCCTTCGGTGACCGTATGACTATGGAGCCGCTTACCGTCCCACTCGCCGAGCTCCTGCTAACGAAACTCCAGATCATCGAGCTCAACGAGAAGGACGTCGGCGACGCCCTCGCCCTCTTGCACGACCATGCCGTGGACGAACAGGACGGAGACACGATTAACGCTGCCCATATCGCCAAACTATGCGCCTCCGATTGGGGCCTGTGGCGCACCTTCACGGCCAACCTCGAGGTCCTTGACGGTTACCTGGGGCGCTTCGATCTGAAAGACGAGAGCAGGGAGCGTATCACGGAGCGCGTCGAGGCACTGCTCGCGCGCATCGAGGAAGAGTCGAAGACCTTCGGGTGGAAGATGCGCGCGAAGATAGGAGATCGCAAACGCTGGTACGACCTGCCCGAGGAGGTGGAAGGAGGGCCTTGACAGTGCGCCGTGCAGAAGGCTCAAGTGCCTTCTGCACGGCGCGCTATCAGCAATCAGCGATCAGCAAGAACAAGAAGCTGACGGCTGACCGCTGACCGCGCGGGTTCCGGAAGTTCCCTTCCGGAACCCGCTGACTACAGACTCACGATGACGGTCTTGAGTTCGGTAAAGGACTCCATCGCGTAGCGTCCTCCGACGCGTCCGACGCCCGAGCGGGAACCTGCTCGTCCGCCGAAGGGCAGGTGGCTCTCCCAGTGGTTGGATGAGGCGTTTATGTTGACCCAACCGGTCCTCACCGCCTCGGCGAAGCGCAAACCCCTCGCCAGATCCCGGGTAAAGACCGCACAGAGCAGGCCGTAGGGGGAGGAGTTGACGACTCTTATGGCTTCCTCCTCCTCGCGGATGACGGTCGCCGGGACTATCGGCCCGAAGGTCTCCTCCCTAGAGACGCGCATCCCGGCGGTGACTTTGCTCAATACGGTCGGGCGATAATAGAGATCCGTAGGGAAACCCTCGGCGCGGGCCCCGCCGGAGACCAATTCTGCGCCGCCCTCGAGCGCATCGGAGATGTGAAGATCCATCTTCTCGGCTGTCGGTTCGTTGTTTAGGGGGCCTAGCGTGGTGATCGGGTCGAAGGGGTCGCCGAGTCTGATCGTGCGCTCGATCGCACCGCCGAGCCTATCGAGGTAGGCGTCGTAGACCCTCTCGTGCACCAGGAACCGTTCCCCGGCGGTGCAGCTCTGACCGGCGCCCAGGAAGGCGGAGGTGAGGCTCGCCTCCGCGGCGGCCTCGAGGTCGGCATCGTCCAGGATCACCACCGGCCCGTTGCCCCCCATCTCGAGAATTAGCGGCTTGCCGGCGGCACGCGCGGCCACCTTCTGACCGGTCTCTGTAGAGCCGATAAAACCGACCGCCTGTGTACCCGGGTTGGCCGCCACCTCGTCCCCGACGACGGGACCGGGGCCGGTGATCATGTTGAAGAGCCCGGAGGGCAGGCCGGCGTCGACGATGCACTCGGCGAGCTTCACGGCACAGATGGACGTCGAGGAGGCGGGGGCCCAAACGACCGCGTTGCCGCAGGCGAGCGCAGGCGCGATCAGCTCCCCCGGCATGGTGTAGGGCCAGTTCCACGGGGAGATCACGCCGACTACGCCCCGCGGAACCCTGTAGAGCATGACGCGCTTGTCGGCGTCTACCGAGGGCGGCATGGCCCCCTCCAGCCGCGTCACGTCGGCGCCCGCCATCTCGAAGTAGGCGACGAGCTCATCGACCTCGTCGTAAGCCTCGGCCACAAGCGGCTTGCCCTGATCCAGGGTCAACGTCTGTGCCAACTCGTCGCGGCGTTCCTCGATGATCTCCGCGATCCGGATCATCGCTGCCCCACGCTCGAACGCGGAGAGATTCGCCCACCCCGACCAGGCCTCGTTCGCGGCGGCTATCGCCCGCCCTACGTCTGCGCGGGTCCCTTGGGGCACGGTCCCGATCTGCTCTCCCGTCGCCGGGCTCGTGGCCTCCATGCGGGCCTCGCCGGTGACCCACTCACCGGCGAGGTACATCGAGTAGTCTCTTGTCCTGGTGTACATCAGATCCCCCTTGCGAAGGCGTCGTGGTAGATCTCCTCGTAGTCTGCGACGGTGACCTCGCGGGGGTTCCCGACCGTTTGCGGGTCTTCGTAGGCGATCCGGGCCAGCATCGGGATCTCGTCCTCCGAGAAGCCCAACTCCTGCATCGTCGGAATACCTACGTCCTCGGTCAG
>DATMVF010000186.1:0-11988 GCA_035563475.1 Rubrobacter sp.
AGCCCCAGGCGAGGAGCACGACACCCTGGCCCCGGTCGAAATAGACCGTGGCTACCGCTTTACCTTCGGCTATACGGTAGACGACCTCGAGACTGTGAAGGAGCTCGTATGACCACCGCCACAGAGCGCATCGAGGTCGCAGGCTACGAGGTCTCTCCCGACCATTTTATCGGCGGCGAACGCGTCGCGAGCGAACGGCGCTTCGAGGACATCTCACCCATCGACGGCGAGGTCATGGGCGAGGTCTCGCGCGCCTCCGAGGCTGAGGTCGACATGGCGGTGCGCGCCGCGCACGATGCTTTCCCCGATTGGGCGGACCTCGGTCCAGCCGGACGCGCACCGTATCTGCGCCGCCTCGCAGACCTCATAGACGAGAACACGGGCAGGCTCGCGGCCGTCGAGAACGCCGACATGGCCATGCTGTTGCGGTCGTTGCGCGCCCGTGTGATCTCGCGCGGGGCGCGCAACTACCGGTCGTACGCCGACCTCGCCGTCGCCCACGAGGAGCGCGACTGGCGTTCGCAGGGTACGTGGAACCGCGTGCAGCGCATGCCCGCGGGGCCTGCGGCCGTGATCACACCGTGGAACGCCCCGTTTATGCTCTCCACCTGGAAGACCGCGCCGGCCCTCGCCGCCGGCTGCACCGTAGTCCTCAAGCCAGCAGAGTGGTCCCCGCTCTCTTGCTCGCTCCTGGCCGACCTTTTCGCAGAAGCAGACTTCCCCCCTGGCGTCTTCAACGTGGTCCAGGGGATGGGGGAGGAGGCCGGCGCGGCGCTCGTCGCGCATCCTTTGTTGCGGCGGGTCTCTTTCACCGGCTCGCCCGAGACGGGGCGTCTGATCGGGGTCTCCGCTGCCAAGAACCTGGTTCCGTTCACCGCCGAACTAGGCGGCAAGGGCCCCCTCGTAGTCTTCGAGGACGCCGACCTCGAAGCCGCGGCCGCAAAAGCGGCTGGCCAGTACGATGACGGCGGCCAGGTGTGCCTGGCCGGGACCAGGATTCTCGTCCAGGAGTCGGTTCGCGAGCCCTTCCTCGAACGTTTCCACGCCGCGGTCGACGAGCACGTACTCGGAGATCCTCGCGAGGACGAGACGACGGTCTCGCCCCTGATCCACCCCGACCACCTCGCGCGCGTGGAGGGCTTCGTCGATCGGGCCCGCGAGGGCGGGCAGAACATAGTACGCGGTGGACGCCGCTCTGACGCGGGGCCGCTGTTCTACGAGCCGACCCTCATAGAGCCGACCTCCAACGACGCCGAGGTGGTGCAGAACGAGGTCTTCGGTCCCGTCCTCACCTTCCAGACCTTTGCCGACGAGGACGAGGCGGTCGCCCTCGCCAACTCCACGCCCTACGGCCTCTCCGCCATCGTGTACACGGGATCGATGGGCCGCGCCGACCGCGTCGGACGCCGGATACGCGCCGGCGTGGTCTGGGTCAACACGTTCCTCATCCGCGACCTGACGGCGCCCTTCGGGGGCATGGGTATCTCCGGCATAGGGCGCGAGGGCGGAGACTACGCCCTGGACTTCTACTCAGACCTGAAGACGCTCCAGATCCTCGACGGTAGCGTGAGATGAGAACCGGCGCCACGCCAGGCGAGACCGCCTCCGATGAGGCTATCCTCGACGCGGTCGCCGCCGAGGCCGGCTGGATGGAGGACCTCCTCGTCCGCCTCGTCGAAGCGACCACGACCCTCGGGGACGAAGAGGCCGGACAGCGGATCATGGAACAGGCCTTCGCCGACTGCGGTCTCGAACTACGCAACGTCTACCTGGACGCGGAAGCACTGCGCAACGCGGAGGGCGCCTCACCGTTTTCGTGGGATGTGAGGGGCAAGCGCAACGTCGTCGCCGACTGGGCCGCGCGTGGCAGCGGGGGACGTTCGCTCATCCTGAACGGCCACGTGGACGTCGTGCCGCCGGCCGCGGAGGCGTTGTGGACCAACCCGCCGTTCCGGGCGGTGCGTGACGGGGATTGGCTCTACGGCCGTGGCGCGGGGGACATGAAGGCCGGCCTCACCGCCATGACCGGCGCGGTGCGGGCGCTAAAGAGGGCAGGTTACGCCCCTGCGGCGGACATACAGCTGCAGTCCGTCGTCGAGGAGGAGTGCACGGGGCACGGCGCGTTGCAGTGTTTGCTGGATGGTACGCGGGCCGACGCTTGCGTCATTAGCGAGCCGCATCCGGACCATATTACCGTCGCCCAGGTCGGCGTGTTGTGGTTCCACGTTGAGCTCGCCGGCGTCCCGGCGCACGCGGCGCGCGCCAGCCATCTCGGCTTCAACGCCATCGACGCCGCGGTGGAGGTGCTGGCGGCGCTCCGGCGCCACGAGGCGCGGCTCAACGAGAACCCGCCGCCGCCGTTCGACGCGTTCGAGCACCCCATCAACTTGAACCCTGGTGTGATCTCAGGCGGTGACTGGCCCTCTACCGTAGCGGCGACGTGTACGCTCTCTTGCCGCATCGGGCTGTACCCGGGGCAGGAGCCCGAGGAGGCGCGCGCCGGGGTCGAGGCCGCCGTGGCCGAAGCCGTCGCCGCATCCCCACGGCTGGCCGAGAACCCGCCGCGCGTGCGCTACGACGGGTTCTCGTGCGAGGGCTCGGTCATAGGTGTGAATGAGCCGCTGGTCCAGACCCTGTCGGGGGCGTACGCCCGGTTGCACGGAGGGTGTCCTCCGGCGCTGGCGACGACGGCCACCACGGATGCGCGCCATTTCGTACGCATGGGGATGCCCGCTGTTTGCTTCGGGCCGCGGGGGGAGGGGATCCACGGCATCGACGAGCGCGTCTCGCTGCGCTCCGTCGTCGAGTCCGCGCAGGTGCTCGGGCTCTTTGTAAGGGATTGGTGCGGGCTCGTCCCGGGCCGGAAGGAGGAGAGCTGATGTCCACAGCCGAACCGAGCATCACCCCGCGACCAGGGACCACCGAGAGCTCCAAACTGCACCGGCGCGCCCTGGGGGTGCCGGATCTGATGTTCTTCATCATCGCGGCTTCGGCGCCGCTTACGGCGGTGGCCGGCGGCCAGGCCGCGACCTACCTCGTGACCGGCAACAGGGCCGTCGCTTTCATGTTCATACCCCTCGGGATCGTGCTCGCGCTGTTCACCGTCGGGTACGCGGCGATGAGCCGTTACATCGAGAACGCGGGGGCGTTCTACGCCTACGTCTCCAAGGGCCTCGGCCGGGTCTCCGGCATCGGGGCCGCGTTCGTCGCGCTCATCGCCTACAACAGCATGCAGATCGGGATCTACGGCCTCTTCGGGGTCGCGATGGGCGGCTTTATGGCGGGATACCTGGGCTTGGACCTTCCCTGGTGGTTCTGGTGCCTCGTGGCAGGGGGCGTGATAGCGCTGCTCGGATTGTTGCAGATCGACCTAAACGCCAAGGTGCTGGCCGTCATGCTAGGCCTGGAGGTGCTGATAGTCGCCCTCTTCGACTTCGCGATCCTGGCCGACCCTGGTCCACAGGGCCTGACGATGATCGGCTTCAGCCCGACCATAGCGTTCAGCACCGCCGTCGGCGCAACGCTCACGTTCTGCGTCGCCTCTTTCGTGGGCTTCGAATCGGCGGCCATATACAGTGAGGAATGCCGCGACCCCAGGCGGACGGTCGCCCGCGCGACCTACCTGGCCGTGGGCCTGATCGCCGTGTTCTACGCCCTCTCCAGCTGGCTGCTCGGCGTCGCGGCCGGACCGAATACCATAGTCAACCCCGAAGCCCTCGTTAGGGCCGGGTTCGAGACCGACGGCGCCCCTGATCCTACGACCGTGCTGTTCATCACAGGGGCCGAGCGGCTGGGTGAGATCTGGGGCACTGCAGCGGCGCTGCTCTTCGCCACGAGCCTTTTCGCCGCGCTCCTCTCGTTCCACAACGCTGTCGCCCGCTACGCATTCGCCCTGGGCCGTGAGGGAGTGCTCCCTTCGGTCTTCGGCCGCGTCAACAGCCGCACCGGCGCGCCCTGGGTCGCCTCGCTGACGCAGTCTATTCTCGCGCTCAGTGTCGTCCTGGTCTTCGCCATAGCCGCGGCCAACCCGGTGCTCACGCTGTTTACGTGGTTGACGAACCTCGGCGCTCTGGGCGTGCTACTCCTGATGGCTTCGACGTCCTTCGCAGTCGTAGGGTACTTCAGGCGGAGGCCGCAGGACGCGGTCGGAAGCTGGGCCGCCACGTGGGCGCCGGCGATCGCCGGCGTTCTGCTCCTGATCCTGCTCGTGCTCGGCGTCGCCAACTTCAACGTCCTGATCACGGGCCTCACCGACGCCCCCATCAACACGATGACGATCGTGCTCCCCCTCATCCTCTTCGGGGGTGGGATCGTCGGCCTGATCGTGGGCGCCTTCCTGAAGCGTAGCCGCCCCGACGTCTACGAGCGCATCGGCGGCGGCGCTGGCGCCGAGGAATAGCGGCGGCAGGAGACGTGGGTTCCCAGAGGGACAGAACGAGGATGAACGCCGCGCCGCAACACGAGCAGGCCGACCTCCCCGCGCTCGCCGACCGCGAAGGGATTCTGGGAGATCTCGAGCGTTTCATCTGCGAGGCGTGGGAGTCGTTCGACACACCGCGCACCGCCGAACCGCAATTGGACGAGACTCTGATCGGACGCCTCGAGACGCCGCTGCCCGAGGAGGCCGGTGACGCCGAGGCCACACTGAAGGACGCGGCGCGTATCCTCGACGCCAGCATCTCGCCCTCCAGACCGCTCTATGTCGGCTATATTGGCTCGACCGGCCTGGAGATAGGGGTGCTAGCCTCCGCGCTCGCGGCGACCTACGATGCTAACCTGGCGGTCGCAGCAGGCGGCGCGGATCTCCTCGAGGAGCAGACCCTACGCTGGCTCGCCGCGTTCGTCGGCTTCCCTTACGCGGAAGGCGTCTTCACGAGCGGCGGAATGACCTCGAATCTTACGGCGCTCTTGGCGGCGCGCGAGCGGGCGTTGCCAGGGTGCCGCACCGACGGACTCGGGGACCACCGGACGGCGGTGTACTGCTCTGATGAGGCCCACCACTCGGTCGTTCGCGCCGTAGAGGTCTGCGGGCTCGGGAGCAGCGCCATCCGGCAGATCCCCATCGACGGCCGGCGACGAATGCGGCCTGAGGCACTTGACGAGGCGCTCTCCAAGGACGTCGCCTTGGGCGTCGTGCCCGTAGCGGTGGTTGCGACGGCGGGAACGACCCTTACGGGGGCCGTCGACCCGCTCGACGCGGTCGCCGACGTCTGCGCCCGCCACGACGTCTGGTTGCACATCGACGGCGCGTACGGGCTTCCTGGAGCGGCGGCGCCAACCGCGGCACCGCTGTTCGCTGGCCTCGAGCGTGCCGACTCTGCCACCATCGACGCCCACAAGTGGCTCGGTGTGCAGAAGAGCTGCAGCGTCGTGTTGCTGAGTGAGAGGGACAGACTGCGGGCGGCGTTCGGCCACGAGGAGCGCTACATGCTGCACGAGGGCGACGTAGCCAACCCGGTAGACCGTACGCTCGAGTACTCGCGTCCGTTCCGCTCTCTGCGGCTGTGGATGGCCTTCCGCGTCTACGGCGCCGCCAGGTACCGCGCCTGGATCGAAGCCACCCTCGCCAACGCCCGACATCTCACGGAGTCGCTGCGCGACTCACCAGAGTTCGAGCTCCTCCACGACCCCATGCTCTCCACCGTCTGCTTTCAACACGTTCCACCCGGCGCAGATGATGTCGACGCGCACAACATCAAACTCGCCCGCGAGATGCAACGCGACGGGCGCGTGTTCCTCGCGCCTGCCACCGTCGACGGCCACGCCTGCCTGCGCGTGTGCTTCGTCAACTTCAGGACCACGTCCGACGAGGTAGAGTTCGTGCTCACGGTGGCCCAAGAGCTCGGTCGTCGCCTGGTCCTGGGTTGACCCGGGGCCACGGCCAGCATTTCAGCAGTTCGACTAGCATTGGACCACCTTTTCCCCTCCTCTTTTTCGCACCTGCCGAAACGGGTAGGAAAGGGTTGGGCAGATCGTGGCAAACCCAAAGGAGGATCTTATGCCGCGTATCCAACCACTGGAACCGGAGAACGCCCCGGAGCAATCACGGCAGTTGATGGAGCAGGGCGAGCAGGCCATGGGGCAGATGCTGAACTTCTTCAAGCAGATGGCCGTCTCCCCGGCAGCCTTCCAAGCGTACATGGACTTCGAGGAGGCGCTACAGGGTGGCGCCCTCGACCAGTTGACCCGTGAGGCCGTCTACATAGGAACCTCCGACTACAACGGCTGCACCTACTGACTGTCGGCCCACTCCGCCGTGGCGGAGCAAGCGGGCATGAGTAAAGACGAGATCGAGCGCGCGCAGCGGTTCGAGTCTGAGGATGAGCAGCGGGCAGCGGCCCTCCGGTTCGCCCGGGAGGTGGTCGAGAGCCGCGGGCGCCCTTCGGACGAGGCTATGGAGGAGGTGCGAAACGCCGGTTACACCGACGAGCAGATCATAGAGATGGTTGCCACCGTGAACCTCGCTACCTTCACCAACTACATGAACGACTTTATGGGAACCGAGGTGGACCTTCCGGTCCAGGAGCCGACGGACGACCGGTAGGACCTTTTGCGGGGCGGCTGCGCCGCATCTTTGGCCAGCAACGGCGAGCATGCCATAGAGCTGGCTAGGGAGCTACAGCCGGATGTGACCCTTGTGGACATCGAGATGCCAGGCATTAACGGTATAGAGGCTACGCGTGAGATCCTGCACCTAAGCCCCCGCGTCGGCGTACTGGTAGTCACGATGTTCGAGGACGACTCGGTGTTCGCCGCCATGCGAGCCGGGACGAGAGGTTACCTGCTAAAGGACTCGAGGGGTAAGGAGGTGAGGCACGCGATAAGGGCCGTGGCCAGCGGCGAGGCGATCTTCGGCCCCGGGTCATCCGTGCCCGGGAGGCCGGGTTGGGGCACGAAAGAACCTAGCCGAGATACCCTCTATCGAAGCGGCTCCTGTGCCCCTGACGTGTGAGGTAGACTGAAAGAACAGGACGCGCTACCGTCAGGAGGACTCTGGTGAACGAGCGTTTGGAGAAGATGCGGGAGCTGGGGCAGGCGCCCTGGGTCGACGAGCTCGCGCGCGAGGACATAAAGAACGGCGGCCTCGAGCGGATGATAGAAGATGGCATCGTGGGCGTTACCTCTAACCCGGCCATCTTCCAGAAGGCCATAGCGGGCTCGGATCTCTACGACGAGCAATTACACGAACTGGCCCAAACAGAAGACGACCCGAAGCGGATCTTCTGGGAGGTCGCCAGGAAGGACATAAGCGACGCCTGCGACATCTTTATGCCCGTCTACGAGGAGACCGGAGGACGGGATGGCTTTATCTCCCTTGAGGTCCAGCCCGACATAGCCTACGACACGGAGGCCACGGTCGAGGAGGCCTCCCGCCTGCACGAGATGGTCGACAGGCCCAACCTCTTCGTCAAGATACCGGCCACCTTGCCCGGGCTCGTCGCCATAGAGGAGATGATCTCCCGCGGCAAGTCCATAAATGTAACCCTGATCTTCTCCCTCGAGCGCTACCGCGAAGTGGCCCGCGCCTACACGAGAGGCCTCCAGAGACTGGTCGAGAACGGCGGAGACCCCTCCGGCGTGCACTCCGTGGCGAGCTTCTTCGTCTCCAGAATAGACACCGAAGCGGATAGACAACTAGAAGAGGTCGGCGCCGAAGACCTGAGAGGCAGACTCGCCATAGCGAACGCCAAGCTGGCTTACCAGATCTACAAACAAGTCTTCGGAGGCGCCAGATGGCGCAAGCTAGCTGAAAATGGCGCCAACACCCAGCGCCTCCTCTGGGCCTCGACCTCGACCAAGAACCCCGACTACCCCGACACCATCTACATCGACAACCTCGTCGGACCCAACACCGTCAACACCATGCCCAAGAAGACCATAGAGGCCGTCATAGACCACGGCGACATAAGCCCCACCCTTGAAGAAGGCGTCGAAGAGGCCAAGAGACTCCTGAAGCGCCTGAGAGAAGCCGGCCTCGACTACGAGGACGTAACCGACATCCTGGAGAAGGAAGGCATCCAGAAGTTCGCCGATCCGTTCAACGAGATGCTGCAAGAGATCGAAAACAAGAGCCGCCAACTAGTGAGCTAGTCAGCACGCCTGCTTCGCAGGCTTGTCAGCACTTCAGCTAGTCAGCTTGCGATCGGACGGCGAGGAGATTACTTGTTCAAAGACACGATTCGTGAAGAGAGTGATTCGCGGACGAGCACGGGCTGCGAACCGACATAAAGAGCTGAAATGCTGACTAGCTGACAAGCGAAGGCCTGAAAGGCCTGAGCGTGCTGACTAGCTAGCGACGACCGAAGGGAGGAGCGAAGTGGACATCGGTATCTGGGGCATGGGGCGGATGGGCTTCAACATGGCACGCCGACTCGTTGATAAGGGCGACGAGCGTGTGATCGCGGGCAACCGTTCGCCCGGCAAGGTGGACGAGGCGGTCGAGCATGGGGCCGAAGGCGCCTACAGCGTGGAGGAGTTTGTAGGGATGCAGGAGTCTCCGAGGGTGCTTTGGACCATGCTCCCTGCCGGGGATGTGACGGACGATATGATCCATCAGTTCATGGAGCTTGCCGACGAGGGCGACATCATCGTGGACGGTGCCAACTCCTACTTCAGGGACTCCGTGGCGAGGGCCAGGGAGGTCAGGAACGCGGGCTTGAGGTGGCTCGATGCCGGCGTGTCGGGGGGCGTCTGGGGCTACGACGTCGGCTACTGCACCATGATAGGGGGCGACGCCGACGCCTTCGAGTACGCCGAGCCTGCTTTCCAAACCCTGGCACCCCCGAACGGATACGCTTATCTCGGGGACGCGGGTGCCGGCCACTTCGCCAAGATGGTCCACAACGGGGTCGAGTACGGGATGCTCCAGGCTTACGCCGAAGGGTTCGAGATCCTCCAGAAATCCCGCTACGACTACGACCTCAGGGCCCTCTCCAGCCTGTGGAACCAGGGAAGCGTCGTCCGTAGCTGGCTCCTGGAGCTCGCCGAGAGCGCCTTCGAGAAGGACGCCAACCTCGACAGCATCAGCGGTTACGTCGAGGACTCCGGCGAGGGGCGCTGGACCGTGCTCGAGGCGATAGAAGAAGACGTACCGGCGAATGCCATAGCAGGCTCCCTCTTCGCCCGCTTCGCCTCCCGCCAGGACGATTCCTTCGCCATGAAGGTCATTGCCGCCCTGCGCGGCGAGTTCGGCGGGCACGCGATCAAAGAGGCTGCGACTGAACAAGAGAAGTAGCCAAGCGATGGCCGATACGCAGGTTATGCAGAACATCCTCAGGGACGAGCAGAGGCTCCCTCGTGTGCCCGAGCCTGGTGTGATGGTGATCTTCGGGGCCTCTGGAGACCTTACATCCCGCAAGCTGGTTCCGGCTCTCTATGAGCTCGCTGCGCAGAGGAGATTGCCGCTCGAGTTCGCGGTCATTGGTATCTCGCGGACCGAGATGAGCCATGAGGAGTTTCGGGGCAGGCTCCGAAAGACATTGGAGGAACAGCGCTCCGGGGAGGTCTCTGACGACGTCTGGGAATCCTTCTCGAACGGTATCTTCTACATGCCCGGCGACTCGAAGAAGACTGAGACCTACGGCGAACTCAAAGAACTATTGAAGAGGTTGGATAGTGAGCGGGGAACCCAAGGGAACAGGGCCTTCTACCTCTCTTCTTCGCCTTCGCTCTTCCCGGCCATAGTGGAGAACCTGGGCGAGGCCGGCCTGAACAGAGGGGAAGACGGCGGCTGGTCGAGGCTGGTCGTAGAGAAGCCTTTCGGGCGGGACCTTGGGAGTGCCAGGGAGCTCAACGTAGAGCTCCAACGGTACTTCGATGAGACCCAGATCTACCGCATCGACCACTACCTCGGCAAGGAGACGGTCCAGAACATCCTCGCCCTGAGGTTCGCCAACGGGATCTTCGAGCCGGTCTGGAACCAGCACTACGTCGACCACGTCCAGATCACGGTCGCCGAAGACATAGGCGTGGGCAGCCGCGGGGCGTTCTACGAGGAAGCCGGCGCCATGCGCGACATCGTCCAGAACCACGTCATGCAAGTCCTCTGCCTTACGGCGATGGAACCGCCTGTGACTTTCGACGCCGAGTCAGTGCGCGAGGAGAAGGTAAAGGTCTTGAGAGCCGTCCGTCCCATCCCCGAGCACGAGGTCGAGGACTACGCGGTGCGCGGGCAGTACGAGAGGGGCTGGGTGTGGGGTGAAGAGGTGCCAGGCTATCGCGAGGAGAAGAACGTCGACCCCGAATCCGTGACCGAGACCTTCGTCGCGCTCAAAGTATTCGTGGACAACTGGCGGTGGGCGAGGGTCCCGTTCTACATCAGGGCCGGCAAGAGGCTTCCGAAGAAGGCGACGGAGGTTGCCATCCAGTTCCACTCCTCGCCGCATACCCCCTTCGCCCGCGACGACACCGAGGGCCTCGAGCCGAACGTACTCGTCATTCGTGTCCAACCCGAAGAAGGTCTCTCCCTGAAGATCGGGGCCAAAGTCCCTGGCACCGGCTTCGAGGTCAGCTCGGTGAACATGGACCTGCTCTACGGTACGGCCTTCCTCGAAGAAGCTCCGGATGCCTACCAGCGGCTGCTCCTCGACCTGATGCTCGGCGACCCGACGCTGTTCATCCGGGCCGACGAGGCCGAGGGTGCCTGGAGGATACTCGACCCCGTGATGAGGCACTGGTCACAGAAGCGGGAGGTATCGTTCTATCCTGCAGGGACCTGGGGACCGGAGGAGGCCGACGCGCTTCTCGAGCGGGACGGAAGGGAGTGGAGGAGGCCATGATCGGGGAGACGCGCCAGGCCCCCGGTGGCGCGAGGATGAACGTCGGGCAGATAGAACGCGAGCTTGGCAAACTGCGCACCAACGATGATGGGACGCTCGCCCTGCGCTCCAGCGTGCTCAACCTGATCGTGGTGACCGACGAGGAGTCGGCGCAAAAGATCACCGGCTCGGTCTCGAAGCTGGCGGGCCGCCATCCGGCTCGGGCCGTGGTACTGATCGCCGACCCCGAAGGCGAACCGAACGTGGACGTGGGGCTCTCCGCCTTCTGCAACGTCAGGGGTGGCAGCAGCGCACAGGTCTGCGCCGAGCAGGTGACCATACACGCCGAAGGTCCTGCGGCGAGGCACCTGGAGAGCTTCGCCGGTCCGCTCCTTATCCCCGACCTGCCCGTGTTCCTGTGGTACCCGGGCAGGTTCTCGCCCCGCTCGCAGGAGTTCGCGGCGATGGCCGATCTCGCGGACCGAGTCATCGTGGACTCGGCGGCCTCGCAGAATCACGAAACCTGCCTGCGCGAGATAGCAGCCCTGATCGGAGATCCCGAGATGCCGGCCATCGGGGACCTGCAGTGGGTCGGGCTCTCGCCCTGGCGCTCGCTCTTGGCCGATACCTTCGGCACCCCAGAACGGGCGGGAGACCTCGAAAAGATCGAAAGCGCAGAGATTCTCTACGCGCCGGGCGGGGAGAACAGGGCACTGCTTCTCCTGGGCTGGCTCGCCTCCACCCTGGGATGGAGACCCGAGTGCCGTAATGGTGGCGGCCAGAATATAGAGTTCTCCGGGCCCTCGGGTCGGATCGTCGTCGTGCTCTCTCCTGATTCACCCGACGCCAGGCTGAGGCGCATCCGGCTGTACTCGGAGGAATACAGCTTCCAGGTCTCGCGCCACCGTGAGCTCTCCCACGCGAGGACTACCGTGATGCGGGGAGACGAACTGCTCGCCGAGCGCACCGTCCACCTCGGGTCCTTCGATCTCGGGGTCCTGGTCGGGGAAGAGCTGCGCTATCGCGGGCGCGACGAAGCCTATGAACGATCTCTGCTCGAGGCCGTGGAGATACTCGACTTGTGAGCGTCCACGTCTATAGTAGTCAAGAAGAGCTCTCCGCGGCCGCCGCGCGCGAGTTCGCGGCCAGGGCCGGGGAGGCAATCGAGGAGCACGGGCGTTTCGCCGTGGTGCTCGCGGGCGGCTCGACGCCGGAGACCATGTACGCGATC
>DATMVF010000187.1:0-4643 GCA_035563475.1 Rubrobacter sp.
AAGGCGATCAGGTCGGGGTACCCCTCCTCGCCGCCCACGACGGGGGTGTGGCGAAGATCGGTCCCCATGACCGCCGAACAGAACGCGAGCCCGTGTTCGATCGCACGCTCGAATTCACCAATCGGCACGTCTTTGCCCCTCGCCACGCCGTGCAGGTCGGGGTAGAGCACCCTCACGCACGTTACGGACTCGTCGGACAGCTCGGGCGGCCTGGCCACGAGTTCTTCTTTCTGGACCACGACTACTCCTTCCCGCCGGCGGCGCCGGCTGAGTTCTCAGATCGGTGTGTTGCGGCCTCCGCCAAGAATGCATCGAAGAGGCGGAAGGCGGCCTCCCTGGCCGCCTCCTCCCGCTCTGGCGGGATGGCAAGGAGATCTCTTCCGTCTCCTATACCGAGTTTCGCCAGATTCTCGGTATCCGCGCCAGCCCAATCTGCGACGATCTCGACGGTGCTCTCCGGGTGGAACTGGACCCCGAGGTGAGGCCCGAGCCGGAACGCCTGCACGGCGTCGGCCGTGCGCGCCACCTCCACGGCGCCCGGTGGCGTCGTGAAACGTTCGTAGTGCCACTCCAGCCAGGGACCTGAGGGGATCGCGCCCGGATCGTCGGTCTCGATCTCTCGCCAGCCGAGCTCCGGCACCGGCGCCCGCTCTACACGCCCGCCGAGCACGGCGGAGAGCACCTCGCCACCGAAGCACAGCCCGAGCACGGGGACATCTTTCTCTACCGCGGCCCCGACCAACTCCAGCTCCGCCAAGACCCCAGGCTCGTGCGTGTCGTTGGGACCGTACGGGGAACCCAGCGAAGCCACGAACGAATAGTCGGATGGGTCGGGGATCGACCCGTCCTTGTAGGAGTAATTCACCTCGTATGAAATGCCGCGGTCCTCCAGCCACTCGACCAGCAGGCCCGGCGGCGTCATCTCCTCGTGCTGGCGGATCAGAACCGGTTTCACCCGCCGGCCTCCGAGACCATCTTCTCGGCCTCCTCCTCTGAGACGGCGAGGGCGACGTGCAGGGTGTTGGCCGAAGTCTCGGGCTGCTCGCCTGGCCCGGTGAGGTCCACGTCCCACTCCTCGACGGTATTCGTCAGGCGCCCGATGCCGTCGATCTCCACTTCGACCACGTCGCCGGGCTCCATCGGCCTAGAGTTCGCGGGTGTCCCGGTAAGGACCACATCACCGGGCTCCAGCGTGATCAGGCGGCACAGATCGGCCAGCTGGTAGGCGACGGGGAAGATCAAATCGTCGGATCCTCCCTCCTGCACCACCTCCCCGTTGATATAGGTCCGAAGCCGGAAGTCCTCCGGGTCGAACTCGTCGGCCGAGACCACCTCGGGACCGAGCGGCAAGAACCCGTCCTGCCCCTTGACGCGCAACATGGAACCCCGGTCCGCATGCCTGAAATCGTGCAACCCCACGTCGTTGGCACACGTGTAGCCGCCGACGTAAGAAAGGGCATCTTCTTCCGCCACCCCCTTCATCCGGTGCCCGACGATGACAGCCAACTCTCCCTCGTAGTTGAGGAACTCCGTCCCCCGCGGGCGCCTGATCACACCGCGGTGCCCGTTAAGGGTCGTCGTCGGCTTGAGGAAGTACGACGGCTGCGGCGGAGTGCGCGCAGCATACTCGTCTACGCGGCTGCGGTAGGTCAGGTGGACCGCCAGGATCTTGGTCGGTTCCGCCGGCGCCAGATACTCGGCCTCCGCCTCAGGGACCCGTCCCCCCCCTTCCAGGACAACCTCTCCCCCCTCGAGCCTGCCCCACGCAGACCCGCCTTCGTGCAGGATCCTTACCCTTCTACCCATTCCAGCTCCTTTCTTATTGGATACATTATCCAGAAATGGGGTGTGTGTCAAGGCTCTGCAAGCTCATTGCATAATGTATCCATAAAGGCTATGATCGGGTGATGGAATCGGTCCCCCGTTCGACCGCAGCAAGCGATCCCATCCGGGTCGACTCCGTAGCGGACCTTGCCTACGAGCGGATACGCGGGTACGTGCTTGGGGGTGAGGTTCCGCCGGGGGCCCGGCTCGGGCAGGTGGAGCTGGCGGAGAGGTTTGGGATCTCACGCACCCCCGTGCGCGAAGCCTTGCGAAGGCTCGCGGGCGAGGGTCTGGTGGACTTCCACTCCAACCGTGGATTCCGGGTCGCCGATCTCGGCCTGGACGCGGTGCTGCGCCGCATGGAGGTGCGGTCCATCGTGGAGCCGGGGATCGCACGTCTCGCGGCCCAGAGAAGAACGGAAGAAGACCTTCAGCGACTCGAGGAGGCCATCGCGAGCGAGGAGGGCGCGCGCGACGGGATCTCCGCCCACGACGCCAGCCGCGACTTCCACATCGCGCTCGCGCTCGCCTCGGGCAATGAGGAGCTAATGCGGGTACTCAATTCGCTCTGGCTGGTCGAAGTCGGCCGTCGGCTCTTATCCAGGCGCACCGCAGATCCCAACTGGCTGCACGACGACGTATCGGAACACCGTGAGATCCTCACCGCCGTCTCAGAAGGCCGCGCCGCCGACGCCGAACGCCTCATGGCCGAGCACATCGCTCGCGCCGTACACCACTGGGAGCCGCTCGGGAGCGGCGGTACGAGAGACGGGTAGCCTCAGCCATCAACCAAAAGAGAGGAGCTGAAAGCCGAAAGCCGGCCGCTCCTGCAGGGCCCGACTCTTCTGCAAACCACGCTGATCTGTAATCGATGACGCTCACGAATTTCTTCCTGTTGCACGTACCGCACAACGGCTGTATGTTGCCGATATCGTCCGAGCCTCCCTTGGTCAGAGGTGCGACGTGGTCAGCCTCCAGTAAGGATTCGGTAGTGCCGCAGGCGAGACACTTGTTGCCGTAACTCTCGCAGAGCGCCTTGAACTCTGCGGCGGTAAAACTGCCTGGACTGGCGTGCCTCGCGGCCCTCCTCTTGCGACTATTGTTGGCTTTGGCTTGCCTGACTTTCTCAGGATTTTCCTCGGCCCACTTCTTGCTGCGAGCAATTACCTTTTCGCGCTCACGTTCGTAGTGCTTACGCCTGGAAGCGTTTACGCTATCTTCGTTCTCCGCTGCCCATCATTTCTTGTACTCAGCGATCTGTTCCTTGTGTTCTTCCTCGTACTTTCGGCGCACCTCGACCCTATGGGGTAGGTTCACTCTTGCTTTCTCGTACTCAGCGTACTGCTCCAGGTGCTCACGCCGGTACTTCTGCGTGCGTGCCCTGATGCAGACCTTGCACTTATTCAGGTGGCCGTCCGTCATCTGAGGGTGTTTGTAGAACTCCGAAAGGTTTTTCTCGACTCTACAGCCCCTGCAGACTTTTGACCTCACCTCACAAGATATCTCGGGCTACGAGCGGCTTGATACTAAAGTATCGAAATGGAATATCTTCAAAGTCAGTTTCATCGATTTCCACCTCTTCGCGCCGGCCTCCGCGCCCCCCTCCACGGCGGGCCTGTCCGCCCCCGCCGCCGGAAGAAGCGCCGTCCTCCGAGTCGCCGGGTCGGCCGAGGAATTGCACGTTGTCGGCGACCACGTCGACGGCGCTCCGCTTTGAGCCGTCCTGGGCCTCCCAGGTACGATACTGCAGGCGTCCTTCGAGTAGGATGGGGTCGCCCTTCTTCTTGTAGTTGGCGACGGTCTCGCCGAGCTCGCGCCAGGCGGTGATGTTGAAGAAGTCCACCTCTTCGCTGCGCGACCTCACCCTGTTGACGGCCAGTCCGAACGAGCAGACTGGTATGCCGTCGTTGGTGAAACGCAGTTCTGGATCTCTGGTCAAGTTACCGGCCAGTACGACACGATTGAAGCTGACCATGTCTCTCCTCCTTCTGTATGCCTTACAAGGGTAACAATACAGCAACATTCTCGGTTCTCAAGCGCCATGGCTTTAGCCGGACGCAGGTGGAGTCGCGCACATCAGCGTTTCGTTGTGGCCACCTTCAGTTCCTGGTCTTTTATGGTGGCGATCACATCCCCGTCCTCGTCGTTGCGGAAGACCTTCGCGCCTACCCTCTGCAACCTGTCGAGGGTCTCTGGCGTGGGATGCCCGTAGGGGTTGTCCGCGCCGCACTGGATGACGGCCACTTTGGGCGGAAAGCGGCTGAGAAACAGCGGGGTCGATGAGGTGTTGGAGCCGTGGTGGGTCACCTTCAAAATCGTCAGGGGACCGGTGTAAGGACCGTTCGCCATGTACTCCTCCTCGTTCGCCTCGGCGTCGCCTGCGAGCAGGATGCGGGCCGTGCCGTAGGTCAAGAGGATGGCAACGGAGTTGTCGTTGATCTCGGAGAACAGACCGCCCTCGGCGTCCGTAGGCGGAGCTATGACGTCCGTAATAAGTCCTTTGTCCCCAATCCGGCTCGCGACAAGGCGCCGTGCACCTCAAGCGTTGCATCGGAGTGCGCCACCACACTTAACCTCAGCATCCTATAGACGCGGTGACGTTCTTTGGGGGAGAGTTCTTCGAGGGCCTCTGGTACCAAGCCAGCGTACCTCTCGATGATGCAATCCTTCTCACGCTCCAGGTTCTTAAGGAGTTCGCTCCGGCCCTCAAGCGCGTGGAGTTCGCGCTCTGCGGTCTCGCGAGTCTCCTCGAGGACAGCGAGCTTCGCCCTCAACTCGTCGCGACCCAAGATGCCCTCAGCCGCAAGTTCTAGGTAGCC
>DATMVF010000188.1:0-14337 GCA_035563475.1 Rubrobacter sp.
CTGAACCTCCTTGGCCGCGTGCGAGAGGCCGGACGCCGCAACGGCGAGATCGTCACCGGTCTCGCCGTAAAGGAGTACTCGGAGAAGTACCTCTCCTCCGAAGAGAGGGCCGAGGGACACCCCGGCGAGGTCCTGATAATCGTGCCCGCCTACGACGAGGAGGGCGGCATCCAGGAAGTCTTGCGCCGCATCCCGGACCGGGTTCTGGGTCACGAGGTCAAGACGGTCGTCGTCGATGACGGCTCGGCCGACAGGACGGCCGACATCGCCAGGGCCGAGGGCGTGCCCGTGGTGAGCCACGTGGTCAACCGCGGGCAGGGCGACGCCCTCAGGACGGGCTTCGCCATAGCGCAGGCCGAGAAGTCCGAGATCGTCATCAACCTCGACGCCGACGGCCAGTACAAACCGGAGGAGCTGGACCGCCTCGTCAAGCCCATAATCGAGGGCAGGGCGGACTTCGTGCTCGGCTCCCGCTTTATGGGCTACTACGAAGAGGCGGGGAGCGTCCGCCACATCGGGGTGGTGTTCTTCTCGCGCATGATCTCGCTTCTCACCGGCGTCAAGGTCTCCGACTGCACCAACGGCTACCGCGCCATAAGGGTCTCGGAGCTCCACAAGCTGAACCTGCGCGAAGACCGCTTCAACGCCAATGAGATCATCCTCGAAGGCCTCAAGAACAAGCTGCGCTTCGAGCAGGTCCCCGTCTCGATGATGACCCGCGCGGCGGGCGAGACCAAGAAACCCCCGAAGCTGGCCTACCCTCTGGGGGTCTTCAGGGTGATTATCTCAACGTGGTTGAGATAAAGGCATCAGGTTTCAGGACCGCTACTAGGGTGGCCGTCTTCGCCAACAACGTCTCTCTGCCCGGAGGATGCCAGGACGATCGCTTAACGGGATACACTCTCGTTCATGATAAAAGACCTGAAACCTGAGGCCTAACTTGTTCAAAGGACAACAGGGAGCGGGCGCCGGGAGCGTCCACATCGCGGCATCCTTCGGCATCGCCGGGGTGCTCACGTTCGCGTTCCAGAGCCTCTGTACCCACGTCCTCGGCAAGCAAGGCTTCGCGCCGCTGGCCCTCTTGTGGTCGGCCACGTTCCTCACCGTGCAGGTGCTCTGGATCGGCGCCACCCAGACCCTGGGGCGCTACGTCGCCGAGAGGGAGGCCCGGGGCAGTGATTGGGGTCCCGTAGTCTCCTCGGTCAGGCACTGGCAGATCGGGCTGGTAGTGGCGTTCGTGCTCTGTGCTTTGCTGGCGGGGCCGCTGCTCACCGATGAACTTTTCGAAGACCCGTGGCTCACCGTCGCATTTATCGTCGCCGTCGTCCTCTACGCGCCCGAATATTTCCGGCGCGGCATCTTCAACGGGCACAGGCAGTCTTTTCGGCTCGGCGCCCAGATCGTGGTCGAGTCATCCGGCAGGTTGCTCATCGCCGCCGTGCTGCTCGTCGTGGGATGGGGTGTCTTCGGACCGGTCGTCGCCATCGTGCTCGCCCCGCTCATCGGCGTACTCGCCGTCAGGCCGGCCCGGGCGGCGGCGCCGGAACGGGAAGGAGAGCCCTTCTCAGCCTGGCAGGCTTTCCGGTTTGCCGCGCCGGTGCTGGCTTGTATGGCCTTCGCGCAGGCACTGATGAACGGTGGTCCGATCCTCGCCAGGGTCCTTGATGGCAGCGACGCGCAGGTGAGCGTGTTCAGTGCGGCTTTGATCTTCACGCGCATCCCCCAGTACGTCTTGAGCCCGGCCATAGGCGCGCTCCTGCCCCGGGCGAGCCGCGTGCTCTCCACCGAAGGCAGGGGGGCCTTCGATCGCTTTGTGGCCAAAGCGCTAGGGGTCGTCGGCCTCGTGGGTGTGCTCATGGTCGCCGGCACCTGGACGTTCGGCGAGTGGGGGCTCAGGATCTTCGCCGGCGCGGAGTTCGACGCAGGCCTGGCCGTGCTCGTCGCCCTGGCGACGATGGCCGCCTTCTACCTCCTCTCCGACGCGCTCAACCAGGGACTCTTCGCACTAGGGCAGGGTCGTCTCGCGGCGCTCGGGTGGTTCGTCGGGCTGCTCGCCTGCGGCGTCTGCCTGACGGCGCTGGGCTTCGGTGTCGTCGAGCGGGTCGCGTACTCCCTGGCCCTCGGCACCTTCGTCGCCGCCGTGGCCCAGGGTATGTTCTACGTGGGGATGCGACCCGGAGCCGCAGGCCGCTAGCCCCTCCCCAAGAACCATCTCACGGTGCGCCTGAGGCCCTCGTCGAGGCCGACATCGGCCTTCCAGCCGAGCAATCGCCGCGCCTTGGAAGTGTCGGCGTAGTTGCGACGCACCTCCCCGCGGCGGGCGGCCGTTTTGCGGACCTCGATGTTCCCTACACCTTCGGCGGCGAGGGCGGGAAGCAGCCTGTCCGTCAGCTCTTGCACCGTCGTCTCGGCGCTGGTGGCGATCTGGAAGACCTCGCCGCCCACGCCCTCGACGGTGGCCGAGAGCCTCACGGCCCCGACGAGATCGTCCACGAAGATGAAGTCGCGGGTCTGGGTGCCGTCACCGTAGATCTCCAGCACTTCCCCCTCCACGGCCCTCTTGATAAAGCGCGCGACGACGCTGTTCTTGTGTCCCGAGAGTGGTCCGTAGACGTTCCCGAAGCGTAGCGCGACGGTCTCTACGCCGAAGGTCTGGAAGTACGCCGAACAGTAGCCTTCTCCGGCGAGCTTGCTCGCCCCGTAGGGCGCGACGGGATGGGGGACCATCTCCTCGTGTATCGGCGGCTCGGCCTCCCCGATAACCGTCCCCCCGCTTGAGGCGAAGACGAAGCGCCCCACACCGCCCAGACGGGCGGCCTCGAGGTAGTTGAGCGTGCCGAAGACGTTGCTCATGCAGTCGCCCCTGGGGTCCTCGACCGAGGGCATCACCCCCGTGTTCGCCGCGAAATGGACGATGGCGTCGGCGCCCCTTGCGGCGCGTAGCGCGAGGTCTTCGTCCGTTATGTCGCCCGCGACCAGCTCGACCCGCTCGCCGGCGGCTATGGGGCCGAGCTCTTCGGACGATACTTCGACGAAATCCGCAGCGGCGGCCAGGTCCTCCTGTGTCCCTACAGAGAGGTTGTCGACGACCCTGACGGCGTGGTCGCCTTCCCGCATGAGAGAGCGGATCAGGGCCGTCCCGATAAAGCCACAGCCGCCCGTGACCAGCCAGTTCACGAGGACCACTCCAGAGAGAGATCACCTTCCGAGCATCTTGTATCTGCGTGCATACCCGTCCTTGCCGAGAGTAGTGTGTCGCGCGTACCTTAGACCAACCTCCCCTCCGGTGCGAGTCTCGGGACGCATGAGGGTGTGAAGGCGAAGAACGTCCTGCGGAGGGGGACTCTATTCGCTACAATCTCCGGCGGCTGGTGCGATGTGGTAGAGAAGGCATCGAAGATGAACATCAAAATGCTCCTCGCTCCGAAGAACTACGGCGGTCGAATGAACGCCGACGCCCTGTCCTGCCGGCGCTTATCCGGTGGCGAGGGTTGAAGGAGCGCACCCTCACGCGGAGGGACTTTCTCAAAGTGGCCGGGGCAGGGGCCGCCGGGGTTACCATGCTCGGCGCGGCCGGGTGCGGCAGCCTGGCAAACAGCTTTACACAAGTGCCCGACGAGTACCTTCCGAGCGGGGGATCGAGAATGAACGTGATAGTGGTGATCATAGACAGCCTGAGAAGGGACCACCTTGGCGTCTACGGCAACGAATGGATAAAGACCCCCAACCTCGACGCCCTCGCCAGAGAGAGCCTGCGCTTCGACCGCTCCTACCCGGAGTCTCTGCCAACTATATTGGCGCGGCGCGCTATCCACACGGGGATAAGGACGTTCCCGTTCAGGGACTGGCAGAAGTGGTACGACGAGGACGTCAGCCTCTGGGGCTGGCAGCCTATCCCCAGAGGACAGGTTACCCTCGCCGAGATCCTCCTGGGAGAAGGTTTCTACAACCTGATGGTCACCGACACGCTGCACCAGTTCAGGCCCTTCTACGACATGCACCGCGGCTTCCACGCCTTCGACTTCATCAGGGGCCAGGAGAGGGACCTCTTCAGGCCTCCGTCGCCGGCCTCCGAGAAGAAGATGGAGAACACCCTGATTGGTGGCCCGAGCGCCGCGCACTCCGAGGAGATCATGCACCAGTACTACGCGAACACCGTGGGCCGCCAGAGGGAGGAGGACTGGTTCGCCCCGCAGGTGTTCACCAAGGCGGCCGAGTACCTGGAGATGGCGAAGGAGAGCCAGCCTTTCTTCATGTTCGTCGACAACTACGACCCGCACGAGCCGTGGGACCCGCCGCAGAAGTACGTCGACCTCTACAGCGACGCCTACGACGGCCCCGAGCCCGTGACCTCCAGCAGCGGTCCCTCTGACTGGCTCACACAGCGCCAGCTCGAGCGGATGCACGCGCGCTACTCCGCCGAGGTTACGATGACCGACCACTGGCTGGGCCACTTCCTCGACAAGGCCCAAGACCTTGGAATCCTGGACAACACCTTGCTCATAGTGCAATCGGATCACGGACACGCTTTCGGGGAGCACGGTTACGCCGGCAAGGTCGCCGGCGCGCTCTACCCCGAGCTCACCGACACCATCTTCTTTATGAGGCACCCTGGCGGCAAGGGCGCGGACCAGACCAGCGACCACTACGCCTCTACCCACGATGTGGCCCCAACGATACTCGGCGCGATGGGCCTCGAGCCGCACCCGCAGATGGGGGGCCAGGACCTCTCTGTAGTGCTTGACGGAAAGGAACCGGACCCCAGGCCCCACTTTACGGCCGGCTACCACGACCACGTCTGGGCCCGCGACGAGAAGTACGCCATGTTCAGCCTCTACAACGGCGAAGACGCCCACCTCTTCGACCTGGAAAGCGACCCGAAGATGGACAAGGACATAGCCTCGTCGAACCCCGACGTGGCGAAGAAGATGTTCGACGAGTACGTGGTCAAGGACGCCGGCGGACCCTTGCCCCACTATTGATCGGGAGCGCCTCGATGTTATCGTACCGGAGAGGTAAGAGAACTCTTGCGTAGGCTGTTGACATTCCTGCTGGAGTGGAGCGGCATACTGTGCGTCCCCGGTGGCCTGCTGTGGGCGCTCTCGCCTACCGGCATCTCCATCTCCAATCTCGCTTTCCACACCCCTAACGTCTTCTGGAAGATGTTCTGGTCGGCACCACTGCTCATCCTCCTCGGTCTGATCGGTCTGCAGCTGCGGCAGTCAGAGCGTTCCGGCCTGTGGGAGAAACTGGGGTTCTTCGTGGCCGCTCTTGGGCTCGTCTTGATCATCGCCGGCGACATCGGCCTTTATTGGCTCGGGATCGACGACCGCTTTATCGTGACGGCGCCGGCGTACAACGCCTTCCGGATCGGACTGCTCGTCTTGGCCGTGGGATCCATCCTCTTCGCCGTCACAGCCCCCCGCGACGGCGCTCTGCCTACCTGGGGCTTGCTACCCTTCGTCCTCGGGTCGATGTGCGGTCTGATCTCCTTTTCGCGGGACTTTGGCTCCTTCGGCGCCGTGTTGTGGGCCCTGTTCGGTATCGGGTGGGCGTGGTTGGGACTCTCGCTCGTGGTCGGAGGCTTCTCCTCTTTCCTGAAGACGAGACGTGCCACCCGCGATGGTATCGCAATTAAACACTGACACGAAGAGTCTAGAGACCTTCCTTGCCCGACCGGCTAGTATACTGGCGGCTGTTCGAGAGATCTGGAGGGCGGGAGCCGTGGACATAGAGGCCGTTCTCAAGCGTGGTGAGGGTGTCGGCAAGAGCCTCGGCATCGAGTTTGTGGAGCTCACGCCGCAGCGGGTGGTAGCCACGATGCCCGTGGACGAGAGGCACCACCAGCCGTTCGGGTACCTTCACGGTGGGGTCAGCGTGGTGCTGGCGGAGAGCGTGGCGAGCACGGGCGCATTCCTGAACTGTCCGCCGGGGAAGGTCGCCTTCGGGTCGGAGATCAGCGCCAGCCACGTCAGACCCAAGCGGAGTGGGACGCTCACGGCGGTCGGGGTGCCCGCGCACGTGGGGCGCAGGAGCCAGGTGTGGGAAGTTCGCATCACGGACGAAGAAGACAAGACGGTATGCGTCTCGCGCTGCACCACTACGATAGTTGACGCCGAGTGAATGGGGAAGGGATCATTCGAGTAGGAACGTCCTGACCTCTTCGTTGAAGGTCCCGGCGCGCTCGTCGTGCGGCAGGAGGGCGGCATCCTTGAAGATGCGCGGTTCGGAACGGGGGTTGTTGTGCACGAAACGCTGCCCCTCGCGCACGGGGACCGTACGCGCTTGGAGGCCCCAGCAGATCAGGGTCCTGTGCGGCACCCGCGGCCAGAGGCCGGCGACCCCGAGGTTGAGTTTGCCCGAGACGAAGGCCGCAGGGAAGTACCTCGCCCCGATCTGGTGACTTACCTTGTGGTAATCCTCGACCAGCTCTTCTGTCACGAGATCGGCGTCGTGATAGGCCATGCGCCCGAGGTAGTAGCGGATACCCCACCGGGAGACGATGGCGTGGTAGAGCGTATTCCCGAAGACCGGCGCGAGAAAGAGACCGTAGATCACATCCCCCAGCCGTCCTGATTGACGGTCCAGAGTCCCGTAACCCGTCGGACAGATCAAAACCAGCTTCTTGAAGAGCCGCGGGCTCCGCACGACGGCCGGCACGGCGAGCGCCGCCGTTAGCGAGCTGGCCACGAGATGGGTCGCGCCCCCGATCTCCTCCCGCACGAAGTCCTCGACCTGCACCGCGACGTCCTCGGGCCCGTAGCGCCGCGAAGGCCTCTCCGACATGCCGCACCCCAGGAGATCCAGGGCGTATACCCTGAAGCTCCTCGACAACTCCTGGAAATTCTTGCGGAACTCGAAAGAAGACGCCCCGGCGTATACGCCGTGCACCAACAGCAGCGGCTCACCCTCCCCCGCCACCGAGTACGCGAGGTCCCCACCGCCCCACCGGTAGGAGCGCACCTCACCGCCGAGCCGGTTCAGAAGCTGCCCACCACCCCTCTCCAACCGCCGGTTGTAGAGCGCCAACCCCCCGCTAATGCCCCCCATCGCCAGGAGCGCCGTCCTCAGCTTCATCCCGCCTCCTAAAGAGATGCTCGATGCCAGGATCGTACCGAAAGCCTCGGCCAGATTCCTCGTTGACAAACCCCAAGACGGGGATAGCATCTGAGTAAATTACATAAGCGGCTTAAATTTGTAGGTGAATTCACATGGACAGGGAGCGGCTCGTCGACGAGACTTTGATGTTGCTACCGACTTTGATGCGCCTGGTCGAGCGGCCATCTCCTGTGGAGATGGGTGAGCTCTCGCGTCGCGGGGTGGCGACGGACGTTCAGGTCTCGCCGGGGCACATCCAGGTCTTGATAGCCTTGACCAGAGGGCCGAGGTCCGTCGGGCAGCTCGCCGAAGAGTTAGGGGTCTCGCCACCGGCGGCGACGCAGCTCGTCGACAGGCTGGTCGAGCATGGGATGGTAGACCGCCACAACGATCCCGAAGACCGGCGGGTCGTCCTCGTCGACTACGTGGCGGGCATGCACGAGGTGGCCGGGCGCATCGTGGGGGATCGTCGGCGTCCCCTCCACGACGCCATGAGCAAGATGACGGACGGGGAGGCTCTGGCCTTCGTCAAGGGCTTGAGGCTGTTGGCCCAGAGCTTCGGCGCCCCTGCCAGGGAGGGGATCTGATGCAGAGGATCGTCCGTTGGTGCCTGAAGAACAAGTCCGTCGTGATATTGGCGACGATCTTGCTCATCGGGAGCGGGGTCTATGCGACGACGCGACTCAACCAGGAGCTGTTGCCCGACATCTCCTTCCCGATCATAACCATCTCGACCCCCGTGACCGGCGCAGGACCAGATCTGGTCGACGAGCAGGTAACGCAGCCCGTCGAAGACGCCATAAACGGGGTGCAGGGGATAGAGGCGGTCCAGTCCACTTCCTCACAGGGGTTCTCCGTCGTGGTCGTCGAGTTCGACCTCGACGCCGACACCGAGGAGGCCGAGGCAGACCTCCAGGCTGCCCTCGACGGCATACAGCTTCCTTCGCAGGCAGGAGATCCCGAGGTCAAGAGCCAGTCGGCTTCGCAGTTCCCCATCCTGTCGCTCTCGCTGGCCGCGGGAGACCAGGATCTCGCCGACCTCACAAGCTACGCCGAGGACGAGGTCGTCCCCTCCATCGAGGAGGTCGAAGGCGTGGCGAGCGTAGACTTGATCGGGGGCGCCGAGAAACGCATTCAGGTGGATCTCGACCCCGAGAAAATGAAGGAGAAGGGCCTCTCCACCGACGCCGTGGTCGGTGCGCTGAGCGGGGCTGAGGTGGATGCTCCCGTGGGTAGCGTCACCGTAAACGGGCGCGAGACTCCCGTAAATACCAGCAGCGAACTCGGAGGGATAAGCGCCCTCGAAGACCTTCCTGTAGGGGTGGCAGGCGGCGACACGGGCGGGGCCCCTCCCGCTGCTGCCACAGATGTTCCTGCCGCCGTTCCGAGTACTGCCGCTCCGCCGGGTGGCGCTCCGGCCGGCGCTCCGACTGGGGCCCCGACCGGCACGTCCGCCGCTCCGGGTGGAGTCCCGGCCGGACCTTCTGCTCTTCCCGTGGGTAGCGCCGCGGGCACGGCGGGATCTCCTGCTGCGGCGGCGGAGCCGGTGTTGCTGGGGGATGTGGCCGAGGTGCGCGAGGTGGGCTCCGGCCTGTCGGGGATCTCCCGTACCAACGGGGAGCCGAGCCTGGGCCTCAACGTGATCAAGGAGACCGACGCCAACACCGTCGAGGTCGCCGAAGAGGTCGAGCGAGTACTCGATGACGTGCGCGACAGGATCGGGCCCGATCAGGTCGTGGTCGTGGCCAACTCGGCGACCGACGTCGAGGAGTCGGTGAACGGGCTCGTCGAGGAGGCGCTCATCGGGGCCGTGCTCGCGATACTGGTGATCTTCGCTTTCCTGCGTTCCATGCGTGCAACCCTTGTCACCGCGGTCTCTCTGCCCACCTCTGTGCTCGCCGCCCTCCTGTTCTCCTGGGCGGATAACCTGACGCTGAACATCATCACCCTCGCTGGCCTGACTATCGCCGTGGGCCGGGTGGTCGACGACGCGATCGTGGTGCTAGAGAACTCCTACCGCTACGTGCAGGGCGGCCACGAACCGGAGGAGTCTGCCCTCAAGGGGACCACAGAGGTGGCCAGCGCCATCACCTCATCGACGCTGACCACGATCGCCGTCTTTCTACCTCTGGCCCTCGTCGGCGGAATAATCTCCAAGTTCTTCGTCCCGCTCTCGCTGACGGTCGCCCTCGCCCTGGTAGCCTCGTTGATCGTGGCCGTGACCATTATCCCCGTGCTCGTCAGCATCTTCCTCAGGCGTCGAATGGGAGACCGCACGTCACAGGGGGCGGACGAAGATGCGAGCGAGGACCCCGAGAACGGGAGCAGGCGGCGTTCCGGTGGCGAGTCGGGCGGGCTGCTCTTGGGGCTCTACACCCCGATGTTGTGCTGGAGTCTGCGGCACAGGCTGGCCGTGTTGCTGCTCGCGCTCCTTACATTCGCGGGGGGACTCGGGCTCGTGCGGTTTCTGCCCGTCACGTTCTTCCCGCCGAGCGAGGAGCGTCTGCTCATCGCTGACGTGGAGCTGCCCGCGGGCACGGCCCTCGGGAGGACGAGCGAGAGGCTGCGCCCGTTCGAGGCTTTCCTGCAACAGGACGCGGGCATAAAGAGTTACCAGGTATCCATCGGCGGGGAGGACACCCAGGACCCCGAGTCCCCCGTCAGGCCAGGCAACAAAGCCCAGGCATTTATCAATGTAAAGGAGAGCGTAGACGTCAGGCGGACGTTGGACCGGGTGGACGGTGAGGGTGACAGGCTCTACGGGGAGAACTTCCAGGTCCAGATCCTCTCGAACGGCCCGCCACAGGGCGGGCTAGAGGCCGTCCTCACCGGTGGGTCCAAAGGAGAGCTCGCAAAGGCGGCGGACATCGTCTCCGATGAGTTCCGCAAGCTCGAAGATGTGAACAACGTGGAGAGCGACCTCTCCGGCGGCAACCCCGAGGTGGAGATCAAAGTAGACCCGGAGAAGGCGGCCAAAGCCGGGCTCTCGCCCGCAGTGGTCTCTGGCTCGCTCGGCTCCCTTCTCGGCGAGAGCACCGTGACGACGCTCGGGGATACGCCCGTCGTGGTCGGAGTACCCGAGGACTCCGTGGATTCGTTGGATGAGGTACGAGGGTTGCCTGTGGGGAGCGACACTACCGTGGGAGACGTCGCCGAGGTGGGGGAGGTAGAGTCTCCGGCGGCCATCAGCCGAACCGACGGGGAGCGTGCCGTCACGGTCACCGGTGGGATCACCTCCACAGACACCCAAACGGTCTCCACGGAAGCCCAGAGGGCCATCGCCGACCTCGATCTGCCGGGGAACGTCACGGCCCAGGTCGGCGGCGAGAACGAGGACATCGACGAGAGCTTCAGGAACCTCTTCCTCTCCATAATCGTGGCGCTAGTGCTAGTCTTCCTGTTGCTCGTCGTCTTCTTCGGCTCGCTACTCGTCCCGATGGTGATACTGCTAGCCGTGCCCCTTACGACGGTCGGGGCCTTCGGCGCCCTCTACCTGACGAATACGGCCATCTCTGTGCCTTCGCTACTCGGTCTCCTGCTGCTCATCGGGATCGTGGTCTCCAACGCCATCCTGCTCGTCGACTTCGCCGTCAAAGCCCAGGACCGTTACGAGACCTCCGATGAGGCTATCCTGGCGGCCGGTCAGGCACGCCTCAGGCCCATCTTGATGACGGCCTTCGCCACCATCTTCGCCTTGATGCCGCTCGCCCTCGGGCTCTCCGGCGGCGGTAACGGCCTGATCTCCTCCAGCCTCGCCATAACGGTCGTCGGGGGCCTCGCGACCTCGACGTTCCTGACGCTGCTCGTCGTGCCGGTCGGCTATTCGCTTCTCAAGAGCGGCCCCAGACGGAAGGGGAAGAAGGGATGAGTTAACGCTCGTCTGCAGATCTGCCGAACATAGACCTTGCGTAGTGTTTTGTACGACAGATTCGTCCCCTAAGGAAGGGCAGACTATCTGTATTCGAAGAGGAGGTCGGCCATCAGAGAGGGCAGATACCGGACCCCCAACAGGCAGCAGCAGATCAGGATGCGCGAGGTACTGAAGGACAGGTTCGAGAGCATCCCCGTCCAGGTCCCGAGGAGCGAGATCGAAGCCCTGGGCGTCGAGATCGGGCTCGAAGACCCGACGGAAGCCGCCAGGATCTTCGACCGGCTCAAAGGCGTCTCCTGGAGGGGCGACTACGTGAGGACCGAAGAAGGCTGGGTCGCCGCCTGGGTCATGGAGATCCGCTGAATTCTTAGGAATTCAGCGGATCAGCAATTCAGCACGCTCAGGCTAGCGCCTTCGCTTGTCAGCCCGCCGCCTCCCTCCGGTCGGCGGCTAGTCAGCATTTCAGCTAATCGTTTCGTAGCCCCGCCGAGAGCGTAGGACCCGACTGCCGCTTGAAGCGGTTCGTCGTACGCAGCAGGGCGAGGCCAGAACGGGAGAAGCTGACTCGCTGACAAGCGAGGGCCTGCTAAGGCCCGAAGCGTGCTGACAAGGCGCCGAAGGCGCCGTGCTGAAGTGCTACCCTGTGACGAGCCGCGCTGTGCCTGCCCTCCCTCCGCGCACCTCGACCCGAACGGGTCCTTCGCCCCGCACGACCCAGACGGCCCGGCCGGCGTAGTCCGAAGGAAGCCCTTCGAAGAAGGCCGGGCTCTTCCATCGGTTGCCGGCGAGCGCGGAGCGCCCGGCGAGGTGTCCCAGCTCGACCTCCCGCTCTCCCGATACCAGGCTCGCGTCCGTCGGCAACTCTATCTCGGCTTCCACGGGTTTGGCGAGCTCTTTGTCGGCGGCCATCCTGGTTACGTTCGTCGGCAGGTATCCCGCGTTCTCGACGATGAGCTCGACACGACGGAGCCCCTGGGAGAGCTGCTCTGTCTTTAGGCTGGTCTGCAGGCGCGGGGCCGTGGCCGCATGGGAGAGGGCGAAACGGGCCAGCTTCTCGCACTCCGCACGGAGGAATCTGGGCGGCGGATTCTGGGTGGTGAACTTGGTCTTCCAGCCCCCCAACTCCACGCGTCCGAGTTGGGGGTGGTCGAAGGGCCTCCAGGGGACGAAGCCATCACCTCCGAGCTCCCTGTCGTTCCAGGCGAGCATCTTCAGCGACGCTTCTTCTGGCGGGTCGCGGAAGAACTCGATAAAGTCCTCCACCTCCACGCCGGCGGCCTGCGCCATGGACCAGAACTCGACGGTGAAAGCGAAAACACCGTAGGAATCGTAAGCCCAATCGTCGAAGGCGCCGGTTATGGACTTCTTCGGATCGTAGCGGAAGTCGTGGTAGACGGAGATGTTCGGATAGCCGGTGATCCGGGTGCCCCGCTCGCCGATCGCCTCGAAGACGGCGAGGTCGTGCTCGGGCATCTCGTCGTCGGGCCTGTCGGAGTAGGGCCTGAGGATGGCGCCGCAGAACGTGTGGTAGGTGTGCGCCCCGAAGACGTTCTTGTGGTCGAGCAAGAAATCCACCTGCGCCCTCGACTCCGGCTCGGAGAGCGGGTATGGTCCCGCCCCCAACTGCTCGTCCTCGGCCTGCCAGCGGTAAGGGTACTGGCGGTTCATGTCAAGGCCGTAAAGGGGGCGTGCGATCTTCCGTGCAAAGCCGTCGTAGTCCTTGAAGGTCCCCTCCCTGTAGAGCCTGTAGTAGGTGGCCTCGGAGTCGGCCTCGTCGGGGGTCCTGGGGACCATGAGCCTGGGGTCCTTGTCGGAGACGCGCCACTCGCCGTTCTCGTCCTCGACGCGCATCTGGAGGATGTCGCCGTCGCCGTCGACGTCCTCGGGGTGTAGGCCAGGCTCCTCTTCGGGCTCGGGCCAGGGTCGCGGGGTCGCCCGCAGGGTGTGGGCCGTCGTCAAGTAGCGCTCGGCGCCGTCGGGGGAGAGCCGGGGGAGCACGTAGAAGGCCTGCTCGTCCAGGAGGCGGGTCGGGAGGTCTTCGGCGCCGTACTTTTCGAGGAGGTGTTCGATCAAGTAGAGCGCCGCCATCGAGCCCGTGACCTCGCCGGCGTGGGTGTTGCCGTCTACCCAGAAGGCGGGCTTCGTCTCGGCGGGGCCCGTCTCCAGGTTGGTAAGCTCAGCGAGCCAGATCTCTCTCCCCTCATTGCTCTTTCCTATGGACTCGACCTTGCAGAACTCGGGGTGCTCCTCCGCGAGCGCGTGCATGGCCCGTGTGAGCTCCCCGTAGCGCAGGTAAGCGTCGAAGTTCGTCTTCATATCCTACTCCCCCTCCATGTACCGAAACCCCCACGATGGTCTTCTTCGACGAGCCACTAGATGTGGCGCGCACGTTTGACATGCTCCAGCATGTTGGGTAACGTCAGAGTCGCCCTCTGGTAGTGTACCTGGAGTGTCTTCGGGCATATATACTAATTGCGTTCCGGGGTCCCCATACGGTCGAAGGTGGTAAGAGGCTGGAAACGCCGGTTGGAACCGTCCTTGCAGGGCGTTACAAGGTGGAGAGCACGCTCGGTTCCGGTGGGATGGCGGTCGTCTACAGGGCCGAAGACGACATCCTCGGTCGTGCCGTCGCGCTGAAGACCCTCCACCACCACTTCGCCGAGATGCCCTCTTTCAGGCGTCGCTTCAGGCAGGAGGCCCGCGCGATGGCCTCCCTGGATCACGAGAACATAGTCAAGGTATACGACATCTCCCAGGATGGCGAGGTGCCCTTCATCGTCGTCGAATGTGTCTCGGGCAGGGATCTCGGTGACCTCCTCGGTGGTAGTCGTCGCCACAGCGGGCGTCTCAATGAGCAGTCCGTAAGGAGAATGGCGATCCAGCTTCTGCACGCGCTCTCCTATGCCCACGGGCGGGGCATCATACACAGGGACATCAAGCCTTCCAATATCCTCCTCACGTCGGAGGGAACCGTCAAGGTCGCCGATTTCGGCATCGCCCGCATCGTCGAGGAGGACGATGCGGGCGATGCCGGTGAGATCGTCGGCAGCGCCCGCTACATGTCCCCCGAGCAGCTCAGGGGCGAGGCTGCGACACCGAGGAGCGATGTCTACTCGGTGGGTGTCCTCCTCTACCACTGCCTGACGGGGAGGCCGCCGTTCTCGGGCGACGTCAAGAGCCTCGCCAGGCAGCAAATACACAAAGAGCCGACGCCGCCGCGCAGGCTGAACAAGAGGATCACGCCAGAGATGGAGGCGGTGATCATGAAGGCACTCTCCAAAAAGCCCAGGGACCGGTACTTCTCGGCCGAGGCGATGCTCGACGACATAGAGAGAGAATCACCGCCCAGGCCGGCGGGGACGACAGCG
>DATMVF010000189.1:0-22005 GCA_035563475.1 Rubrobacter sp.
AAACCCGCCCGCTCTCACCAACGGAACGAATGCGGGCCGAAATCCGCCTCGTAGTAGGGGACGGTGGCCCGTCCCGGGGGCGCGACGGCGTCGAGTCGCTCGTTGTCGTTCTCGTCGAGCGAGACTTCGACGGCGCCTAAGTTGTCGTCGAGTTGTTCCATGGTGCGCGGCCCGATGATGGGGCTCGTAACGCCAGGCTTGTCTTTGCACCAGGCCAGGGCCACCTGCCCCGGAGTGCAGTTCTTCTCATTTGCTATTGTCTGGACCGCTTCGAGGATAGCGAACGCTTCGTCCGTAAAGTGGTTGCGGCCCATGCGCCTCGGTTGAATGCCGTAGCGGCTATCCTCGGGTGACTGGCTCTCGTCGCGGCTGTACTTTCCGGTGAGGAACCCGCCGGCGAGCGGAGACCAGGGGATCAGGGCGACCCCGTAAGTCTGCGCGAAAGGAACAAGCTCGCGCTCGATGCGCCGGTCGAGGAGGTGGTAGGGGGGCTGCTCGCTCACAAAGCGGTTCAGCCCGAGCTCCTTCGCGGCCCACAAGGCTTCGACGAGTTGCCAGGCCGCGTAGGTGGATGTGCCAACGTAACGCACCTTGCCGGCGCGGATCAGGTCGTCGAGCGCCCGCAACGTCTCGTCGATGGGTACGTCAGAGCTGGGGCGGTGGATCTGGTAAAGATCTATGTAGTCCACCTGAAGACGCCTCAGCGAGGCCTCGCACTGCTCGATAATGTGGCGCCTGTGGTTACCAGCGGCGTTCGGATCGTCCTCGTCCATAACACCGTGCACCTTGGTCGCGAGCACGACGGCGTCGCGCTTTCCGTTCCGCTTTAGCGACTTCCCTACGGCCTCCTCGCTGGCGCCGGTGCTGTAGACATTCGCCGTATCGAGGAAGTTGACACCCCCGTCGATGGCGCGGTCGATGATGTCTGCGGAGTCTTCTTCTCCCGTGCGGCCACCGAACATCATGCACCCGAGGCAGAGCTCGCTGACCTTCACGCCCGTTCTTCCGAGGCTCCTGTACTCCACGCTTCACTCCTTCGAGGTAGACGTACACCCATGCAAGTTAGACGTATACCCAATCGATGTCCTTCGTAACTCCCTTGCAACCTCCGCGTTTGATTGTGCTCACCTTAGTGTGTAGCATCGCGGTTTGTGCATCTGGCCGTGTGAGGTGGGAAGGGAAGGCGCGCAGAGATCGTGAACAAGGTCCGGTGGGGGATACTCGGGACGGGCGCCATCGCGAGGCAGTTCGTAAAAGGCCTGCGCTCCCTGCCCGAGGCCGAGGTGTTCGCCGTCGGCTCGCGCTCGGAAGACTCGGCGGTGGAGTTCGCCGATGAGAGGAACATCCCACGCCGCCACGCGAGCTACGATGCCCTCGCCTCAGACCCAGACGTCGACGTCGTCTACATCGCAACACCCCACCCTTTCCATGCGGAGAACGCCGAACTATGCCTTCAGGCCGGGAAGGCCGTGCTCTGCGAAAAGCCCTTCTGCGTGAACGCCGCCCAAGCCGAACGGGTGATCGAGCTCGCCAGGGAAAGAGGACTCTTCATCATGGAAGGCATGTGGACCAGGTTCATCCCCTTGATGGAAAGGGTGCGGCGGCTCCTCTCCGAAGGGGCCATAGGCGAGGTGCGGATGTTGAACGTGGACTTCGGATTCAGGGCGGATCTCGACCCCGCTTCCCGGCTCTTCGAAAGGAGGCTCGGCGGGGGAGCCCTGCTCGACGTCGGGGTCTACTGCGTCTCGCTCGCTTCCATGGTCCTCGGACGGCCTTCGGGGTTTGTGAGCCTGCCGCACCTCGGGGAGACGGGCGTCGACGAGCAGGCTTCCGTAGTGCTCGAGCATGAAGGCGGAAGGCTCGCCAACCTGTCCATAGGTGTCAGGACGAATACACCCCAGGAGGCGACCATCATGGGAACTGAAGCCTATATCAGGATCCACGCCCCCTGGTGGCGCCCTGCGTCGATGACCATCTCCAGACCCGGCACAGAGGATGAGACCGTCGAGGTCCCGGTCTCCGGCAACGGCTTCAACTATGAGGCTGCCGAGGTCATGCGCTGCCTGGAGGCAGGCAAGACGGAGAGCGATGTAATGCCATTGGACGAGACGGTCTCCGTCATGAGGACGATGGACGGCATAAGGGCCGAGTGGGGGCTCAGGTACCCCGGCGAGGAGGTCGCGACTTGAACTACGGACGGGTACCCGGCGTAGATAAGCCGGTGGCGCGGATCGTGCAGGGCACCGTAATGATCCGTTCCGAAGAGGAAGGGGACGAGGAGCGGAGCTTCGCGCTCCTCGATGAGGTCTTCGCCCAGGGCGGCACCACGTTCGATACGGCCCACCAGTACGGCGGGGGCGACTGTGAGCGGACCCTCGGCCGGTGGGTAAGAGACCGCGGCCTGCGCGAGGAGGTCGTAATAATCGGCAAGGGCGCCCATCACAACGAGGACCGCAAGCGGGTTACCCCCTTCGACATCACGGGAGACCTCTATGACTCCCTGGCCCGTCTGGGGTTCGACTACATAGACCTCTACCTGCTCCACCGCGACGACCCATCCGTTCCCGTCGGCCCCATCGTGGAGGTCCTCAACGAGCACAAAGAGGAGGGCAGGATCCATGCCTTCGGAGGCTCGAACTGGAGACCCGAGCGCCTGCGCGAAGCGAACGACTACGCCAGAAAGAACGGCCTCACACCCATGGTCGCCAGCAGCCCCAACTTCAGCCTCGCCGTGCAGGTCAAAGAGCCCTGGCCCGACTGCGTGAGCATCAGCGGCGACGAGGAGGGCCGCCGTTGGTATGAGGAGACCAGGATGCCGCTTTTTACCTGGTCGAGCCTCGCTGGCGGATTCTTCTCCGGCCGCTTTGCCCGCAACAACCTGGACACTTTCGACGCGGTCCTCGACAGGATCTGTGTCGAGACCTACTGCTACGAGGAGAACTTCGGGCGCCTCGACCGCGCCGGCGTTCTCGCCAGGGAGAAAGGGCTGACCGTGCCGCAGGTAGCCCTCGCTTACGTCCTGGATCAGCCCCTCGAGGTCTTCGCCCTCGTCGGCTGCAACACGGGCGAGGAGTTCAGGGCCAACGTCGAGGCCGGCGCCGTAGCGCTGACCCGGGAAGAGATCGCCTGGCTCGCGTACGGCGACGCACCATCGGAGGGGCAAGGATCGTCCGCGTAGTCCAGGCAGGGCTCGGTATCTGGGGACGTAGCTGGTCCGGGCTGGTGGCCGAAGCCCCCGGCGTGGAGCTCGCCGCCATCGTCGATCCCGACCCCGAAGCCCGCCGTTATGTAGATAACGCCCCTGGCTACGGAGCCCTGGAGGAGGCGCTGGAGGGCGTCGAGTGTGAGGCGGTGCTGGTCGCTTCGCCGCCGGGCACGCACCACGTGGTGGCGAAGGCCGCCCTGGAGGCAGGCAAGCATGTCCTCTGTGAGAAGCCTCTGGCGACCACCCTCCAGGACGCCTTCGACCTCGTCGAGGCCGCAGGTAGGGCGGAGCGCATCCTCATGGTCAGCCAGAACTACCGTTACAATGCGCCGTTCCGTGCGATGCAGCGGCTCGTGATGGAAGGCGAGTTAGGGGAGCTAGCGTCGATCAAGATATCTTGCCGGCGCGACACGCGGGCGCAATTCGCCCCGGACGATTTCAGGTACTCCATGCGCCACCCTTACGTCCTCGACATGTCTGTCCACCACTTCGACCTCATAAGGGCCGCGACCGGACGTGACGTGCGCGGCGTGTACGCCCGTAGCTGGCGCGTACCCGACAGCCCGTTCGTCCACCACCCGGCGGTAGCCGCCCTGTTGGACCTGGAAGGCGGCGTGCCGGTCGTCTACGAGGGAGACTGGGCGACCCACGAGTCCGAGACCTCATGGAACGGTGAATGGGAGATCGTCGGTGAGGCCGGAAGGCTACTCTGGAGCGGCAGCAAAGAGGACCGTGGGACCGGCAAGGTGCTCCTCGAGCGGTGGGGCCGGGAGCCGCGTCTCGTCGGGCAACCCGACCTCGAGTTCGTGGAGAGGGAGGCGACGTTGCAGGCGCTGTGCGCGGCGATCGAGGACGGCGAGCCGCCGGAGACCGCCGCCGCGGACAACGTGAAGAGCCTGGCCGCCATACTTGGTTGCGTAAGGTCCATCGAGAGCGGGAACGCTGTAGACGTGGCCGCGCTCCTGGCCGCGAGGGGCGCTAAGCTGTAGGGGCCGATCCGCGGCGAGTAGAAAGAGTAGGAGGAGGTTGGAACATGGCCAGACCGGTAACGCTCTTTACGGGACAGTGGGCTGACCTGACGCTGGAAGAGCTCGCCAGGAAGTGCGGCGAGTGGGGTTTCGACGGGCTTGAGCTCGCGTGCTGGGGGGATCACTTCGACGTAGACCGAGCGCTCTCGGAGAGCGGTTACGTCGAGGGACGCTGGGAGATACTGCGCAGCAACGGCCTTGACTGCTGGGCCATAAGCACCCACCTGGTCGGCCAGGCGGTCTGCGACCCCATAGACGCCCGCCACCGGGCGACGCTCCCTCCCGACGTGTGGGGCGACGGCGACCCGGAGGGCGTGCGCCAGCGAGCCGCCCGGAAGGTCATGGACACGGCCAGGGCCGCTGCCCGCTTTGGGGTAACGCAGGTCAACGGCTTTACCGGGTCGAGCATCTGGCACCTGCTCTACTCGTTCCCGCCCAACGACTTCGCGGAGATAGAACGCGGCTACGAGGACTTCGCCGAACGGTGGAACCAGATCATCGACGTCTTCGACGAGGAGGGCGTCAGGTGGGGCCTCGAGGTGCATCCCACGGAGATCGCCTACGACTTCGTGACCACCCGCAAGGCTCTCGACGCCATCGGCAATCGCGAGGGGTTCGGTATCAACTTCGATCCGAGCCACTTCGCCCACCAGTTCCTGGATTCCGCCGCGTTCATCGAGGAGTTCGCGGATAGGATCTACCACTTCCACATCAAGGACAGCCGCAAGCGCTTGAACGGCCGCAGGAGCATACTGGGAGGCCACCTGGACTTCGGCAGTCCTGAGCGTGGCTGGGACTTCGTCTCCCCGGGCCACGGCGACGTTAACCTGGAGGACTGCATAAGAGCGCTGAACCGTATTGGCTATGAGGGCCCCCTGAGCATCGAGTGGGAAGACTCGGGGATGGACCGGGAGTACGGGGCCAGGGACGCGCTGGCTTTCGCGAGACGTACGGATTTCGAGCCGTCGACGCAGGCCTTCGACGCTGCCTTCGCGAAGGAGGAGTAGAGATGGAGCGGGGAGAGATCGGGGTCGGGCTAGTCGGCTACAAGTTCATGGGCCGCGCCCACTCCAACGCCTACCGTCAGGTCGCCAGCTTCTTCGACGTCGACCCGGCCCCCAGGATGGCCGCGATCTGTGGCCGCGACGAGGCCGGCGTGAGGGAGGCGGCGGACACCCTGGGCTGGGACTCCTACGAGACCGACTACCGCAAGCTCATCGCGCGCGATGATGTAGGCCTCGTGGACGTCGTAACACCGGGCAACACGCACCGCGAGATCGTGCTCACAGCCCTCGAAGCGGGCAAACACGTCTTGTGCGAAAAGCCGCTCGCCAACACCCTCCCCGAGGCGCGCGAGATGCTCACCGCGGCACGTAACGCGGGGACGGTCAACATGGTCTGCTTCAACTACAGGCGCGCCCCCGCGGTGCAGTTAGCGCGGAAGCTCGTCGAGGAGGGGCGGCTCGGGGAGATAAGGCACTGGCGGGCCACGTATCTGCAGGACTTCATCATGGACCCTTCTTTCCCCCTGATCTGGCGCCTCCAGAAAGAGGTCTCCGGCTCAGGCGCCCTCGGCGACATAGGGGCGCACATAATCGACCTGGCCCACTTCGTGGTCGGGTCCATCTCCGAGGTCACGGGCATGACGAAGACGTTCGTAGAGGAGCGGCCCCTCGAGGAAGCGAGCGCCGGCGGGGGACTCTCGGCGAGCGGTGGGACCGAGATGGGCGAGGTGACCGTAGACGACGCCGCGGCCTTCCTGGCCCGCTTCGAGAACGGGGCCATAGGGACCTTCGAGGCCACGCGCTTCGCGGCCGGCCGCAGAAACCAGAACTCCTTCGAGGTCAACGGCTCCAAAGGAAGCGTCGCCTTCGACCTGGAGCGCATGAACGAGCTCGAGGTGTTCTTTGCCGATGACGACCCCGACGTCCAGGGCTTCAGGACCGTGAACGTGACGGAGCCTGAGCATCCGTACACGGGGGCCTGGTGGCCGCCGGGGCATATCCTGGGCTACGAGCACACCTTCATCCACACCATGAAAGACCTGATGGACGGAATAAAGGCAGGGAAGAGTCCGGCCCCGACCTTCGAGGACGGCTACCGGTGCCAGGCCGTGCTCGACGCCGTCGAACGCAGCGCCGCGAGCGGTGAATGGAGAAGACCACAGACGGAGGGGATCTAGACTTGCCTGCAGAGCCGCGCGTAACCATCTGGAACGAGTACAGGCACGAAAAGAGCGACGAGCAGGTCGCGAAGATCTACCCCGAAGGCATGCACGCCGTCCTAGCCGCAGCACTCACCGGGGCCGGCTTCGAGGTCGGCACTGCTACCCTCGACGAGCCCGAGCACGGGCTACCCGATGAGGTACTGGACAACACGGACGTGCTCCTCTGGTGGGGTCATGCGGCCCACGATGAGGTCTCCGACGAAACGGTAGAGAAGGTGCACCTGCGGGTGCTCGGCGGGATGGGCCTGATCGTGCTCCATTCAGGACACTTCTCGAAGATCTTCAAGAAGCTTTTGGGCACTACCTGCGACCTCAAGTGGCGCCACGACGACACCGAGAGGCTCTGGGTCGTCGCGCCGGGGCACCCCATCGCGGAGGGGCTCGGGGAGTACATAGAGCTCGAAGAGGAGATGTACGGCGAGCCATTCGACGTGCCGCAGCCGGACGAACTCGTTTTCGTGAGCTGGTTCGGGGGTGGGGAGGTCTTCAGGAGCGGCCTGTGTTACAGGAGGGGGCGGGGTAGGATCTTCTACTTTCGCCCGGGCCACGAGGAGAACCCCTCCTACCACAACCGGGATGTCCAGCGCGTCATCCAGAACGCGATCCGCTGGGCCGCGCCGACACCAGGGGCGACGCCTGTATACGGGCACTCAGAACCGATAGACTAGGGTCGAAGAGATCTAGACCCACAAGAGGGGAGCCTTTTGCAAGCTGAGAGATCTTCTGCGGAACCCCTGCGCGCCGGGGTGGTCGGCCTCGGTTACGCGGGCGAGCAGCACTTGAAGAACTTCGTGAGGGTGCCTGGCGTGGAGCCCGTGGCGCTCGCCGGTCTCGAAGAGGACCTTCTGGGCGAGCTCGGCGGGCGCTACGGCGTGTCGGACCTGTACACGAGCTGGGAGGAACTCGTCGCCCGCGACGACCTCGACATCGTGAGCATCGGGGCTCCGAACCACCTGCACGCCCCCATCGCCATAGCCGCCCTCGAAGGCGGCAGGCACGTGCTCTGCGAGAAGCCGCTGGCGCGCAACGGCGCTGAGGCGGAGCGGATAGTAAGCGCGGCCAGGGAGGCGGATCGCGCGGTGCACATCGCCTTCACCCAGCGCGAGCGGGGCGACGTCCAGGCGCTCAAGCGTCACGTCGAAGAAGGGAACCTGGGCAGGATCTACCACGCCAAGGCTACCTGGATGCGCCGCAACGGCATCCCCGGCATGGGCGGATGGTTCACCAGCAAGGAGCTGGCCGGCGGAGGCCCGCTCATAGACCTCGGCGTGCACATGGTGGACATGGCCATCTTCCTTATGGGCGAGCCTGAGGTGAAGACCGTAAGTTGCGCCACTTACGCCGAGCTCGGCCCGCGCGGTCGGGGTGGCAGGGGCGACTTCGGGCTCATGCAGGGCGACAAGCCATACGAGGTCGAGGACCTGGCGACAGCCTTTATACGCTTCTCCGGTGGGGCGACGCTGAACCTGGAGGCCGGCTGGGCCGCCTACCGCGAGTCGAGCGACGACTTCGGCGTCACCCTTTACGGCACCGACGGTGGGGCAGAGATGAAGGTGAGGAACTACGGCACCAGCGATACCGTCCGGATCTACACCGATGTGGCCGGCGTGCCCGCCGTCGTAGCCCCCGAGATCGCACCCCGCGAAGGACACTACGCCGTCGTCAGGCGCTTTATCGAGACGATCCGGAAAGGCGCCTGGAAGGGCCAGTACGGGGAGGACGGCCTGAACAGGGCCCGCATCATAGACGCCTGCTACGCCTCGGCCCTCGAAAACCGTGAGGTCACCATGGAGGAGATCATCCGCGAGGAAGCCGTATGAAGTCCGCGCTCTTCGTCTGCGGCGGCTGGGAGGGCCACGAACCCGAGAAGTGCGCTGCTATCTTCGCCCCTATCCTGGAGGAGAGAGGATACGAAGTGGAGATCTCCACCACCCTCGACTCCTACCTGGACAAGGAGAAGATGAGATCCCTCGACCTCGTAATCCCGATCTGGACGATGGGGGAGATCACAGACCAGCAAGAGAAGGGCCTGCGTGGGGCCGTGGAGAGCGGGGTCGGGCTCGCCGGCTGGCACGGCGGCATGGCCGACTCGTTCCGCCACAGCATCAACTACCAGTTCATGGTGGGAGGCCAGTGGGTCGCCCATCCCGGCAACATAATCGACTACCGGGTCAACATCGTAGACCACGAAGACCCCATAACCTCGGGCCTCGAGGACTTCAGCATGCACTCCGAGCAATACTACATGCACGTAGACCCCTCCAACGAAGTTCTGGCGACCACCACCTTCTCGGGGGAGCACGTACCCTGGATCGAGGGCAACACAATACCCGTCGTCTGGAAGAGACGGTGGGGCGAAGGCCGCGTGTTCTACTGCTCCCTGGGCCACGTGGCGAAGGACTTCGACGTGCCGGAAGCCAAAGAGTTAGTCAAACGCGGCATGCTCTGGGCGAGCAGATGAGCAAGGCGTCAGGTTTCAGGTTTTTCCTGATGCCTGTAGCCTGAAACCTACAAAATGGAGGACGTTACCATTAGCGGAGATGAGGCAGTCAAAGTCGGAGTAATCGGGTGCGGCAAGATCAGTGGCATCTACCTGGAGAACGGGGCCACGTTCGACGACGTGGAGATCGTGGCCTGTTCGGACCTCGTGCTGGAGAGGGCTGAAGCCCAGGCGGAAGCTTACGGTGTACCGAGGGCTTACAGCCCGGAGGAGCTGCTGGCCGACGAAGAGGTCGAGATCGTCCTCAACTTGACGGTCCCCGTCGCGCACGCCGAGGTTTCGCTGGCGGCCCTGGAGGCCGGCAAGCACGTTTACACCGAGAAGCCTCTCGCCGTGAGCCTGGAGGAAGGGAGGAGGATGCTGGAAGTGGCCGCCGAGAGGGACCTCAGGATCGGCTGCGCCCCGGACACCTTCCTCGGTGGCGGCCTCCAGACCTGCCGCAAGATCATGGACGAGGGGATCATCGGTGAGCCCGTCGCCGTATCGGCGTTCATGCTAAGTCACGGCCCGGAAGACTGGCATCCTAATCCTGACTTCTTCTTCCAACCCGGCGCCGGCCCGATGTTCGACATGGGGCCCTACTACTTGACAGCGCTCACCACCCTGATGGGACCCGTGAGGAGGGTCGCCGGGTCGGCCCGCATCACGTTTCCGGAGCGAATGATCACCAGCGAACCTCTCTCGGGGACCACCATCACGGTGAACACCCCGACCCACATCGCCGGCGTGATGGACTTCGAGAGCGGCGCCGTGGGGACCCTGGTCACCACCTTCGACGTCTGGGCGGAGTCTCAGGCCAGGATCGACCTCTACGGTACCGAGGGCACCCTGAGCCTACCCGACCCCAACTTCGCCGACGGTCCCGTACGCCTCTGGCGCTCGGACGCAGGCGCCTGGAGGGATGTGCCCCTGACTCATGCTTACACGGGGAACAGCAGGGGAATAGGCCTCGCCGACATGGCCCAGGCCGTTCGCTCGGGCAGACAGATCAGGGCCAGTGGTGAACTCGGCATGCACGTCCTGGAGGTGATCCACGCTTTCCTGGACTCATCCGAACGGGGCGAGCACGTCGCTGTGAGCAGCACCTTCGAGCGACCGGAACCGCTTCCGGCCAGATCCCCCGAGGGGATCTTTGGAGGTGGAGTATGAGGCAGGACCAGATCTCACTCCAGCTCTACACCGTCCGCGAAGAGACCGCCCGCGACATGCCGGCCACGCTGCGCCGGATCTCGGAGATCGGGTACCCGGCCGTCGAGTTCGCAGGTTTCGGCGGTCTCTCCGCCGAAGACCTCAGCAACATCCTCGACCACCTCGGTCTCCGCGCCTCCGGCGCCCACGTCCCCTTCGACTCCTGGCAGAAGGACCCAGAGTCAGTCATCACAGATATGCACACCCTCGACTGCACCCACGCCATCCTCCCCATGGCCCCGCCGGAGCAACGCAGGGATGAGAGTGCGCTAACCACTCTGGCCGGGAACCTGAACCGGTGGGGGGAGTTGTGCCGCCAGGAGGGCGTGACCTTCTCCTACCACAACCACGACTTCGAGTTCGCGTCCCTGGACGGTACCACGATGTGGGACATTCTCGTGGGGGAGACTGACCCTGAGCTCGTCTACTTCGAGTTGGATCTCTACTGGGTCCGCTACGGTGGCGCAGATCCAGGGGCGCTTCTCTCGGATCTCGGTGACCGCATACCGCTCGTCCATCTGAAGGATATGGCTTCAGGCGAGCAACGCTCCGACCTCCCGGTAGGAGAAGGAACCATGCCGTGGAAAGGGCTATTGAGAGCTGCCGATGCAGCCGGGGTACAATGGTACGTAGCCGAGCAGGACAACCCGAGAGACGCTCTCGAAGACGTAAGGATCAGCCTGCAATCCATGCGAGAGCTGGCAAGCGGGTAGGAACTTCAGCGACCCGCAAGCACATTAGGGTGCCGAGAGGCATACGTGTCCAAAGACAGCCCACAGAAAAACAGTGGATGCGAGTTCTGGGGATGGATCCTCTTCACCATCTCCGCACTGTTCTTTATAGCGTCGAGCTTGCGGAACGGAGACATGATCGGCCTGCTAGGCGGGGTGTTCTTTCTCCTCGCCTGTGCGGCGTTCCTCGCTGCTTACTTCGGTACTCACGAGGACTAATGTCGAGTTGGTTGGTACTGGCCCGTGTTCGGGCAGGACAAGCCCTGGCTACGCGTCTCCGTGGGCCGCGTCTATCTGCCTGAACACCCTGTCGCAAAGCTTGTAGACCACGTAGGCTGTGAAGCTGCCCGTGATGGCTATCAGGAAAGGCACCACCACGGTGAGCCCAACCATAACTACCAGGAATACCAGGCACGCCAGGGTGGTCGGTAGCCTTCCTACAGATATCAGCAGAGAGTTCTTGATGATCGTCTTCCAGTCCGCCTCGTAGTGGACCATCACGGGGAACAGATACACAGAACCGAAAGCGTACACGGTGGAGACGAGCACGAGTACCGACTTCAGCACGATCTCGGCCCAGTAGGAGAGCTGGCTGGCCACCAGGAAGTCGAGGAAGAGAGCCACTCCGAACACCGTCCAGATCGTTCCCACCAGGAGGCTCTGCCCCAGGTTCTCCCGAAAGCGCGCTATGAACGTACGCGTCAGGCTGCCTTCCTTTCCGCGCACCCAGTCCCGCACCACACCAAACATGGCGGCTGTGGAGGGGAAGATCGTCACCACAGGCAGGCAGGCCACGAGCCACATCAGGTTGAGCAGGAAGAAGTCCGTGCCCGTCTCCAGCCACCTGTAGACCCTAGTGTCCAGTATGTTCAAAGCCGGTCGCCTGCTTTCACAGCTGTTCAGTCTTGGCCGTCGGCATGATCGTGTTCCGCTTCGGGGTCCGCGGGTCTGGCCCCCATGTCGTCGCTGTCCATATCGGCCATCATGGCGGCTGCGTACTCGCTCTCCTTACGCCGTTCCTCGGCCGGCAGAAGGGCCGCGCACGGGGTACCGAAGGTCGGTTTCGCGAAAGGAAGATGCGTGTCCCCGCGGGCGAGGATGTGAGACCCGTTCGTCATCTTTGTTTCGGGGTCGACGCTGGGGGCGGTGTGCGGGTCGTTATCGTCGTGGTTCGCGCCCCACTGGGTGAACGAGCGGGCGTTGCAGTAGTGGCCGACGAAGGCGCGCCGCAAGCGGTCGGTGGTGAAGTTCTGTTTGCTGCGGTGAAGCACGTGTCCGCCGAAGAAGACCACGTCTCCTGCCTCCAGAGGCGCGAGTAGCTGCGGGTAGCGGTCGGCGATCCTGCTGAGATCGTTGCTCTCGTCGTCGGGGTCGCTCGCCCCGCTGATGTGCTCTATCCCTTCGAGCCGTCCGTCGCCGTGACCGTAGCCTTCCTTTGGCGGGTAGACGGGCTCGTGCTGGCTCCCCGCGGCCATCCACATCGCGCCGTTCAACTCGTCGGCGTCGTCTATGGCGAACCAGGCCCCGCACAGCGTGTCGGGGTGGGTCGGGATGTAGTAGGAATCCTGGTGCCAGCCCTGCCCGGGCTTGCCTGGGGGCTTGAGGAAAAGCATCGTCTGGAGCGCCAGAACGTCGGGCCCGATCAGGGCCTCCAGCACGTCCAGCACCCCAGGATGGAGCAGATATCGTTCGTGCAATTCCAGCTTGCGGTGCAGCATGTGTACCCGCAAGAAGTATTGAGCCTTCTCCTCGGGCGAGAGATGTTCCGGCGGCGCCTCAAGGGTTTGCCCCGTAGTGCCTGTATCAGAGTTCGTGTCCCTCTCCGACATCGTCCCCACCTGCTCGGGCAACCGTCCCTGCATCAGGAGCTCCGTGTGCTCGCGCAACTCCTCCACTTCATCGGAACCCAAGAGTCCGCGGACTATCAGGAAACCCTGTTGCCTGAAGGTCTTGTACTCATCGACCGAAACGGATCTCGTCGTGCTCGTAACCACGCCTCACTCCTTCACATGGGTCTCGTCGCCCGAAAACCGAACTCGAGGTCAGCAATCATCTACTTCAACCATATCAGCAGCATCCTCCGGAAACAATCGTTCCAAGATCCAGCTTGTGAGCGATCCTGGAACGGGTGCCGGATCGCCTCGCGTTCGACGATGCATTCGGCAAAGAGCGAAAACAAAGAGCTGACAAGCTGAGATGCTGACGAGCGAAGGCTAAAAGCCTGAGCGTGCTGATTGTGCCGCGTTGACCCGCTATGTGTGACGATGTAGGATTGAAAAGATCCAACACAACCCAGGGGGAAAGGGCAAATACGGGATGAAGAGTTCTGACCGGCTTACGCGGCGGGATTTCCTGAAGATGAGTGGCGCCGGGGTGGCGGGCGTCGGGCTGCTCGGCATCTACGGGTGCGGGAGGGGTGGTGGCTCCTCCACGGGGCAGGTCGATTGGGCCTCATGGGCCAACAGCGGCGAGGCGGAGCGTTTCAGGGAGTACACCGACCATTTCATGGAGGAGTATCCCAACATCCAGGTCACCTACACTCCAACCCCTAACTACGACGATTACCATCCCAAGATCCTGACCCAGCTCAACGGCGGCACCGCGCCCGACGCGTTCTACGCCGGCGACATATGGGTCGCCCAGTTCATAAAGAACGGGACCATAAGCAAGCTCAACAACCTCATGACGGGACCCAATAGCGAGGAGAAGCCGGACGCGTTCGCCGCCGGGTTGTGGGGCCCTGCAAAAACGAGCGAAGGGACCATCTACGGTATTACCGTCGACTGTAACCCCACCCTCATCTGGTACAACAAAGGGGTACTCCAGGACGCGAACATCAGCGAAGATCCCATGGACCTCTACGAGAACGGTGAGTGGAAGTGGGACGTCTTCGTGCAGATGAACGAGCAGGTCGCCTCGAAGGGCGGCACCAACGGATTCATGTTCGAGAACGGCAACAACTGGTTCTACTCGTGGTGCAGGCAGAACGGTGGGACGCCGTACGAAGGCGACCTCTGCATCGTCAACGAGGACGCCAAATCGGTCGAGGCTTTCCAGTGGATGTACGACAACATCAGGTCAGGAGCCTTCACCTACGCCGGGAACCTGCCCACAGGGCAGACTTCCGACGCCCAGTTCAATTCCAGCCGCACGGCCTTTATGGAGGCCGGCCGGTGGGTCCTGCCCGTCTACAAACAGAACAGCTCTCTCAAGTACGATGTGGTGCCTTTCCCCACCAACACAGACGCCAAGATGGAGCCCGGATGGGTGGCCACTGCGTACATGGTTATGAACAAGAAGACCGCTAGCGTGAAGGACACGTTCACATTCATCACCAACTTCACTTCTTCTGCCGGGCAAAAATTCAGGCTGGAGGAGGCGGGTAACGCCGTGCCTTCGGTGCTCGAAGGTGCCGACGGCGTCGTCACCAAAGACACCACCCTGGAGGGGGCCGAATACTTCCTGGACATCCGCAATACTGGGCTCGTGGGATACGCCGAGCTCACTGTGCCCGGCCTCGTCGAGGACATGCAGGATGTCTTTGAGAAACGACTCTGGCTGCCCAGCGGCGACGGGGATGTGCAGGGGACGCTCGACGAGGTCGCCAAGATGGCGAACGAGGGGATCAAGAAGCAGTCGATCGAATAATGGTAGTCGAGGCCTCCTGGTGGGAGGATGGCCGTGACGCCCTTTCCACCAGGCTATGGCCCATCTCGGAAGGGGAGCGCAGGTGAGTAGCTTGGTCAAGGCGTCGAAGCTAAGCCAGAGGCGCAAGAGCGACATCAGGTGGGGATACTTTTTTATCTTCCCGCAGCTCTTCGGGGTTCTGGCTTTCGTCCTCTTTCCCCTGGTCTACGTACTCGTCCTCAGCCTGCTCGAATGGAACGGGCTGAGCGAGGCCACGTTCGTCGGCCTGTCCAATTACTCAACCGAGCTGACCAGCTCTGAATTCAGGAACGCCCTGACCAACACCGTCTACTACACGGTAATGGTGGTGCCTTCGAGTGTGGTGCTCTCCCTGATGGCCGCCCTGGCCCTCAACAAGCTGCGCCTCAAGAACTTCTTCCGTGTGATCTACTTTGCACCTGTAGTCACGAGCGCCGTCGCCGCAGGCGTCGTCTGGTTGTGGGTTTACAACCCTGACTTCGGGCTCATCAACTCCTACCTGCAGAACTGGTTCGGCATCAAGGGACCGAATTGGCTGCTCGACCCCAAGTGGGTGATGCCTTCGATCGCGATCATGAGTATCTGGCTGAGTATGGGATTCTACATAGTCATCTTCCTCGCCGGGCTGCAGGGCATCCCTGCGGCGTACCTGGAGGCCGCGCAGATAGACGGGGCCAACAGGTTCCAGAGGTTCTGGTACGTGACGCTCCCGCTGCTCTCGCCGACCACGTTCTTCGTGTTTATCATCGCCATCATCAACTCGTTCCAGGTCTTCGATCAGGCCTTCATAATGACGGCCGAGGGTGGTCCGGCTAACTCGGCCGTTACCATGGTCTACTACCTGAGGGACCTGGCCTTCGTAGACTTCGTATACGGCAGGAGTGCCGCGGTAGCCGTGATCCTGTTCGCGATCATTCTGGCCTTCACCCTGCTGCAGTTCAGGGTGCAGCGGCAGTGGGTCCACTACGAGTAGAGCTCTACCGGGAAAGGAGGCAGCATCGTGGCAAGCGTGGCGACGACGAAAGACGTATCAGGCCCGGTAGAGTCGACCAGTCGCACCGGCCGTCTCGTGGCGTCAGTCCTGCTCTACATAGCCGTGTCCTTAGGGGCGGTCGTCATGATCATGCCCTTCGCGTGGATGTTACTCGCGTCCCTCAAGGACCTGGGGCAGATCTACCAGGTACCTCCCAACTGGATCCCAGACCCCTTCGTGTTCCAGAACTACGTGAATGCGTGGACCGCGGTACCCTTCGCCACGGGCTACATCAACAGCGCCATCGTTACCGTGACGGTCGTCGTGGCGAACCTTCTCACGTGCTCGATGGCCGCCTACGCCTTCGCCAGAATAGAGTTTCCTTTCAGGCACGCGCTCTTTATCCTGTTTCTGGCGACGCTTATGGTCCCCGAGCAAGTAACGATAATCCCTCTCTACATAATAATAGAGAGCCTTGGCCTTATCGATACGCTTCTCTCCCTGATCATCCCCTACGCCCTGTTCAACGCCTTCGGCGTCTTCCTGCTCAGGCAGTTCATCAAGAGCCTCCCCGTAGACCTGGAGGAGGCGGCCATCGTGGACGGGGCGAACCGGTGGACGATCTACTGGCGGATCATCGTCCCGCTCATAAGGCCGGCCCTTGCGGCCTTCGGCATCTTCACATTCCTGTTCCAGTGGAACAACTTCTTCAGGCCACTGGTTTTCCTGAACAGCATCGACAACTATACGGTGCCCCTTGCCATAAACTTTTTCCGCGGCCAGTACGCAACAGACTTCGCCCTGCTCATGGCCGGCTCGGCGATCTCCATCGTCCCCGTCCTTCTCGTCTACGTTATAGGACAGCGCCAGATCATCGAGGGCATCGCCACGACGGGCTTGAAGCAATAGTGTCAACGCTGCCTTTTCTGGAGATCTAGAGACCGCTTGCCAACCAGCGACGGCTACATCGACACCCATCTCAGGGAGCCTCTGGTCGAGGAGAATGCCTTCGTGCGGATGTCTCCTGAAATCGCACCACCACCCTCCTTCGAGGACGCGTGGGACTCCCTGCCCCGGACCTTCTGGGAAGGCCACGAGGGCGTCATAGATTGCTACCGTAGGGCGTGGGAACTGGCGTTCGCCAATGTGCGCCGTCCCGAGCCAGAGAGCGGCTTCGTGGCGAGCTTTATCGACACGGCTTTCAACGACTGCCTGTTCATGTGGGACTCGGCGTTCATCTTGCTTTTCGCCCGCTACGGCCGCCGCGCCTTCGACTTCCAGCGCACCCTGGATAACCTCTACGCCAGCCAACACCCCGACGGATTTATCTGCCGGGAGATCGATACCTTCGACGGCAAAGACCGCTTCGAGCGCTTCGACGCGGCGAGCACCGGACCCAACGTCATGCCGTGGACGGAGTGGGAACACTACTCCGACACGGCCGACAGCGAACGCCTTGGCCTGGTCTTCCCGGTTCTGGTCTCCTACCACAGGTGGCTCAGGCGTCACCGAACCTGGCGCGACGGAACCTACTGGACGTCCGGCCTCGGCTCCGGGATGGATAACCAGCCGCGCTTCCCACAGAGACCGTCAGGAGATGCCGGGTGGCCGGAACGCCTCACCTACCACGGGCACGCCGTCTGGATCGACGCGTGCCTCCAACAGATCCTCTCGGCAGACCTCCTCTTGCGGATGGCAGAAGCCCTCGGCCGTCTCGACGAGGTTGCAGACCTGCGCGAGGAGCGTGACCGGCTCTCGCTGACGGTCAACGAGCGTCTGTGGAACGAAGAGACTGCCTTCTGCCACGACGAGCTTGCGGACGGAACGCTCTCGGACGTCAAGACCGTCGGTGCCTTCTGGGCCCTGCTTGCAGGCGTGGTGCCGAAGGAGAGGATCTCTTCGTTCGTCGGACACCTGGAAGACCCGAAAAGGTTCGGGCGACCCCATCGCGTACCCTCGCTCTCCGCCGACCATCCGGAATACGACCCGGACGGCGGCTACTGGCTCGGCGGCGTATGGCCGCCCACCAACTACATGGTCCTGCGTGGCCTCGATCGAGCCGGTTACAACGACCTGGCGCACGAGATCTCGCGCGAAGACCTCGACCACGTGGTAGGGGTCTTCGAACAGACCGGAACGCTATGGGAGAACTACGCCCCCGAACGGACGGCGCCAGGCAACCGCGCCAAAGACGATTTCGTCGGCTGGAGTGGCCTCGCGCCCGTGGCAGGCCTCTTCGAGTACGTGTTCGGGCTACGCGCCGACGCGCCGTCCAGACGACTCCTTTGGGACGTACGGCTCCTGGAAAGACACGGCGTCTACCGCTACCCGTTCGGCAGGGACGGAGTTCTGGATCTCTCCTGCGCCACCCGCAGCTCCGCTACAGAGGAGCCGAAGATACAGGTGAGCTCCACAGTCTCTTTGGAGCTTGTGATCAGGTGGGAGGGTGGAGAAAGGACAGTCGCAGTACCCGAGGGCTGAAGCCCGAAACCTGATACCCTGAATTATGAAGCAAATCGCTTCGAGACAGGAGGATCGAAACGTGGAGACCACCAAGCATCTGACGCGAGAGCAGATCCAGGGCTTCCAGGAAGACGGTTATCTCGTGGTGGAGAGCCTCTTCGCGCCCGAGGAAGTAAAGGCTCTGGTGGACAACTTCATGCAGATGCATGCGGAAGGTCCTATCCCGGGCTGCTTCGAGCCTGCGGATCCCGAAGAAGCGGATGGCGACATACTCAAACTCTACCCGCGCATTATGCACCCGCACAGGGTCAACGAGCTGGCACTGCGGTACTTGCTCGACGACAGACTCGAGGACATTCTCGCGGACCTCTTCGGCGAAGAGCCGCTCGCCGCGCAGAGCATGCTGTACTTCAAGCCGGCCGGGGCGAAGGGCCAGGCGCTCCACCAGGACAACTTCTACCTCAAGGTCGAGCCCGGTACCTGTATCGCCGCCTGGGTTGCTCTCGATGCCGCGGACCAGGAGAACGGCGGGCTCGAGGTCGTCCCTGGCACCCACGATATGGAGCTGTTCTGTCCCGAGGAGGCGGATACCGACGTCTCCTTCACGCGCGACTACGTGCCCGTGCCAGAAGGTCTCGAAGCCGTGCCCGTAGTCATGCGGCCGGGAGACGTGCTCTTCTTCAACGGCCAGCTGGTACACGGCTCGCAGCCGAATAGTAGCGAGGACCGCTTCCGACGCTCCTTTATCTGCCACTACATAAGCCGTTTTTCCGAGCGAGTCTCGAAGTGGTACCGTCCGATCCTGACGATGGACGGCGAGGAGGTTCGGATCGAGGAGAGCGCCGGCGGAGGGCCCTGCGGCACCGAGGACGCGGGCGTTCATTGATAGCCCCAAACCTTGAACGTGGTCCCTAGTACATGTAACGTCCGTCAGATACGGCCGCAGAGGAAAAGGATGCACCAGTGCCAAAGATAACCCTCATCGGTGCGGGGAGCGCCGTCTTCACGCGCAACCTGTGCTCGGACATTCTGCTCGCTCCGGCGTTACAGGAGAGCATGATCTCCCTTATGGACATAGACTCGGACAGGCTGCGCACCTCCCGCGACCTCGTCCAGAACATAGTAGACCGCCGCGGGCTCGACGCCAGGGTGGAGGCCACCACCGACCGTCGGGAGGCGATAGAGGGCGCCGACTATGTGGTGACCACATTCCAGCAAGGCGGGCTCGACGCATACGCCCTCGATATCGAGATTCCACAGCGCTACGGCGTCGAGCAGTGTGTTGGCGACACCCTTGGTCCTGGCGGCGTCTTCCGTGCCTTGAGGACCATCCCTGTCTTGCTTGACCTGTGCGACGAGATGGACGAACTGGCCCCTAACGCCCAGCTGCTGAACTACGTCAACCCGATGGCGGCCAACTGTTGGGCGGTGGATGTGGGATCGGGGAGACCTCACGTTGGCCTATGCCATAGCGTCCAGGGGACTGGCGAGATGCTCGCTTCGTGGATCGGGGTGCCCTACGAGGAGGTCAACTTCCTGTGCGCAGGTATCAACCACCAGGCGTTTTTCCTGGAGTTCCGCAGCGGCAGGGATGACCTGTACCCGGAGATCAGGGACGCCATCAGACGGGATGACATACGTGGACAGGAACCCGTGCGCGTCGAGATCATGGAGCATTTCGGGTACTTCGTGACAGAGTCGAGCGGCCACGCCAGCGAATACGCACCGTACTTTCGCAAGGACGCGCGGATGGTCGAAAAGGAGCTCGTGCCGCGCTTTGTGGACGAAGCCGACCACTGGTTCGATTTCGGCCGCACCGGAGGATACCTGCGCCACTGCCTGAGCCGTCTGGAGGAGCCGCCGGACGGCCACGGACCTCTCCCCACAGATCGCACCCACGAGTACGGCTCGTACATCATCGAAGCCATGGAGACAGACGAGCCGATCAAGATCAACGGCAACGTGCCCAACCGCGGGCTCATGGATAGTCTGCCGAATCGTTGCTGCGTTGAGGTTCCTTGCCTGGTCGACGCCAACGGCGTCCAGCCCACGGTGATCGGACACTATCCGCCGCAGCTCGCAGCCCTCAACCGGACCAACATCAACGTGCAGGAGTTGACCGTCGAGGCCGCCCTGTCGGGCGACGTGGAGGCGGTACATCACGCGGTTATGCTCGACCCCCTGACGGCGGCCGTCTGCACTCTGCCCCAGATCCGCTCGATGGTAGATGAGATGCTCGAGGCGCAGGCGAAGTGGCTGCCACAGTTCACTGAGATCACAGCCTAGCCCGCCATGGACCGCACACGAGTAAAGGCCGGCGGCATCGAGGTGAGGCTGGACGGGGGAGAGAAGGGCTTCCGGAGCTCCCTCTCGACCTCGGCGCTGGAGAGTGGTGTCGAGCTGGTTCATCTGCGGATAGAATCCGGCGACGTAGCACGCCCGCCGGTGTTCCGCCTCTCGTGGTTCTACCCGCTTGTGAGCGTGCACGGCTTCTGGCACTCCGGCGCGGGATACGACAAGGGCTTGGGGGTGGATTGGGGAAAGGGCTTCTATTCCAAAGCGACCTCTGGCGCGCCTGTCGGCTGTCTGTACGATCTCAAGGGTCGTAACCGCCTGACTTTCGCACTCTCCGACACGCTCGACCCTGTTACATTCCACGCCGGAGTCCACGAAGAGAGCGGCGAGGCGAGGTGTTGGGTCAGGTTCTTCGATGAACCGCCGGCGCCGCTGAGTACCTACGAGACTACGCTCAGGCTCGACACTAGGGACCTCCCTTACCACCAGGTTCTGTCAGACGTGAGCCGGTGGTGGGCAGGTCTGCCTGGATACGAGCCGGCTGGGGTACCGGAAACGGCGCGGTTGCCGATGTACTCCACGTGGTACAGCTTCCACCAGGACCTCGACCCAGGGCGTGTCGAGGAGCAGTGTCGCCTGGCGAGAGAACTGGGATGCGAGGCGGTGATCGTAGACGACGGCTGGCAGACCACGAGCAACGAGCGGGGATATGCGTACACGGGCGACTGGGAGCCGGCGCCCGAGAAAGTCCCTGACATGCGTGCGCACGTAGACAGGGTGCACGCCCTCGGGATGAAGGTCCTCCTCTGGTACTCCGTACCGTTCGTCGGCCGCCACAGCAAGGTGTGGGAGCGGTTTTCGGGGATGTTGCTAGAGGAGATCGAACGCCACGGGGCGGGTGTCCTCGACCCGCGCTTCCCCGAGGTGCGCGAGTTCCTGATCGGGACCTACGAGTCGGCCCTGAGAGAGTGGGACCTCGACGGCCTCAAGCTCGATTTTGTAGATAGCTTCGGCGCTTCTAAAGAGGCCGGCGGCGGCCGCGATTACGACGGCGTGCCCGAGGCGGTTGACAGGCTTCTGGAGGATACGATAGTGCGCCTCCGCCGGATAAAACCCGACGTTATGGTGGAGTTCCGCCAGAGTTACGTCGGTCCCTTGATGCGCAAGTACGGCAATATGTTCCGGGCGATGGACTGCCCGAACGACGCCGTCGAGAACAGGATGCACACCCTGGACATCAGGCTGCTCTGCGGGGATACCGCCGCGCACTCCGACATGCTCATGTGGCATACCGAGGAGCCCGTACAAAGCGCGGCGCTTCAGCTGGTGAACGTACTCTTCAGCGTGCCCCAGATCTCGGTTCTTCTGGACCGGATTCCGCCCGAACACCTGCGGATGTTGCGCTTCTGGCTGGGCTTCTGGCGTGAACATCGCGACGTACTTCTGGATGGCGCCCTGGAACCGCTCCATCCTGAGGCCATCTACCCCGTCGTGCTCGCACGCACGGAGTCCAAGCTGGCCGCTGTGGCCTACGGGAACGCCGTCGTTCCGCTCGAAGGGGAGATTCCCTCGACGCTCTTTGTCGTAAACGGCACCCTCGAGGAGGGGGTCGTGCTCTCTCTCGCGGACGACGCAGGTACACGCGGGATAGAAGTGCGGGATTGCAGGGGACAGGTTACGCGTACGGACGACTTCGGGCTCGAGACCGGGTTGTGCCGGATCGACATCC
>DATMVF010000190.1:0-9217 GCA_035563475.1 Rubrobacter sp.
TCGACCTCCTCGCGCAGGATCCGCGCCACGTCCTCCAGAAAGAGATCGAGCGTCGGGTAGGCCCCTGCGGATAGCTCTGGCGACCAGAGGTTCGCGTACATGCTCGGGCTCGGCAACGTGACCTTCACGGTCCTCTCCGTCCGACCCCGCGCATAGACGAACTCCTCGACCGAGAGGTGGCGCCTCCGCTGCAGCTTTCCGACAACGCCGAGGGTCTGTGGGCGTTCGGTCGTCTTGTCCCCTACCGCCCTGTCTCCGTGCCACTCGCCCCACAGCCAGGCGTCTATGTCGTGTTCACCGAAGCCTCCTGTGGCCTCTACCAGCTGGCTCTGGAACGATTCCCGGCGCATCTCACCGTCCGTGACGACTGAGAGACCCGTCCGCTCCTGCAACCCTATAGCCCAGTCTACGGCCCTATCCTCGATGCGTTTGAACTCGGCTGCGGAGAGGTCACCTGCGGCGTATCGTTCGCGTGCCTCCAGCAGTTCCGGAGGTCTCAGGAGACTGCCGACGATGTCTGCCCGGGCACTAACCACTCGCTTCACACGAGCCAGTCTAGCACCCGTCCGCGACCGGGGAAGCCTAGGCTGCTATCTCGGCCTCGACCCCTTCTGAGACACCCGGTACAAAGAAGGTATCGGGGTCGAGAGGAAACACCACGTTCAAAGCGCAACCGGGGTTCTGTTCCCCTGCCACCTCTAGCGCCCTTACGATGCTGGCGGCCCTCACGAATAGTGTCGTGGGGTTCGCCGTGTCGCGATCCACCTCAATACAAACTCTAATCATTCGGGTCCTCCATCTGTTAACCAGTCAGCGATTCCCTCTATTTCCCTTCTACACCTTTTCTGTTACATATCGGTAACAGCGGCGCAAAATGTAGGCAACAAGCGGTACGTGCCTGGAGCGGCCCTGGATCATACGCTTCGCCGTATCCGACACTTCTTGCTCCGTGCTGCAGTACTTTGGTGTGGTGTAATGCGGTAACGTACCTGGGTCTCGATCGAGCGGAGGACGGCGTGAAACTGGCGAGGCGGATGGAGCGTCTGGGAACCGAGACGGCTTTTTCGGTTCTGGCGAAGGCGAAGGCTCTGGAGGCGGAGGGGCGTGGGATCATCCACCTCGAGATCGGCGAGCCTGACTTCGACACGCCGGATCATGTCGTAGAGGCGGGCTGCAAAGCCCTGCGCGACGGACATACCCACTACACCCCCACCGCCGGCATTCCGGAGTTGCGCGAAGCTATCGCCGTCGATGTCGCGCGTAGCAGGAGTATAGACGTCGGTCCCGAACAGGTGGTCGTCACGCCCGGTGGGAAGCCGATAATGTTCTTCACCATCCTGGCACTCGTCGAGGAGGGTGACGAGGTGCTGCTGCCCAACCCGGCGTTCCCGATCTACGAGTCGATGGTGAACTTCGTCGGCGGAAGGCACGTCTTCGTACCGCTGCGCCAGGAGAACGGGTTCCGTTTCGACCTGGACGAGTTCAGAGCGGGCCTCAGCGAACGAACCAAACTTGTGATACTCAACTCCCCGGCCAACCCGACGGGCGGCGTTCTCACCGCCGAGGACATCGCCGGGCTAGCCGCCATCCTGCGCGAACGCCCGGACATCTACGTCCTGAGCGATGAGATCTACTCCCGGCTGCTCTACTCAGGGGACTTCGCCAGCATCGCCTCGGAGCCCGGACTGGACACCGACGGGCGGACGATCATACTCGACGGCTTCTCGAAGACTTACGCCATGACGGGCTGGCGGCTCGGCTACGGCGTAATGCCCGCACCCCTCGCAGAGGAAGTCGCCAAATTACAGGTCAACTCCAACTCGTGTACCAACGCGGCCACGCAGTACGCCGGTCTCGCAGCCCTCCAGGGTCCCCAGGATGCAGTGGGCAGTATGCTCGCCGAGTTCAGGGCGCGCCGGGACCTGATCGTAGACGGGCTCAATGAGCTCCCGGGCGTCGAATGTATAACTCCCCAGGGGGCTTTCTACGCCTTCCCACGCATCGCCGAGACCGGACTTTCGGCAGACAAGCTTGCCGATCTTCTCCTCGCCGAGGCAGGCGTAGCGTGCCTCTCCGGTACGGCGTTCGGGCGCCACGGCGAGGGCCATCTGCGCCTCTCCTACGCCAACTCCCGCGAGAACATCAGCAAAGCGCTCCAGAGTATGGGCGAGGTCCTCTGGTGATAATCGCAGGATCTTCGACGCCTGGAAAAGCCGGCTGAATCGCCCGGCGAATGGGTTATCTTCAGTGACGGCCTTCTGCTACACTTCGAACGACGGGTGATCGAAGAAGGAGAGGAAATGCGCCAGGCTTTCATGTCTATCCAGAGGCGAATAAACACCTACTCGAAGGACATGAAGCTCCGTGAAACATTTGAACCTTGGGATAGTGGCGCATGTAGACGCCGGTAAGACCACCCTGACCGAGCGGCTGCTCTTCGCCGCCGGGGTCATCGACCAGATCGGCAGGGTCGATGACGGAAGCACCCAAACCGATTCACTAGCACTCGAAAAACAGCGCGGCATCACGATCAAGGCTGCCGTCGTCTCCTTCGTTGTAGACGACGTCACTATCAACCTGATCGACACCCCGGGCCACCCGGATTTCATCGCCGAGGTGGAGAGGGTGCTCGGCGTGCTCGACGGCACCGTGCTCGTCGTCTCCGCGGTGGAGGGTGTGCAGTCGCAGACCCGACTATTGATGCGGACGCTACAGCGGCTGCGCGTTCCTACCCTAATATTCGTGAACAAGATCGACCGCAAAGGCGCGCAATGCGAACGCCTACTGCACAGCATCGCCGACAGACTAACGCCGGCGATCATCCCGATGGGATCGACCAGCGGGTTGGGAACCCGCAATCCCGATTTCGCGCCTTACGACGCCGCTGACGCCGACTTCACTTCCGAGCTGGTCGATCTGCTCGCCGACCACGACGACGCGTTGCTCGCCGCCTACGTCGACGACGAGAGAGCGGTCACCTACCGACGACTCCGTGGCGAGCTTGCGGGGCAGACCGGGAAGGGACTGGTGCATCCCGTGTTCTTCGGCTCGGCGATCACGGGCGCTGGCGTGGAGGAGCTGGTCGATGGGATCACGGAGCTCCTGCCCACCTCAGAAGGCGATGTCGATGGACCACTCTCAGGGACCGTCTTCAAGGTCGAACGGGCTCCGGCTGGAGAGAAGATCGCTTACGTCCGCATGTTCTCCGGAACGGTACGGGTGCGAGATATGCTGCGCTTCGGCAGGGAGGAGGACAAAGTCACGGCGATCAGCGTCTTCGAGCGCGGCTCGGCCGTCCAGCGCGAGTCGGTCGGCGCGGGGCAGATCGGCAAGCTCAGGGGTCTCGGGGAAGTTCGCATAGGGGACGCGATCGGTGAAGATCGGACGACCCTGGATAGCCACTACTTCGCACCGCCGACCCTCGAAACGGTCATCGTTCCCAGCCGCCCCGCAGAGAAAGGCGCGCTGCACGTGGCGCTAACCCAACTCGCCGAGCAGGACCCGTTGATCAACCTGCGACAGGACGATATACGCCAGGAACTACACGTCTCGCTCTACGGCGAGGTGCAGAAGGAGGTCATCGGGGCGACGCTCGAGAACGAGTACGACATCGACGTCGAATTCCGCGAAACGACGGCGATCTGCGTCGAACGGCCCATCGGCGTCGGCGAGGCCGTCGAGTTGATCCCCAAGGCACGTACTCCGACCACTCCGTTCCTCGCCACCATCGGGCTGCGCATCGAACCTGCCGCGCCCGACTCGGGGGTGCAGTTCGGGCTGGATGTCCAGGTGGGGTCTATACCAACCCACGTCTTCAAGACGGTCGAGGCCTTTCATGAGGCAATGGAGCGCAATGTACTAGAGACCCTAAGCCAGGGGATCTACGGATGGGAGGTCACTGACTGCTGCGTCACGATGATCGACTGCGACTACCAGGCCCCACCACGACGGTGGCCCGGGACCACCGCCTCAGACTTCCGTCTGCTGACCCCGCTTGCGCTGATGGGCGCGCTCAAGCAGGCCGGCACCGTGGTGTGCGAGCCGATTCACCGTTTCCACCTCGAGATCCCGTCGGATATGTTCGGAACGACGGTGTCCGCATTGGCGCGACTGAGCGCCGTTCCACAAACCCAGGAGATGCGGGGCTCATCGTACATTCTGGAGGGTGAGGTTCCGGCGAACCGGGTGCACACCTTACAGCAACATCTACCGGCGCTAACCCGCGGCGAAGGCCTGGTGGAATGCGAATTCGACTCCTACAAAGCGGTCTGCGGCAAGGTCCCGACCCGGCCGCGGACGGACTACAACCCGCTCAACCGCAAAGAGTACCTGCTGCACCTCATGCGGCGGGTCTAGAGCAAAGGGAGGTTTCCATGAAGGACTACGAGCCGATCATGAGTTTTGGCGAGGATGTTGCCAAAACGTACGACGACGTGCAACGCGGGGACGAGGCCGAGGCCGTCGCGTTCCTGGAGAAGCTGGCCGGCGGTGGTCCCGCGCTGGAGCTCGCCGTCGGCACCGGCAGGATCGCCCTACCGCTCGCCGGTCGGGGGATCCGCGTGGACGGAGTCGACATCTCACCTGATATGGTCGCGCGGCTGCGCGCCAAGCCAGGAGGCGACCGGATCTCGGTTACGATCGGCGACTTCGCCGACGTGCCGGTTCCTGGCACGTACCGCCTGATCTATGTCGTCTTCAACACACTCTTCAACCTGCTGACCCAAGAAGACCAGGTGCGCTGCTTCCAGAACGTCGCCGCCCACCTCACCGGCGACGGCTCGTTCGTGATCGAGGCCGGCTCGCCCGCCTTTCTCTACGGGTTGCGTAACGACCAACACGTCGATGCGGAGTCCATCGAGATCGACGCGGTACGGCTCGATGTGCTTCGTCACGATCCGGCGAAGCAGATGCTCGACGAGAGCCACGTGTCCATCTCTAACGCGGGCGTGCGGCTGGACCCGATCGTCCAGCGATACGCCTGGCCGGCCGAGCTAGACCTCATGGCGAGGATCGCCGGGTTGCGCCTCAAAGAGCGCTGGGACGGCTGGAACCGCGAGCCGTTCACCAACAGGCACAACGTCGTGTCGGTCTACGAACGCTGAGATGATTTGTCGTGCTGTCGAAGCGTAACGTCGAGGTAGTCCTCGCCGATCTTGCGCAAGACCTCCTACAGCATCCTTCACAGCCTCGCCCCCGTTCGGTATCTTGGTGAGATTTATTGGAGATCGGGTTTCGGCGGGCGTATAAGGGGAGGCACTCAGGGTATGTCGAGAGGACGCAGGACGCAGGGTGAGCCCACGGCGGAAACACAAGCCGCTTCGCGTGCCGAGCGCGTGGCAAGGCGGCTACGTTTGCCCCTGATCGTCGCCGCGCTGCTGGCCATTCCGACCATCATCGTACAGGAGTCTGACCTGGGCGGATTCTGGGGGATTCTCGCCGCGGTCCTGGACTGGTGCATCTGGGCGATGTTCGCGGCCAACCTGGCGATCATGCTCTCCATAGTTCCGAACCGGCGGCGCTGGTTGACCGAGAATCCTCTGGACGTGCTCATAGTCGTCTTTACCCCGCCGTTCCTCCCGGCCACGATGAAGCTGGCGCGTGTGTTGCCGATCGTAAGGCTGATCTGGCTTATGGCGATCGCCCATCGCCTCCGAGACGTCTTCTCACTACAGGGATTGCGCTACGCGGCGCTGATAGTCTTCACCGTCGTGGTCGGCGGGGGTGTGATCTTCGTCGCCGTCGAGCCCGGACAGGACCTGAGCACCTGGGACGGGCTCTGGTGGGCCACGGAGACCGTCACGACCGTGGCTTACGGGGACATCTACCCCACAACTGCCCTGGGTCGCATAGTCGCAACCATAGTAATGACCGCCGGCATCGGCTTCGTCGCCCTGCTGACCGGCGCGCTGGCCCAACGCTTTCTTTACGGCGGGAGCGCAGGCACAACCCCGGAACCCGATCCAGACCGGGCCGAAATTGTGCAGAAGCTCGACGAGTTGTCCAACCAGATAGCAGAGCTCCAGCAAGCCCTGAAGGAAAGGCACGAGTGACCCAGGCCGTTAGCCTTTGACAGTCCCTAGTCCGGCCACTCTCCCTCCGGAGCCGTCGCTGGAGGGCGTAGTTACTGTTGACTATTTTTGGGCCAAGCCGAGTAAGAGATGACTCGCCACCATAACGTCCCTCGGGCGGGAAGCCTGAGGACACCGTTACGAGGAAGGGGGACGCCGTTCGGTCACCCAGGCGGCGATCTGGGCGCGGGATCTGAGCCCCAGCTTGCGCAGGATTCTGGCCACGTGGTTGTTGGCGGTGCTCCTGGAGACCGAGAGCTCCGAGGCAATCTGGGGGTTGGTGAGCCCCTGCGCGACGAGGAGCGCGACTTCTCGCTCCCGACGGGTGAGCTTTTCCGTTCGTTCCTCGGGCAGTGGCTGCTGTTGGGAGACAAGCGTGGGGAGCTCCCGCACCTCTTCATCCGAGCGGGCGTACTCTATGGCCTGCCCGGGCGACATCGCCTTGCCCTCCGCCCACGCCGCCGCAAACTCTTCCTCTCCCAGTTGCGAGCGCCCTCTGCTCAGGTGGCCCTCGTAGTCGGTGAGAGAGAGGATTATGGGGGTGAGGTGTGCGCCGTAAGCCTCCTCCATGCCTTGCACAACCCCCCACAACCTGGCGGCCCGGACTGGCTGCTCCCGGCGAGCCATCACGCACGCCAGCGTGTGGAGGCAGTGTTGGATGCTCTGTTTGTAATCCAACTCCCACGCCAGGTGCAGGCTTTCCCGCAGCATTGCAGGAGCACTCTCGCAGTCGCCCAGGATCAATGCCAGGAGCCCAAGGTGGCCCAGGCACGTGATCGTGCCCTGCGTATTCTGTATCTCGCGAAACAGCTCGAGGCTCTGCTCGTGCAGCGTCACCGAATGCTCCAGGTCGCCCCGGCTCATCGCTATCATGCCCTCGAGCATGAGCAAGTAGGCGAGCGTGTTGCGGTTCTTTAGGCGCGGCTTGAGCTCCCCGAGCTCCTCGAGCACCGCCGGCAAGGATATGTCGTCCCACTGTCCCAGCACCGCGACCAAACCGAGGTCGGTGAGTCCGGATGCGATGCCCTCCTCGTCCTGAAGCTGCCGGTAGAGGACCAGCGCCTCCTCTATGAGAGCCTTCGACGCCACCTGATCCCCCTGATAGAGCGCCAACCAGGCGGCGCCATCCAACGCCCGCGCCCTCAAGCGAGTCGTGGTTGGGTTGCTCATCCCGGAGCCGGCCTTCTCCAGGTACCTTCGCCCCTCGGTCAGGTAGTCTCGCGTGTGCCAGAACCACCAGAGCGCGACCGCCAGCCGCAACCCCAGCTCCGCAGTATCTCTGCCGTCGGGCTCGTCGAGCGACCAATCGAGAGCCGTCCTGAGGTTGGCGTGTTCGCTCTCCATCCGCTTGAGCCACGCCACCGGCCGCGCTGCGTTCAATTCGCGCTCTGCATCTTGCGCATCCGCCCCTTCCGCAAGCGCCAGGTAGTATTCTGCGTGGCGCTCCCTGACCCACTGCGCCTCCCCACTCCCCTCCAGTCGCTCCTGGCAATACTGCCTGAGGGGCTCCAGTAGCCTGTACCGCGGAACCTCGGACATCACCAGCGACTTGTCTACCAGCTTGGATAATAGGTCCAGGACGTCATGTTGCTCGATGCCGCCGCCACTACCCACCACCTCGGCGGCCTCCAACGTCAAACCCCCCGCGAAAATAGAAAGCCGTCTGAAGAGCACCCGCTCGGGTTCGCCTAGCAACTCGTGGCTCCACTCAAGCGTTGCCCTGAGCGTCCTTTGGCGTGGCAGTGCCGTCCGCCCGCCTGCGGTAAGGAGTCTCAAGGAGTCGTCGAGCCTTTCGGCGATCCGCTCCACAGGGAGCACACCTATTCGCGCAGCCGCCAGCTCTATGGCCAAAGGGATGCCCTCCAACCGCTGGCATACCTGCGCCACCGCCGTTGCGTTGCGGGGCGTCAATACGAAGGAGGGATCGCGCTGACCGGCTCGTTCTACGAACAGCCTGACCGACTCGTAACCTTCAACGTTCTCAGCCATCGAGGCCTGCCCGTAGTCGGGCACCGTTAGGGAAGGCACCACCCAGGCAACCTCGCCAGCGGCGCTGAGCGTCTCACGACTGGTCGCGAGAACCCGCAGGCCCGGGCAGGAATCGAGGAGGACATCGATCAGGCGGACCACCGCCTCTATGAGGTGCTCGCAATTGTCCATAACCAACAGCATCTTCTTCGTGCGCAAGGTGTCCTCGAGCGTCTCGAGGAGCGGGCGTCCGGGCTGCTCGCGTACCTTGAGAGCCCTGGCCACCGCCTGCGACACCAACGCCGGGTCAGAGAGCGATGCCAACTCTACCAGCCATGCTCCATCCGGGTACGCTCCGACGAGGTCCTTTGCCACCTCGAGCGCCAGTCGCGTCTTGCCCGAGCCGCCAACCCCCGTGAGCGTCAACAGCCGGGTCATGGAAAGCAGCCGCTTGACTTCCAGTGTCTCGCGCTCGCGTCCTATGAAGCTGGTGCGCGCCAGGGGCAGGTTGTGCCTGCCACCTGCCTCCGCTGCACGGAGATCTTCCGGTGAGGAACCAGCGGGCAGTGACGAATCGGGTGGTGGGAAGGTGCCGGCCCAGATCTCCTTGTGTAGGTGTACGGTCGCACCCTCGGGCTGCGAGCCAAGGTCCCTAGTGAGGGCATCCCTGAGCCGCTCGTACTGCCTCAAAGCCTCCCTCCGCCTCCCCAGGAGGGCATAGAGTCGCATGAGCCCCACGTGCGCTCCTTCGTGCGTACGATCTTCGGCGATCACCTTCCCCAACGCTTCGATAGCCTCCCCGAACTCCTTACGCTCCTCGTAGAGTCCGGCCACCTCCATGAGCAGTGAGAGGTACAAGCCCCGTAGCTGTGCCCGCCTCTCCTCCGCCCAGACCTCGTAGCGGTCCTGCGGCAGAAGCTCCCCCGAGTAAAGATCTATGGCCACCCGAAAGGCCGCAGGCTCCAGGGTGTGGCGGGCCGCGGTCGCCGCTTCCTCGAAGGCTTCGACGTCCACCCACAGCGGCCCTTCGGGACACAAGGCGAGCCGCTGGTCCCAAAGACGCAAGTAGCGCGAAGTAGCACTAGCCGGAGCCGAGGGTTCGAGGACGCGGCGAGCTACGTGCAAGGTGTGGTGTAGGTTGTTGAGGGCAGCCTCTGGCTCTAGATCCGACCACAGAAGCT
>DATMVF010000191.1:0-3010 GCA_035563475.1 Rubrobacter sp.
GTGAACCTCCTCGCCCGCCGTCGAGACCGCATCGAGGCCGATAAAGGTGAAGAAGATCGAGGACGCGGCCACGCCGATGCCGGCGAACCCGAGCGGGGCGAACGGCGTGAAGTTCTCACCCGAGAAGGCCGTGAACGCGATTATGACGAAAAGTATCAGCACGGCGACCTTGATGACCACCATGACGGCATTCACCGTCGCGGATTCCCGAGCCCCGCGCATGAGCAGCAAACAGCACAGCGTCACGAGCACGATGGCAGGGAAGTTCAAGAGCCCGCCTTCTCCCGGCGCCGCGAGTATGGCCTCCGGCATGCGGAACCCGAACAGGTTGGAGAAAAGCTCGTCGAGGTACTGCGCCCACCCGACGGAGACGGCGGCGGAAGAGACGCCGTATTCCAGGAGCAGGCACGCGGCGACACCGAACGCCACGATCTCCCCCATAGTGGCGTAGGTGTAGGAGTACGACGAGCCGGAGACGGGGATGGTCGAGGCGAGTTCCGCGTAGCACACAGCGGTCAGGGCGGCCGTAATCCCGGCGAGGATGAACGACACGATGACCGCGGGTCCGGCCTCGGGCACCGCCTCGGTCAGTATGATGAAGATCCCGGTGCCTATCGTGGCCCCGACCCCGAACATGGTGAGCTGGAACAGGCCGATCGAACGGCTGAGCTCGCCGCCTTCCTCGTCGGGGTGCGTCTCGGTGACGAACGCCTCGACGGGCTTCTTGCGGAACACGCTCCGCTGCTCGGGCGATGATGTGCTCATGACTTTTGCGCCCACGGTGAGCGTCCGGGCGCTCCTCGCAAGCGTTCACCGACAAAACTCGCTCGTCCAGGCGGGTTTGCCACCGTTCTTCCTCCTAGTTCCCAGCTTGAGTTAGCAATCTCCTGGTAACAATGGTAGTTTTCTGGCAGGCCCCGGTCAAGAGGTCGAGCCGGGCGCCTATTCGGCCTCCTTGTACCTGGTGATGTCGTTGCAGATTGCGAAGTATCGATCCGGCCTGCCAGCCTCGTCCAGGAAAGGCACGATGGTGGTCTGTACCCAGTAGAGACTACCGTCCTGTGCCTGGTTCTTGATCTCGCCCCGCCAGATCTCGCCCGTGGCGATGGTACTCCACAGATCCTCGAAGAACTCCCTGGTGTGGTGGCCGGAGTTGAGAATGCGGTGATCCTGGCCCAAGAGCTCCTCCATGTAGTATTTGGAGATCTCGCAGAACTTGTCGTTGACGTACGTGATCTTGCCGTTCGCGTCGGTGATCGCGACGACCGCGGATTCGTCCAGGGCCGCCTTCAAGTCCGCCATTTTCCTGAGCGAGCCGCGCAACGCCTCCTCGGCCTCCTTGCGGGCCGTGATATCGCGCGTCACCTGAGAGAAGCCCCGGAGCTCACCCGAGTCGTCCCTCAGGGCCGTGATAACGACGTCGGCCTGGAAGGGCGTGCCGTCCTTGCGAACCCGAAGGCCCTCTTCTTCGAAGCGGCCCTCGATGGCCGCGATGCGTAGCTCCTCCCCGGGGAGGCCACGATCTATGTCTTCCTCGGTGTAGAAGACCGAGAAGTGCTCGCCGACGACCTCCGAGACCTCGTAGCCCTGTATGCGCTCGGCGCCTTCGTTCCAACTCGCGACGTGTCCCTCCGGACCGAGCATGAAGATCGCGTAGTCCCTGACTCCCTCGACGAGGAGCCGGAAGATCTCCTCGCTGTGACGCAGCTCCTGCTGATTGCTCTCCAGCTCTGCAATGGAGGCTTCCAGCTGCGAGGTGCGCTCCTCGACCCGGTTCTCGAGATCCTTGTTGAGTCGCCTGACCGCTTCTTCGGCCCGCTTGCGCTCGGTAACGTCACGGATTATGGCGAGCACGAACTGGGCTTCGCCATCGTCTGTGTCGTGCACCGGGCGGATGGGACTCAAGGACAGCTCGACCCTGATCTCCTGGCCGTTCTTCTTGATTGCGGGAAGATCCAGCGGCGCATTCGAGTCGATGTAGCGGCCGTGGCCCGTCCTGGCGTAGCGGGTTATCCCCGCCCGGTGGGCATCCTTGAGAGGTTCGGGGACCAGCTCTTCGACGCGCATCGTCAGGGCCTGGGAGGCCGGGTAGCCGAACATCTTCGCGGCCGCCGCGTTCCAGAGAACTATGCGCTGCGTCTTTGCGTCAGCGACGATCACGGCGTCCCTGATCCTCTCGAAAAGCCTGCCGAAGCCCAGATCCTCCGGACGCAACCGTTCACCCGCCCTAACAGAACACATCTGAGGTCCTCACGGTATCCGGCTGCACCACGGGCTCCCCACTCCCTCTGAGATCTTACTCAGGGTTCTCGACCCTTACCCCACGGGCATCACGTTCCTGGCAAGGCAGCATAGCAGTCCGTTCCTTCGGACGCATCCTCCGATCCCAGAGAATCACTATTCGCCGCTGCCATGTCTTGTAGGGTACGTGTCGACCTGCGACGTGCTACTGTTTAGCGGTCCGACGACTATGAGCCGGTAGCGCCCAACGGGGAAAGGAGCCTCATGGCCGGAACTGTGGAGCGAAGACGGCAGCACGAGTCCTCCGATGAGCGTCAGGCAGAGATCGTCGACGTGCTGGTGGATGCTTTTTCGGGGCTCATGGACGCCAACCCCGAGGCGTTTCGCCAGAAGTTCAGGAAGATGGCCGCGGACCCTTTCGCCTTCTATCGTGGCAGCGCGTGCCTGTTCTACGCGGACATGGAAAGGGAGGAGGACCGTTGGGCGGATGAGCGCACCAGCCGCGTCTGGATCCAGGGCGACCTGCACGCGGAGAATTTCGGCACCTACATGGACGGCGACGGGGTGTTCATCTTCGACGTCAACGACTTCGACGAGGCCTACCTGGGCTACTTCACCTGGGACATCAAGCGGATGGTCGCCAGCGTGGCCCTGCTAGCCTGGATGAAGGCTATCTCGGACGCCGACATCGCGTCCCTGATCGAAACCTACGTCCGGGCTTACGTTGAGCAGGTGCGCTACTTTGTCGAGAGTGACCGCGACCATGAGT
>DATMVF010000192.1:0-11201 GCA_035563475.1 Rubrobacter sp.
GCCTGAGCGTGCTGAATTGCTGAAATGCTGATAGCTTCTACAAAGAGGTTCACCCTCCTTGTAAAAGCTATCCTGGGAGTAAAGGTGAGGAACGGACCGATACTGGCTTCCGACGGCAGGGCGTTGATCGTAGCGATGGACCACGCACGCACCCACGGCGCCATCGAGGGGCTGGAGGACCCTGGGGCCGTGATCGAAGCCTCCGTAGATGGTGGGGCCGACGCCGTTATGACGACGTTCGGCGTGGCGAAGCGCTACCGCGAGCAGCTCGCAGGACGCATCCCCACCATCATCCGCCTGGACGGCGGCCCGAGCCTCTACCGGGAGGACTGGCTCGCCTACACGGAGTGGAGCCTTCTCCATTCCGTCGAGGACGCCCTCCTCCTCGGGGCCGACGGGGTCGTGCTGATGGCGTTCGTGGGCATCCCCGTCGAACTCGAGACCTACCGCGCCGTCGCCAGGGTAGCGGGCGAGTGCCTGCGCGCCAATCTGCCGCTCGTGGTAGAGGCGCTACCGTGCCCGAGCGAGCGCGTCCCCGATCCCAAAGCGCCGGACGCGATGGCCTCGGCCGCGCGCATCGGCTTCGAGCACGGCGCGGACTTCGTCAAGTCGTATTACACGGAGGATTTCCGCAAGGTGACGGACAACTGCCCCGTGCCGGTCCTGATAGCCGGCGGTCCGAGGATGGAGACCGCAAAGGAGACGCTACAGGTCGTCCAAGACGCCACAGAAGCCGGCGCCGCGGGCGTCGTCTTCGGCCGCAACATCTGGCAGAGCGGTGACACGCGGGGCATGATCCGCGCCCTGAACAGCATCGTTCACGGGGGCCGCCCCGTCTCCGAGGCGCTCGCCGAGTTAGGAGTCCGATACAACCTGTAGGGGCGGACCGCCCGGAGACTGCCGCGCATGGCCATCGACAGTATGATAAGTAACGATGCAAGACGGCACCGACGAGGATAGGAACGGCGACCTGACCTCGAAAGGCTCTACCCCCCGATGAACCCGGAGCCGATCCTGATCGGTGCCGACGTCGGCACGACGAACATCAAGGTCGTGGCCTTCGACAGGAGCGGCAGGGCGCTGGAGGGGGCAAGCTCGCCGACCCCGACCCACTTCCCGAGACCGGGCAGGGCCCACTACGATCCCGAAGAGCTGTGGGACACCTTTAGGGCGACCTTGCGCCGGGTCACCCAGAAGCTCGAAGATCCCGGCCGCGTGGCGAGCATAGCCGTCGCCAGCATGGGTGAGGCCGCCGTACCGCTCGACTCCGGCGGCGAGCCCACCCACGACATCATCGCCTGGTTCGACGGACGGGCGGGGGCCCAGGCCGAGCGGTTGGGACGCATCGTCGGACAGGACCGTCTCTTCGGCCTGACGGGCCTCTCGTTGCAGCCTATCTTCGGCCTGTGCAAGCTGCTGTGGCTCAAGGAGAACGAGCCTGAGGCCTACTCGCGCACAGCCACCTGGCTGAACGTGGCCGACTACATGGCGTTCCGTCTGTGCGGCGTCGCCGCCACGGATTACTCCCTGGCCTCACGCACCCTGGCCCTCGACCTGCACGGGCTGCGGTGGTCCGGGGAGTTGCTCGAGGAGGTGGGTATCTCCCCGGCTCTCTTCGCCCCCCTCCGGGGCGGCGGCTCGTTACTCGGTCCCGTGACCCCGGACGCCGCCTTTGCAACGGGGCTGCCGGAGAGCGCCAGCGTCGCGGCAGGAGGCCACGATCACGTCTGCGGCGCCCTTGCCGCCGGCGTCACGCAGAAGGGCACCATGCTCAACTCGCTCGGTACGGCAGAGGCGATCTTCCTGCCGCTCGAGCGCCCGCTGGCGGATCCCCAGATCGGACACCAGGGTTACACCCAGGGAGCCCACGTGGCGGGCCAGTACTACGTCTTCGGCGGCCAGTACACTTCGGGAGCCAGCGTAGAATGGTTGCGGGAGGCCCTCGGCGGGGTCGACTACGACACCTTGATCGCCGAGGCTGAGGAAGTCCCACCCGGCTCCCTCGGCGCCTTCTTCCTTCCACAACTGCGCCTCGCAAACCCACCGTATAACGATCCCGCAGCGAGAGGAGCGTTCGTCGGCCTCAGCACGGACGTGGGTCGCGGAGCCCTCTTCCGGGCCGTACTCGAAGGACTGGCCTACGACTCCCGCAACTCGCTCGAACCACTACTCGACCACTCTGGTATAGACCAGCTCAGGGCCATCTACGCCATCGGCGGCGGCACCCAAAACCGACTGCTGATGCGCATCAAAGCCACCGTCTCGAACCAGACGATAACCGTAGTCGGGGTAGAGGAGGCGACGAGTTTGGGGGCCGCCATCCTGGGCGCGATCGGCGCCGGCGTCTACGCCGACGTTCCATCGGCCCTCGCAGAGCTGAGCTACGCCGAGAACCCCGTCGAGCCAACCCCAGAGGAGGTCTCCTTCTACGAGGCCGCCTTCCGCAAAGTTTACGAGAGAATCTACCCCAGCCTCCGCGGCGTGCACCACGAGATCGAAGCCCTTTTCAGCTAGTCAGCACGTCGCCAGGCTTCGCCAGGCGACTTCTCAGCATTTCAGCTAGTCAGCTTTCATATGCGCAGGTCCTGGCTGACAAGGCGCCAACGGCGCCGTGCTGAAATGCTGACAAGCGACAGCCGCAGGCTGGAGCGTGCTGAATTGCTGAAATGCTACCTCGTAAACCACCGCTGCCACTTGTACCAGGGCACAGACACTTCCACCATCTCGGCGGGCCATGCCATGCTTACGGCGCGGCGGCCCTCCCTCATCGAATCCCTGTATTCCTCCTCGATCGCCACCCTTACGATTGTCCCACCCGTCTCCGTAGTGATCGGTCCCGAGACGGCACGGAATCCTTCGATGCGCGAGCCGTCTTCGGAGAGCAGTATTACCCGCTGTCCAGGGTCGGGTACGAGTGGTGGCCTACTCTTGCCGAACGTCATCACTTCACCGATCGTATCCGTCTAGAGCCGTCCCAGCGCCTCGGGGATAGGGGTCTCTCCGGAGAGGATCTCGAACGTCTTGTGGTATGTGTTGTCGTTTTCGAGCGCATCGGCGAAGGTCCGGGCGACGTCTTCGCGGGGGATCTCGCCCCGCCGCCCCAGCTTCTCGGCCGCATCTATCGTGCCCCTACCCCCATCCTCGGTCAGGCTGCCGGGACGTATGATGGTGTAGTCGAGACTACTGCCCTTCAGACGTTCGTCAGCGCGGGCCTTGGCACGGAGATAAGGACGCATCGCCTCCGCGCCTCCCTCGGGGTCGTCCGCGCCCATAGAGCTGAGCATCAGGTAGCGGCGCACCCCACGTTCCTCCGCGGCCTCGACCAGCTTGGCGGCCCCGCCGTAGTCCATAGTCTCCTTGCGCTCGGCCCCGCTCCCCGGTCCGGCGCCGGCGGCGAAGACGATTGCGTCGCATCCCTCGACCGCCCTCCCGATCTCCCCTGCGACCTCCTCGCTTTCCAGGTCGACTACCACCGGCTCGGCGCCGTCGGCCGTGACATCGTCAGTCTGCTCCTCCTTGCGGACGAGTCCCCTGACCTCGTGGTCGTCTTCGGCCAGCATCCGTACCAGACGCCTCGCCGTCTTGCCGTGCGCGCCAGCGATCAAAACCCTCACGGAACTACCTCCTTCGATTCAGCACGGCTGCTCCGCCGCCTTATCAGCATATCAGCACGCTCCGCCCTGCGGGCTCCGCTTGTCAGCATTTCAGGTCCCGCAGTCGAAGCGGATCCTCAATGAGCGGGTGCTCCCCTAGGATTCTCTCGAGCGTCTCGCCACACTACACTCAGCTGACATGCTGAAGTGCTGACAAGCGAAGGCGCAAGCCTGAGCGTGCTGAAATGCTATCCGGGGGAGGCCGTCGCGGACGCGGAGGGTGAAGCGGTCGGGGATGCCGTTGAGGGCGCCGTCGGGGTCGATGTGGGAGGTGGGGTCGGGCCGGTCGTCTGCGGGGGCGTGGTCTTCGGGGTAGTCGCCGGCGGAGTCCTGGGCTGCGGGCTCGGAGGATCGGTCGGCGTTTCGTAGAACGGGGACAGCAGCGCGGACAATATGACGGCAACGGCCACAGCGGCGACGGTGCACACGGGCGCGAGAACGAGGGCCAGAGGCGCTCGCAGGCCCTCGGACACCCTTCCGCGCAGCATGTAGTACAGGAGCCCGGCGAAAACGCCGAGCACGGAGATCAAGAGCCACAAAGGGTATCCGAGGTCGAGCCCACCCACGCTTCTAATCCTCCCAGCGTATCGCTGCCACTACTGAACCAATGCCGAAGGCGATGCCGACGACGAGTATGAGAAAGATACCTGTAAGAGCCCAGACTATAACGCAGACGAGCTCTCCAAAGAGCAACGCCAGCGTCAGGTATCCCCTCGGCGGGATCCTCATCTGGTCTCCACTCCTTCTCTGCGGTGGATTACAGGGCGCAGCCTAGAGAATAAACGTCCCTCCCACGATCGAGTGTATTGTAGTACGGAAGTCCTTCTTGCGGGTCGGGAGAATCCGGGATGCAGCGGAGTAGGATCGGGCCGGTAAGGAGGGGGAAGGTACCGAAGACCCGATCCTACGGGTAATGTCGCCGGGCCTCGGGGGTCCTGAGAGGATGCCGCGCCCGGTGTTGTACTACTCTACGACACCAGGAGCAGGCGGCCCATCACTCAAATGAGTGATATTCTGCGCGATCCGAAAAGTTTCTGGCGTCGACCCTATCCCTGATCCAGGTACCTCCGAAGCGCCCTGGCGTAAGCCGGCGCCAGCTTACGCGCCCTGGCCCAGTCTTCGGGGCTCACGCCGAGCCTGGCGCTGCGCCGGATCTGATGGAGGTCGTCGTCCAGGCTGCCGGCCTGCTCGCCGACTACGAACTCCTGGCGCATGGCCTCCAAGTCCTCTCTGGCCAACCTCCTCCGACGGTCTCCCATGCGTCCTCCTCTCGCCGAAAGAGCACGGAGTGCCCTAAGCCTAACCCCACCCCATCGCAGCGGCAACGGCTGATGCTCTGAATATTCTCCACAATCCCGCAAGATCGACGGTCTCCGGGGTGGTAAGAGAGGGTCCTCTCGTGCAAAATATCCCCGTTTGCCTCCGGCGGCACCGTCGTAGGGGGAGCACGACCGGTTATCGACGTAGAGGAGAGCCACGGGTGCGAGCAAGAATGAACCTAGTCAAAGGAGCGGCGACCTCCATAGCGCTCTTGCTGCTCCTTTCGCCGGTGTCTTCGCCGGATCGGGCCGCCGCCCAGGAGAAGACGCCCCCCGGGGCCCCGAAGCTGAACGCCGGTTCCTGGGCGCTCATCGACGCCGACTCGGGTCTCTACCTGGCGGGCAAGGACCCGGACGAGCAGGTACCCATAGCCTCGACGACCAAGATCATGGTCGCACTGGTGGCATTGGATGAGGGTGTCGACTTCGGGGAGCAGGTAACGGTCTCGGAGGACGCGGCCGCATACGCCGGCTCCATCTACAGTAACATCGGCCTCTACCCCTACGACCGCGTGAGCGTCGGGGACCTTCTCACCGCGACCCTGGTCCCCTCCGGCACCGACGCGGTCTACGCCCTGACCGAGCATCTGGGGGACGGTAGCGTGGACGAATTCGTCGCCAGGATGAACGATAAGGCGGAGGAGTTGGGCCTCGAGAACACCCATTTCGAGAACCCCGCGGGCATCGACGCCCGCGGTAACTATTCGAGCGCCGCAGACCTCGCGACTATAACCAGGGAGGCGATGAAGCACCCCGAGTTCCGCAAGATCGTCGACGATCCCGAGGCCACCATTTCGACGCAAGACAGGGAGATAGACGTCTTCACCACCAACCTGCTCGTCGCCCCGGGGTCTGGCCTGGACTACGGGCCGGCGACGGGCGTCAAGACGGGCACCTCTCCCCAGGCCGGGCCCTGCCTCGTGGCCTCCGCAACGAGCGGCGACGAGTCCTACATCACCGTGGTGCTCGACGCCGCAGAGGACCTGCAACGTTTCGAGGCAGGCCGGACGGCGCTCGAGTACGGCTTCGGCGAGTACGAAAGCGAGCCTCTCGTGGAACGCGAAGCCCCTTACGCGGAGGTGGAACTTCCCTACCGCAGGGGCGAGATGGTGAAGCTGGTCGCCGCAAAAGACGTATCCGCGCTCGCCGGCCCAGGCTTGAAGGTCGAGCGGCGCACGACGAAAGAGGAGGCGCCGCCCTCCGCCGAGACAGGGAGTAAGCTGGGTACCGTCACGGTCTCTGTGGAGGGCCGCAACGTGGGTAGCAGCCCCCTGGTCGTCCAGAAAGGCTACGAAGAGGCCTCCCTGTGGCAGAAGGTGACGTACCTGGCCGGGGGGCTGAAGCGCTGGATCCTATCCCGCTGATAGCGGGATGAGGGAGGGTTGCCCCTCCCTCATCCCGCGCGAGTCAGCACGCCCGCTTCGCGGGCTTGTCAGCACTTCAGCTTTCGTATGTGCACGCCCTTGCTGACATGCTGACAAGCGACAGCCGCAGGCTGGAGCGTGCCGACAAGCGAAGGCGCTAGCCTGAGCGTGCTGACTAGCTGAAATGCTGGCCAGCTGCCGGTTCCGCGTCCTCCGGCGCCTACGATGCTATATTCCCAGCCTGGAGGACCACAGAGGGAGGAGTATCACGTGGCCGGATTGGACGTCGGGCAGAAGATCACATACTTCGAGTTGCCGGATCAGCAAGACTATCCCTGGAGCCTCTCGGGCCAGTTGGAGATGGGACCTGTGATGCTGATCTTCTACAGTGGCGACTGGTCACCCTATTGCAACGGGCAACTGGCCAGCTACGCCAGGAGATTCGAAGAGTTCGAGAAGCGGGGGGCGCAGTTGGCCGGCATAAGCGTCGACCCTCCGGCCAACAACGCGAACATGGTCGGGAAACTCTTGCTTCCTTTCCCCCTCCTCAGCGACCCTGAGGGAGAGCTCGCCCGTCTGTTCGGCCTGTGGAACGTAAGGGAGGGCGTTGCCGCGCCTTCCATCGTCGTCGTAGATCAGTCGGGGAAGGTACGCTACCTCTACTCGGGCACGGACATCGCGGACAGGCCGCGAGACGAGGAGATCCTCTCTGCCCTCGACGGGCTCGACAGCGGGATAGAACGCCTCACGGACGGACCGGAGTTCCGGGTAGGAGCGACGCAGGCGGCCGAGAGCAGCGTCCGCCCGGATCGGCGCGCCATGGATTTCGAGCAGCTCATCCCCTACTATCGGGGCGTCTACTACACCACAGAGATCCTGGGGGAGAGGTTGGGGGGATTGGGCCGCGCCGGAAAGCAGGCGCTCGGGGAACTGGACGCATTCCAACAGCTGGTTAGCTCTTACATCGAAGCCCTGGAAGAGACGATAAGGTTACGCTAGCACGCTCCAGCCTTCGGCTTCCGCTCGTCAGCATTTCAGCACGCCGCCTCCCTCCGTCCGGCGGCTTGTCAGCACTTCAGCAGGGTGGTAGGCCTCCCTCAAGGCTCGGAGAGAAGCCCCGAGTGATATGCTTCACGCGACGGGGCGAGTGCTCGAACGGACGAAGCTGACATGCTGACAAGCGAGGGCCTGTAAGGCCCGAAGCGTGCTGACAAGGCGCGAAGCGCCGTGCTGACTAGCTGATGCGCGGAGGCTGCTTGGAACTGTTTATCGATAGGAGTACGGGACGGCTCAGGGCGCTGTGGCGGTTGGCGATCCAGTACCTGGCCTTCAGGCTACTCGTTCTACTCTTCTTCAACTTGCTCGTGGTCGCGTGGCTGCTTGCGAGTTCCGGCGGTCAGGTCTCATCCGGCGGACTCGATACCCTGGTCGTCCCAGATTCCCCCGTGCTCCCGCTCGTCAGCAGCGTAGCCGGCCTGGTGGTGGCTATACTGACCGTGTGGCTCGCGGGACGCTTCCTCGACGGGCGGCCCTTCTCCGCATTCGGGTTCCATCTGGGCGCCGGATGGTGGCTCGACCTGCTGTTCGGTATGGCGCTCGGCGCGCTGCTCATGACGGCCGTGTTCCTCGTCGAGCTGGGGCTTGGTTGGGTGGAGATCACAGGCTCGTTCGAGGCCCGAGGCGGTGCTCCGGTCGTGATCTCCATGCTCTTCCCCATCGTTACGTTCATCTGCATTGGCATCTCCGAGGAGCTGGTCTCCCGGGGCTACCAGCTCAAGAACGCCGCCGAGGGCCTGAACTATCCTTCCCTCGGTCCCCGCGGGGCCGTCTTGCTGGCGTGGGTCCTCTCCTCGGTCTTCTTCGCCGTGCTACACGCCGACAACCCGAACGCCACGCCCGTAAGCACGCTCAACATCGCCCTCGCGGGCCTGATGCTAGGCTTCGGCTACGTGCTCACCGGAGAGCTGGCGATCCCGATAGGGTTGCACATCACCTGGAACTTCTTCCAGGGCGCAGTCTACGGCTTCCCCGTCAGCGGCTTCGGAGCGTTCGGTCCGACCTTCCTGGACACGCGCCAGGGGGGTCCTGATCTCTGGACCGGTGGTCCTTTCGGCCCCGAAGGTGGCTTGCTGATCCCCGCTGTCATGCTACTAGGAATGTCCCTGGTCGCGCTCTGGACACGCCTGCGCACCGGCAAGGTCTCACTCCATACCCCAATAGCGGAAAGCCCGTACCGCGAGGGCCCACAGACCCCACCCCAGTAACCCGAAGTTCATGGGACAGCGCTAATCGTCCAGTTCACCCTGCCGGCGAGGGGATCCTCCTCCAACGCGAAACCGTCGCCCTCTTGCAGGAGGCGCAGAACGTGCAAGTCGCCATCTTCGGGGTGGAGGAAGTGTCCCTCGGCGGAGTCCCCGGCGCCGAAGACCTTGAGTTCGATCTCACCCCACTCGATACGTTCCGTGCTCTGCGCGAGCCTGGCGTGTGGGATCACCGCGCCGTCCCTTACGAGCATCACGACCGGGACCTCGCCCGCATGCAGGTGGTGCCAGCGGGCGCCCTCGTACGACTCGCCGCCCTGGTAGTCGCTCCAGAGCCCCGGTGGAAGGTAGACGTCGCGACTCCTCGCCTCCTCCGTCAACGGCGCGACGAGGATATCCGTGCCGAAGAGGTACTCGTCCTCCACCAGCCAGGAAGTCTTATCACCCGGATACTCGAAGAACAGGGTACGCAACATGGGATGTCCCTCTTCGCAGGCGTGCGCGGCCTGGGCGTAGACGTAGGGCATGAGCCGGTACCTGAGCTCGACCGTTCGTCTGAAGTCGCCTGTGAACTCCTCGTCGTACTCCCACGGCTCGGTGGGGGGCCTGCCGTGGCACCTGCTGTGCGAGGTGAGCACGCCGAACGCCAGCCAGCGCCGGTAGAGGTCCTCCGGGGTCGCGTAGGGGAACCCCCCTATAAAGTGGCTCCAGAACGAGAACCCGCAGAGTCCTAGAGAGAGTCCACCCCTCAGCGTCCCTACCATTCCACCGTCCGAGTTCTCCGCGTCCCCTCCCCAGTGCAAGGGGTAGCGTTGGCTGCCGGCCCAGGCGCTGCGCGAGAAGATAGCACCGTTGCCTTTGACGTCTTCGGTAGCCCCGGCCACGGCCCTGTTGTAACGCAGAGGGTAAAGGTTGTGCTCGTGGAAGCCGCCCTTCCTGGAGGCGTACACGCCCGAGAGCGGCGCGGCCTCGCCGAAGTCCGCCGTGAAGATCCCGACGCCTTGCTCCAGCAGTCCGGCGAGCTTCTCGCGGTACCAACGCTCGGCCTCGGGCTTGCTCAGGTCGATGACGGCGTCGTCGACCGGCGGCTCTCCGCTGGCGGTAAGGACCACAAAGTCTTTCTCTATGGCCTCGCGGTGCAGCCTGTTCTTGGGGTTGAAGTAAGGGAGTTGCCACAGGCTGACGCGGAAGCCTTCCTCCTTCAGGTCGGCGAGCATCTTCTTCGGGTCCGCAAAGCGGGGGCGGGAGAACTCGAAGTCGCAGCGGTGGGGAACCTCGGGCCAGCCCGTGTCGAGGTGGATCACATCCGAGGGGATGCGTTCCCGGCGCAGCTTCTTCGCGACCTCGCGGACCTCTCTCTCCGAGGAGTAGGTCTGGCGGCCCATCCAGAGCCCGAAGGTCCAAAGTGGGGGGAGCGGGGCACGTCCCGTGAGCGCGGTGTATTCGGAGAGGATCTCCTTCGGGGAGCCGAAGAAGAAGAACAGGTCGAGCTGGTCGTCGCCCACATAGATTACCGCCGCCCCGTCGTGCGAGCGCCCGAGGTCGAACGTGAGCGGCGCGCTGGTATGCACGAAGACGCCGTAGCCACGATTGCTCATAAAGAAAGGGATGGGCTTGTACATGTTGGGTGTCTGGGCGCTGTATGCGTCGTAGGTCCAGAGCACCAGCTTCTGGCCGCGCTTGTCCAGGCGGGTAAAGGACTCCCCGCCACCGAAGAGCTTCTCCCCGGGCGAGAGTCTGAAGCTGGTGGCGATGTGCCTGTGGAAGGTGGCCGTGTTGCGTACGAACGAGAGGGGTGTCGGCCTGGCGTTGATCACGCCGGTGGTGTCGGAGAGATTGTGGGTGCTGGTCAGTAGACCACCCGCGGCGTCCCTGAACTCGAAGCGCAGCGGATCCTTATCCACCACCACCGAGCCGCAAGGACCACGGTATGCCACGGAGGATCCCCCATCGCTCACTTCCCAAAACTCATCGGTCGGAGGCTCGTCTTCGAGCATAAGCGTCGGTTCTCCGCGGCATCCTTCCGGCCTGGCGGCCAGCCTGAGACGCACCGTGCGCGGGGTCACGAAAGAGAGGTCGAAGGGGAGGGCGCGGTCGTCCTCGTACTCTCCCTGCGGGAGGTCTTCCCAGATCCCGTAGTCCTCGAACTGGGTCGTGATCTGATGGTAGGAGACCCTCTGCTTGAGCGAGAGGCCCTTCCAGCATATCTTCCCGGAGGCGCTCTGCGGGTCGAACTCCTCGACCTTCTCGCCGACGAAGAAGTGGTTCTCCTGCCTGGAGAACTCCTCGCTCACGTCCACCGGCTCGTTCTGAAAGACAACCCCGAACTCTCCCATAAGCGCCTTCCTCCACGTGAGAACGTCTCTTTCCTACGACAACCTACATTATCCGCGTTCTCGATACCGGGTGCCGTAGGAGGCTTGCAACCTTTACGGTTTGATGCGGCAAGAAAAGGGGCAAGTGACCACGTGAAACGAGTGAAACGGCCGCAGGGAAGGACGACCAGGATGCCAGAAGACCAGCAAAGGCAACAGGACCCGACGCAGCAGTATCCGCAGCCGGAGTACCCGGAGCAGACCCAGATGGACCAGCATCCCGGCCTGG
>DATMVF010000193.1:0-31118 GCA_035563475.1 Rubrobacter sp.
GGAAGAGATGGTGGCTGACGGATATCGCCAGTTCGCGGTGCGCCACGAGGCCGGAGAGCTCGTTGCCGTGGCGGGCGTTGCCGTCCACGTCAACCTCTACTACGGGCGCCACCTCTACCTCTACGATCTTGTGGTGACGGAGGGGGCGAGGTCAAAAGGATACGGGGAGTCGCTCCTGGACCATGTGGAAGGCATCGCCCGCCGCGAAGGGTGCGAGACAGCCGCGCTGGCGTGCGGTTTGGAGCGTGAGGGGGCGCTGCGCCTCTATGAGCGCAGAGGGTACCAGAAGCCCAGTTACGCGATGCGCAAAGCATTGCGCTGAGAGGGCGGTGGCGCTCACTGATCCTATACAGGAGCGCTTCGGCGTCCTCGCGCGCTGGCTCTTCCTCATCGGCTTCTGGACCGCCGCGACAAGCTCGATAGTCGGGGCCTGGAACGGCTCGGCTTATCTCTTCGCTGACTCCGTGCGCACGGCTCGCGACGTTCCAGACGAGAGGGCCGAAGAGAGTACCTCTCCGAGAAGAGCGTTTACTTCCGGGCGATGCTGGTCTGGATCAGCTTCCCCTCTATGCTCCTGCTCTTCTTCGGCGAGCCGGTACTCTTGATCATTGTCTACGCTGCTATGGGTGCCTTGTTCCTGCCCTTCCTGACCATAACGCTCCTCTGGCTCCTCAACTCCCGGCGCGTGGCCCCCGAACACCGCAATGGCATCGTCTCGAACATAATCCTGGTAGCCTCGGTTTTGCTCTTCGTTTTTCTCGGGATACAAGAGGTACTCGATGCCGCCTAAATCACCCTTTGCCCCATGTTGCTTGGCAGCCCTTATCCGCAAGCTCCTCGCACGAGCGGTTAGCTCGATCCACAGACGCGCTCATCTCTGACGGAGACCGCGGGTACCGCTCTGGAGGTGAGCCCGAAGGAGGCGCTCTTTCACCTCGGGAGGCAGGTACTTGATCGCATTCTTCAAGGCTTCGCGCGAGAAGCGATCTAGGTTCGCTTCGACGAACCCGATGACGCGGCCCTGGTCCGAGCGACTGAGCTCCCTCAGGACCCAGCCCACACCCGTCTGAGCGAACCTCTCCTGGCTTTCTAAGAGCCGGGAGCAGTCGTTGAGTATCATCTCAGTAAAGCCTGCGAAGTTTTGATCACCCTTTCTGGCCAGATTGGCGAACGCGACGACGGAGGCGCGGCGCTGCCACACGCTCTGCGTCCCTCGCCACTCCGAGATGGCCCGTGCGCACGGCTCGCCCTGCTGCTCTACCAGCGGGCCGAGTACCTTTACACACAACCAGTCGCAGATGCTCCAGTCGCGGATATACCCCTCATCAAAAAGGCGCGCGAATCGGGACAGATCAGAACGCCAGTCCAGTGCGCCTTCTGACAGGAGGATCTCCTGCAGGAACAGAACGCCTGCGAGCTTGTCTTCCGCGTGGTCCTCCTCCAAGAGCGTGAGGGCCAGATCCTTCTGCTGCTCAATGGACAAGAGCTTTCCCAGTTGCTCTTCCTCGAACCAAGTGTGCACAGCTGCCCGGACATCGCCCATCTTGACGCCGCGGAAAGAGGCAGTGCCTCTGAGGTACTTGGTCCACCATTCGCGTGTGGCGGCCGTTGCGCGGGCGTTCAACCGTAGCTGCAGCCTGGCGATGAAAGCGTCGAATGCTGGGGCGGAAGGTTTGCGAAGGTTCATAGATCGTTCACTGTAGCTGGTCGGAGCAGCACCCACAGGATGTCATACATGATCATGCGATCGTCGTGAGCAGGGTGGCCGGTCCTGGCTTTTTGTGGGGGTAACAGAGGCTTCAGTCTCTCCCAGTGCTTGTCGGCCCACTCGTCTCGGTGCATTCCTCCAGGTTATCAGCTTTACGGAGGCGTCCTCGAATGCGGTCTCTCTCCGTGAAAAGCAGGTGTTTATTCGCTCGGATGGCTGAGCGAAACGATAGGTTAGGCGTTCTCTCAGATTGCGTAGGATCAAGTGTGCTTTCTCTATCCTGTCTGTGTAGGTGCTTCTTCGCGCGGATAAAGCTCCCACCGACAGGTTGGTATTGCGGGAGGTGGTTTCCCTCCAGCTACCGAGCTCAGGACGCCGCCGCAGAGCGGAGGGCGAGGAACGCGGCGGACGCCGAGAGCGCCGCGCCGACGGTCGCCGCGGAGGGACGATCGCCGCCGCGCTGCTGCACCAAGTCTACGAGCGTGGCCAAGGCGTCGAGCGCCTCCATCAGGGCGTTCAGCGTCGCCATCCGGCGCAGCCACGCACGATCGTCGCGCGCCTGCCAGAGCATCACGCCCAGCACGATCTGACGGATCCCCAACAGGCGAGCCACGTATCGCGCCGCTCCAGTGTCGGCTCCCGGCGTCATGATGGCCCCGATCGCACGACCGGGCATGATAGCCGCGAGTCCGCCCGTGACCACGCGTTCGATCGCTAGCGCCTTGGCCGCTAGTTCGAGACGGTGCTCCATAGGCGGATCATAGCAAAAGGAAGCGGGGCGGGCGGCGCTCGTTCCTCTTCTCGCGCCTCTAGCGCTGAACCGCAAGGCCATAGCTCCTTCGGAATTCACGCGTGCCATGAAAGGCAGTTCCGTTGTCGCAATCGACGTTGACCGAGGCGAATGCGGTCACCACAACGGCCCGCTGATGCCTTCCCTGCGCGAACTGGGAATACGGCGTGTTCCGCGAAGGTCGCTGGTCGCAGGTTCTCGTGAGTAGCGCACATGTTTGCCACGCTAGGCATCTCGGGTAAAGGGTGCTTCGTCTTGATCCGAGGAAGAGGAGGTCCGTCTTGAGCGAGCAGCACACCGAGCAAACGATAAAGGTTAGGCAGATCACCGACGTCCACGCCAACTGGAGCAGCCAGGGACCGCTTGAGAACGGCAAGTTCTCTTATCAGCTCATCCTGGACAATGGGGCCGAGGAGGCCCTGATCATGCCCACCGCAGACGATGCGAAGGTCTTGCGCGACCTTATCCACGATGCGGACACCCTCTATTGGGACACCGATAAGGAGATCATCATCTTCGGCAAGGTGGACTGAGCCGCCGATGCTCTGGGCTGGGGCCGTCTGACGGCCCCAGCCTTTCTCTTGCCTTCGTCTGCCAGAGTGCGTGGAACATGAAAACTCCGCATTTCCCATGTGGCATCTTGCATGTCCCCGGTTCTAGGGATGCGGGCCAGCACGCGAGAAAACAGCGCGCCTCAAGAGATCCCAGAGGCACAGCCACAATCCACACGAGGAGGGCAGTGATGATCCTGGTTGACCCAATCAGGCGGCACCGATCGGGCGAGTGGTGCCACATGGTCAGCGACGAGTCCGTGGGGGAGCTGCACGAGTTCGCCGCCACGATCGGGCTCAAGCGCAAGTCGTTCCAGAGCACCTCGCGCCCCCATTACGATCTCCGTCCATCGAAGCGCCGGCTGGCCGTAAGCATGGGAGCACAACAGGTAGGCATGAGAGATCTCGTGAGGAGGGCGGTACGGTGAAAACCGACCCCCTGATCGACAGGACCGGAGCGTAGGAGCCTCGGCGCTTCTTCTTACTCATATTCAGCCAAGTGCGTGGCATGGGTATGTTTTGACGTTCGCGCCGCGTTTGGTCGGGTGCGATTATGCATACACGGTGGAAAAGATGACCCACTAGGGAAGCAAGATGGAAAGGAGCACCAGATATGTTCGCGGCCATACGCTATTACCAGGCGGATCCTCCCTCGATCGACGAGGTGGTTCGGCGGGTGCAGGAAGAGTTTGTGCCCCTTATCAGGGACATGCGAGGGTTTGTCTCATACTTCATCCTGGTTCCCAGCGAGAGGGAGGAGGATATCGTTTCGGTGAGCGTCTTTGAGGACCAACAAAGCGCCGAGGAGAGCAACAGGAAGGCTGCAGAGTGGGTGGTGCAGAATCTCAGCGAGCTTCTTCGGCCAACCCCGGAGTTCGCCAGCGGGCAAGTCGTCGTGTACGAGGCTTCGCAGTGAGGTAGTAGCCTCACCTCGGCGGAGGAGGCTGCGGGTTCACTCTTTGGCTGAACGCCGAAGGGCACCAGCGCCGTTGTCGCAATCGGCATCGACCGACACGGGGTCGGAAGCGACAACAGCCCACGCTGGCGCCGCCCTTTCTCGAAAGAGGGTTATCACGAACTTCGCCTTGACGGGGTTCTAGGAAAGTCGGCCAAAGGAGGTGGGGCTCACCGCGCTGCTAGTGCGTGTCTGCGAAGGAGGGATAGCGGCGCTTATCCTGCTGGCATGGCGCGGAAAGTGCATGAGTCGACAGACGAGCGATGGGCATCGGCTCGCCCTAGCATTAGAGACTTGTCAATGGGACTGGAGGCAGACATGGAGCAGACGGAACATGGCGATCAGCCAACCTGTGGTGAGGGACTCGCAGCAAACTCCATCCTTCCGGCGAAGCTCGCGGAACTGATGGCCGCACAGGCGGAGGTGCTCGAGCGCCACACTAGGGCCCTGGATCTGGCCGACGCGACCGCGCAAAAAGAACTCGACGCCTACGCAAAGCTGGAGCGTGCCCACCGCGACGTGGCCAGCGAACTTGCCGACCTTGGCGAAGCGATGGCTGGCTACCGCGACCTACCGATGGGTCGGCACGACATGACGGTAATGACCGATCCCGAAGGGCAGATGGAGGCCTTTCGGCGATTCGTCGCCGTGGAGCGAGAGCTCCTGGCGTTATTGCAAACGAAACTGGAAGCAGAAGAAGAGTTGCTACAGTAGTGGCAAAGGGCGTGAGGTCTCGTGTGCCACACTCGCGCCCCTGGAGTTAGAGAACCACATCCAACTCAACCTTGCCGCTTGCCCCGATCGCCGCGCGGAACCCCATGCGCGGCGTTGTCCCAACTTGCGTGGGCCCACGCCCACGAGATATTATTGTGTGCGAGCAAGGGAGGCGGATCTCAGTGTACCTTCAACTACTACCTCATCAACAGCAGAGATCCTGCATCACAAGTCTCCTCCGTCTGGCACATCCCTTCCGTGCTAAGGAGGGAGAAGCGCCACGGATACCATCACACCCAGAAACCCCTGCGCCTCCTCCGTCGCGCCATTTTAGCCTCGAGTAGAGAGGGCGATCTGGTCTTCGACCCTTTCTGTGGATCAGGGACCAGTGGGGTAGCCTCCAAGGAGCTCGATCGCTTCTTTGTGGGAACAGAGAAGGAGGAGGAGTACGCAGAGCTTGCAGCCCGCAGGATAGATGCTGCGGTGCGAGGGGAAGTGTTGCGAGAGATCGAGGAGGCTCGACCCGCCGTCTGATCTTGGACCGGGTGTCCTACGATGTGACGTTTCCAGACCGACGCCCTTCCGTCGCGAGCTGACGAGCTGTCGAAGGGGATCATAGCTGTTGAGTATGGAAGCATTGCACAGTTCTTAACTGAGCACGGGTATGGACCTGGAGGGAAGAATTCGCTTGAGGCCCGCGAGTCAATGAAGCGGCGTCGTGATGCTGGCTGATGGACGCTGACCCGCCCGCGCCGGCGTCCCCTGCGCACTGGGAGTACGCTTGCAGTAGGTGTTGGGTGCCTAGCTTGGCCGCATGAACCGCCGGCTCCTACGAAGCCTTGCGAGCGAGTTCCCTGTCGATCTGATCCTTGTCGAAGCCCACGATCCAGCGGCTGCCGATCTTGATCACCGGCACACCTGTCTGCCCAGTCTTGCGCACGATGTCCCGCGCAGCATCCGCGTCGCGCTCTATGTTGATCTCCTTGAACGGGACTCCGCGCTCCTTGAAATAACGCTTGGCCCTGCGACACCAGGAACACGTTGACGTGCTGAATAGTAGCGCCTTGGACAACGAAGGCCCTCCTTTGCGATGCTGCCGGTTGCCGTGTGATTATAAGCCGGGAAGGCGCCGGGAGTGATGAGCGGTAGATGTCTCCATTAACAGATGGTGATCTCCCCCTGCCAAGCCTGGCCGTGAACGGGCCTGTGGTGGCGTCCTGCTCGTGATCCGAATGGCGAAAGTGGGGCGACCGAATAACTAAGTGGTCGAGGTAGACGAGATCGCATCCTCTAGATGCTGACCGAAGTCGACACCGAGCGGTTAGAATGGCAGATGTTATGAAGTCCTCAAGAGGAGCGAGATGACCAGCGGCTACACCCCAGGGAGTATGCCCGGGAAGGACCAGCCCGGCTTCGACCAGATCCTTAGAGCCCTAAGGGAGGGGCTCAATGAGAACTCGCGGCTCAAAGAGATGACGGCCGAAGAGGTGGCTAGGCAACTCGTCCAGGGTGGACACCTGGAAGTGGAGCCCCCTCCACCTCTGGTCGCGGAGGCTCTGGAAGGTCTGGAGGCTGAGGAGCAGAGTTTGCAGAACGAGGAGCTTTCCTCTGAGGAGGCCAACTAGCTCGTCGTAGTGCGCGTCGCCACGCTCAACCTGTGGAGCGTAGGCCGGTGCTCATCGACGGGTTTCGCCTGCTCCAGCCCGATCTCGTTGCGTTCCAAGAGGCGGTCGTGAGAGATGGCTACGACCAGGTGACGGACATACTCGGCACCGGCCACCATGTCGCCGGGGTCGTAGCGGAACTTTCGGCCTAGACCTGGAGCAGGCGACCGCTTCCCTGACCGCTTTCTCGCCCTTATGCGCCAGGACGAACTAGCTGAGTTTCCTACCGACGGCTTCGCGCAGTCCCACCCCCGTCCGCCGCCACTCCACCCGGCGGCCCAAGGTGCGCTCCACGTGCGCGACCGCGTCGCCTTCCAAGACGACGAGGGTAGCGACTCCCGGTCCGGCTATGTCTGCGGCGTCGAAGCCCCAGGCGGCCTGGGGCTTGGGCCACGCCGACCTTGCCACCGCCCGTAGCTCTTCCCCTTCCACCTCGCCGGCCACGGTGGCGTCGGGCCAGGGGTACAGGCGCAAGACATCGGCCTCGGTCACGGGACCGGCGGGCAGGTAGAAGAGCCCACCGTCCACAGGCGGCTGCGACGCGAGCATGTCCACGCCCGCGGCCCGAACGCCGGTCGCTTCTCGCAGAGCCCGCGCGAAGAAGTCGGCAAGCGGTGCCGGGCCGCCCGATCTGGAGCTAAGGGGTTCGAGGAGCTCTCCGAGCACCCTGGTGGAAGCCTCATCGAGGAGTTCACTGCCGGCCCCACTCCATCTTCCGCCCGTCTTGGGCGTCATGCAGTAGGCCCTGGGTTCTTCGCCCACCTCGAGCTCGACGACGCCGAGCTCCGCACCGAACGGCCAGGGCTGGACTACTGGAGTTCCTTTCACTTGGCCGATCCATCTACCCAGAGTGTGGCTCGCGAAGATCGCATCCACCGCGTGCGCCCACGGCCTACAAACCTCCGAGAAGCGCTCGGGGTTCGCCTCATAGCCTCGTGCCCCGAAGCGCCAATCCACCCCGTCGTGCAAGAGCGCCACCACCCATTTCGCGCCCGCGTCCCGAAGCTCCTCGGCGTGCCTGATCGCTACGCCTGCGAGGTCGGGGTCGAGACTTGGTGCGGAGACGTAGACCCCCGGATCGGGACAGGTCAGCCCGACGAAGCCTACGGGGCCGGCTTCCGTTTCGACCATGGCTGTGGGCGGCAACCCAACCTCGGGGGCGTTGGCGCACAAGAGCGGGAAGCCCGTCTCCGGCGCGTGCGCGCGTAGGTGCTCCATCCCCCACTCGAACTCGTGGTTGCCGACCACGCCGACGTCTATGCCTAGGTCGGCTGCCGCCGCGAAGCCCGCCTTGCCATTCGAGAGGGTAGCGAGCGCTCCAGGTGCCGCGAAGTCGCCCGCGTCCGCCCTGACGATAGATCCCTGCGCCCTTAGCACTTCGACCATATTTTTCAGGCCCTCGCCGCCCGGCAGCGAACCGTAGGAGGTCGGCGAGGCCGGGTAGGCGCAACAGAAGTCGTGAGTGGCGACGACTCGCAGTGGTGCTCGCTCGCTCATCGGCTTACACTCCCTCTATCTTCGTGGGCAACTCCGTGAGTGTACGGGGTTTGCTGGGGCTGGCTACTGCGACCTTGTGGAGAGCCTCTTCACGAACGCTTCAAGGTCGACGCCACGGTCCTGGTATCTACCGGAACCTGCGGAAGAATTGGCGGATGTCACCGACGAGGAGGTCGGGGGCGTCGTGGGCGGCCCAGTGGCTGCCGCGATCGTACTCGCTCCAGGAGACGATGTTGGTGTGGTCGCGTTCGGCGAACCTGCGAACCGGCCGGAAGTCGTAGGCGAAACTCGCCAGGCCGATGGGCGCGGTGGTCGGCCCGGTCGGGTGTTCGGCATGCTTGTTCTCGTAATAGAAGCGGGCCGCTGATGCCGCGGTGTTGGTCAGCCAGTAGATCGAGACGTTGGTCAGGATCTCGTCAGGGCTGAGCGCGTCACCGAACAGCTGGCCGCTCCAGGCGAGCTGGCCGGCGGGCGAGTCGGCGAGAGCGTGCGCCAGGTTCTGCGGCTTCGACTCCTGTAGCCTGGCGTAGGCCGACATTTCGTCGTTGAAGGCCTGCAGGAACCGCAATTTCTCCATGTCTTCATGAGACAGCCCTTCAAACTCCTTCGGGTCACCGGAGGGGAAGGAGAAGAGCTGGTTGACGTGCACGCCGATTACGTGCTCGGGGTCGAGGCGTCCCTGGAGGGGAGCAACGATAGCACCGGCGTCGTTGCCGTGCGCGCCGTAGCGATCGTAGCCGAGCCGACGCATCAGCTCGGCCCAAGCCTTCGCGGTGCGCTGCGCGTCCCAGCCCGCCTCGGCGGTCGGCCCGGAGAAGCCGAACCCCGGAAGGGACGGGATGACCACGTCGAACGCGTCGGCAGAGTCCCCGCCGTGGACGTGCGGGTCGGTGAGCGGACCGATGAGGCCAAGGTACTCAACCACCGTGTTGGGCCAGCCGTGGGTGAGGATCAGCGGCAGGGCGTCGGGTTCGGGGGAGCGGACGTGCAGGAAGTGGACGTTCTGCCCATCAATGGTGGTGGTGAATTGCGGGTAGGAGTTCAGCTTCGCTTCCCAAGACCGCCAGTCGTATCCGGTCTGCCAGTACCCGACCAAGTTCTTGACGTAGTCTAGCGGGACGCCGTACTCCCAGCCAGGCGGGACAGGACCCGTCTGGGGTCCGCTCGCGCCGAGTGGCAGCTCGTTGGCCCAGCGGGTGCGGGACAGTCTATCGGCCAGGTCGTCGAGATCGGCTTGGGGGATGTCGATCCGGAACGGCCGGATCTCCGCATCCAGGCGGTCACTAGTCATGGTCGCAATCTCCTCTCGGTGTGGTTGACAGCGGCTGTCAGGATGTCGTGGGTTTAGGTGCCGCGCGCCGGAGCGGGCAGCGTGTGCAGGTCGGGCGCCTTGCACGGGCCTCGGCACCCGACTCGCCCCCTTCCGACATAGCAAACTCTCCTTCCTCTACGGATTCCAAAATTAGATCTATGGAACGAATGATTCTGTTCCGTAGTATAGCAGAACGGAACGGTTTGTTCCAGGGTATAATCACTAACATGGACGCAGAAGATTCGACGCCGTTGAGCGGTCGGCGCGCCGAGGCGCGACGCAACGATCGGAAGATCCTGGAGGCCGCCCGCGCGGTGTTCGTCGAAGATCCAGATGCGCCGATCTCGAAGGTGGCCGAGCGCGCCGGCGTAGGAATCAGTGCTCTTTACCGCCGCTACGCGAGCAAGGAGGAGCTTCTCAGGCGGCTCTGCTCCGAGGGTCTGCGGCGATACATCGCCGAGGCTGAGGCTGCGCTGGCCGACGAAGACGACCCTTGGGTGCCCTTCGCGGACTTCATGTGCCGAATCGTGGACGCCGACACACACTCCCTGACGCTGCGCTTGGCGGGAACCTTCGCCCCAACGGAGGAGCTGTACCAGGATAGTCGGAAGGCGCAGGAACTCAACTTGCGGCTGTTGGAGCGAACCAAGACGGCGGGCGCCATCCGCCACGACATCGAGGTGGACGACCTTTCGCTGCTCTTCGAGCAAGTGGCCGCTGTCCGTATCGGGAGTGAGGAGCGGACCCGCCAGCTTCGTCGCCGGTACTTGGCGCTGCAATTGGACGCCCTTCGCATCCCGTCGGGATCACCGCTGCCCGGCCCTCCACCCAGCTGGGAGGAGATCAGTCGACGCTGGGAGAACCAGCCTTCTACGAGATCTTCTGAGGCACGTGGAAAGGGTTCACCGTTGAGCGGAAGACAGTAACTCAGTACCTATCTTGGCCTCGAGTAGGGAGGTCGATCTTGTCTTCGACCCATTCTGTGGATCTGGGACCACGAGGGTTGCCTCCAAGGAGCTCGATCGCTTCTTTGTGGGAGCAGAGAAGGAGGAGGTGTACGCAGAGCTTGCAGCCCGCAGGATGGGTGCTTCGGAGCGAGAGGGAGTGTTCGAGAGATCCCCGACCTCAGCGCGAGAGACGCCTGATTCCCGGGAGAACCGCAGCAGGACGGCTTTCTCGCGGTAGCCAGGCCCAAGGTCTCGGCGACTACCCGCACAGGTATAATCTTGGGTGAGTTGATCGGTGTGCTGAGAAGAACGGCGGCGCCTGCGTATGGAGTTGCGGTCGTTGCGGCTTTCGTTTTCTGCCCCGCCCTCGCAGCGGCCCAGGGCTCGGATACGGTGTACGACGAGGCCGGAGCGCTCAGCGGTCCCGAAGAGCAGCGCGTGCAGCAGGCCTTCGACTCCGCGCAAGAGGAGACGGGACAGCCGCTCTACGCCTTCCTGGTACCGAACAAGGGGGTGGAAGGTCAGGAGGCGCGCCAGGAACTCCTGACCAGAGAAGCCACCGAGGCGCAAGTCCCGCAGGATGCCGGGGTAGTCGTGGTTGCCACGAACGATGGCTGGGGCACGACGTACAACTTCCCGCAGGACGCATACAATACGATGGTCCCGGACTTTCGGGAGGGGGACTTCGCCGCCGGGCTGGTGACCGGAGCACGAGAGATTCAAGGTGAGCCTGCGGCACAGAACGCGCAAAACGAACCCGATGCTGGCACGGGCGGTCTGCTGGGAGGCGGTCTACTCCTTCTAGCAGCGGTAGCAGGATCTCTCCTGTTGTTCAGGAACCGGCGCGCGAAGAAACGGCGCATGGAAGAAGAACGTCGGAGTGCTGAGGAAGAGTTCGCCGGGCTCACCGTCCTCCTGAACGAGTTCGACGAGAAGGAGCGGCTCACCTCGGGCTACCTGGAGGCCCAGCGTTCGCTGTTGGATCAGCGGACGGAGGAGTGGATAGAGACGAAGATCTCGGACGCCAAAGCAAGCGGTTTCGCCCGGGAGTTCGATGAGGCCGCATCCCGGCTCACCTCCGACCCCATCCGGGCACGCGGGCGTCTGGAGCATGGACGCAACCTCCTCGCGGAGTCCATGCAGCAGCTTCACGAAGCCGAGAGAACTATGGACGATTACAGGGCCGCCGACGAAGCTCTGGACGGCAGGCTTCATGTGGCGAAGGAGGAGATACAGGCGGCCGAAGCAGCAGAGGAGACCGCGCGGGCCGAGGGTGTTGCCGTCGAACCACTGAAGCTGCGCCCGGAATACGACCGGGTGGCCAGGGAGGCTGCGGATCGCGCCTCCCGCCGGGACGAGTTCGATCCCCGCCATAGCCTCGCCGCGGTCGAGACGCTCACGGAGCGGGCCCGCGGGCACAGGAAGGCCCTACAGAACGAAATCTCCGCGCGCGACGCACTCCCCGACGAACGCTACGCGACGGAAGGAGGGCTTCTGCGGGCGCGGGAGACCCTCGAAGAATATCGTGGAGCCCACGAGAGAGCGCTAGGCGAGTTCGGCCAGGCCGCTCTCGGAGAGGTGCCGAATCCCGGCGAGCTTTCCTCGGGCCTGCTCGAAGCCCAAGGGTGTATGGATCGAGCAGCCCGCGCCGCGTCGTCAGGCCGCTTCGGCGAAGCTCGTTCCCTGCTGCAGGGAGCAGCCGAAATCGCCCGAAAGACAACGCAGTCTCCGACCCGGCTGAAGGCGGCCACGGCGGAAGCCGACCGTAAGAAGCGCGAGGGCGAGGAGAAGCTCCAGGAGCTCGAAGCCCGTCTGGCGCAGGCGAAAGCGAACGAGCACCTCATGGATCCCCGCCAGCGGCGGAGGCTCAGAGAATACGAGTACCAACTGGAGAACGCCCGCTATGGTTTCTTCGGGGCAGACTGGCTCACTGCACTGTTGCTCTTCGAGGCCCTGGACAACGACTACATGTACCTAGGCGACCCTTCATCCTTCGGCGGCGGTGACTGGGGCGGCGGTGACTGGGGCGGTGGGGATTTCGGAGGAGGAGACTGGGGTGGGGGAGACTTCTAACCCTCCACCGTTTGGCGATGCCTGGCCTCCCACATAGAGCAGCGAATGGTAGGTCTTTGGCAAGCCAACTCTCCTTGCATGACGTACACGTTGTCCTCGAGGTGCCCGTGCGCGAGCCGAAGGCGTAGCCTCCTGTCCACGGGCCGACATTCAGATGGGCGCGACGACGGCTGCGCCGAGATCTTCCCGCGCAGAGCCGGGAGGGGTGTTCCGACAGCGGACAGTAGAGATCTTTCCCTGCAAGCACATCGTCCCCGAGGGTAGCGCTGTTCCCCTTTGCCTCGCGCTAGAAAGCGCCGGTATCGATAGACGGCGCATAGGCAGGAGGTGGCTTGCGACCACAACATATAGGGGCTTAACATGGATGCCTATGAAGTCCATTGTCGCCATTGGAGGGGTTCGGTATAAGGACCTCGTGAAGGCTCGGACCTTGCTCGGACCAAGAGATTATGCGTCCCCACGGAGGGTGCCTGGGGATCGCGCGATCGATACAACACCCCTTCGCCGTGCCAGAAAGCATCGTCGCCACAGGTCCCGGCTGGGCATCTTTGCACTTGTATTTATCTTCTGGGTGGGCTCGTCGTTTTTGGGGTTAGCAGGAAAGGGGATAGCAGCGCCGATCGAGCCTTCGACATTCGCGGCTGAATGGTTCTGGCCTTCCAACTCTGTCACCAAGGTTTCCCCTACCAGGGAGGATGAGGGCTCGAAGGGTAAGGAAAGGAAGGAGCAAGCGCGGAAACATTCTGGTTCGGCGACGACCTGCGATGATGTGAGAGTTCTGGTAGACCGTACGCACTCCCTCTCCCCCGACTACGTGCCCGAAGACCTCGTTGCGCTGCAAGATTACGGGGTTCCCACCCTGGGTAGCGATGTGCTCCGGCTCCGTCGCGCGGCGGCCGAGAACCTGGGCCACCTCGTGGAAGACTCCGAGGCGGATGGAGAGGAGCTAGTGGTGGCTTCGGCCTACCGTTCCTACGAGGAGCAGCAACTCTCCCACGAAAGGTTGATTAGCATCTTCGGGGCAGACGCCGGTTGGATGAGTGCGCAACCTGGGCACAGCCAGCATCAGCTCGGCACCGCGATCGATTTCACTAACGCGGCCGCGGGCTACCAGGTCTGGATGCCCTTCGCACAGACGAGTGCTTACGGGTGGCTCGAGCGCCACGCCTGGGAGTACGGGTTTATTCTGGCCTATCCGAAAGGCAAAGAGGAGCAGACCGGGTACCAGTGGGAGCCCTGGCATTACCGTTACGTTGGAGTGGACGAAGCGAAACGACTCGAAAAGAAAAACCTGAGCCTGCAAGAGTTTCTGGAGCGCGAGGGAACAATGTCCCACTGCTGATGGCCGCGTTCTCGATCGCTTTCGTGGAAGCGAAGAAGTTTCCGAATTGGCCACGACCATGATAGGTAGGACGAATTCCGAGGGGCTGGGAAAAATCGTCGAGAGTAACATCGATAGTGCCCGACAGAGCGACCGAGTCTGGTAAGCTTCCAGTGAGGGGAGCATCATGTTCGCCCAGAAGATCAGTAGGACTCTGAGTGAGGGGAATGGAGGGGATGATGAGACGAACCGTTCTCGGAATCGCGACAACGATGGTGGCAGCGACGTTCGCGGCTTGCGGGCTGGCGATGCTCGCTGAGGAGGAACCGGCCCAGGCGGCTTACCCTGGACAGAACGACCGGATAGCGTACGTATCTCACTCACCGAGTGGGCTCCACGAGATCTACACCATGAACCCCGACGGCACGGACCGCAAGAAGCTGACCGACAATCAGGCGTACGATACCTCGCCTACCTACTCGCCAAACGGCAAAGAGATCGCCTTCGTGAGCCAGCGAGAAGGTCAAGAAAGCGGCAAGGTCTACACGATGAATGCCGAAGACGGCTCCGGCCAGAGAAACCTCAGTGGCTCCACGGATGGCAGAGACCCCACCTACTCGCCCAACGGTGGGAGGATAGCCTTCGTGGGCCAGGGCGAAAACGAAGACATCTTGGTGATGAGCGCCAGGGACGGTTCCGCTCAGAAGAACCTCACCAACACCCCGCCCGTCAACGGTTACGAAGTAAGAGAGAGGGACCCCGCCTACTCGCCGGACGGTACCAGGATAGTCTTCTACAAGGAAACCTTCCGACCGCATGACGTGGACCTCTACAAGCTGAATATGAAGCGGACGGGGACGAAGCCAGCTATTTTGCAGATAACAGACTTTCCGGGGAAGGAGTACTCCCCTGACTGGTCGCCCAACGGCAACAGGATAGTCTTCTACCAAGATACCAGCGCCAAGGGGTTGCGCATCTTCACCATAAGACCCGATGGCACGAATCGACAGCTGGTCGTTCAAGATGGGAAAGATCCCGTCTTCTCACCCGACGGCCGCAAGATAGCCTTCACCCGGGATGGTAGCGTCTACACGGTGAACGCAGACGGCACCGACGAGCGCCGGGTGCCCGGTACTCCGACGGAGAACGGCCCGAGCGAGGTCTTGCCCAACTGGGGACCCAAGAGCCAGTGAACGCGGAGTAGCGTCCTTCAGGAACCTGAGCGCGAGGCCCGGGGCGTAGCAGCCTCGGGCTTCCCTCTTCTTGACCCCATTTACCCTAGTTTACCGTCTCCCCGCGGCGGCCACCCGATTCTTGCCCGCTCTCTTGGCCCGGTAGAGTTCATCGTCTGCCTTCTCGACGAGCTGCTCCAGGCTCGAGACGTCTTCTGTGAGAGCAGCGACGCCTACGGAGACCGTTACGACACTACCCAAAAGGATTCCATTCTCGGTTACGCTCTCGTGCTCGACCCCTTGGCGCACGCGTTCGGCGACCTCGATGGCGTCTTCTATATTGCCGCCCATCAACACGACGAACTCCTCGCCCCCGTAGCGGGACACCACATCGTCAGCCCGCGTCGACTCACGCAACACGCGTCCTACACAGCGCAGGGCCTCGTCCCCGTTCCCGTGCCCGTAGCGGTCGTTGTACGACTTGAAGTCGTCAACATCGAGCACGGCGCAGGCGAGGGGCAGCCCGTTTCTCTTGTAGAGTTCCATTCGCCGCTCCGCCGCCCGGTGAAAGAAGGATCGACTGACCAGGCCGGTCAGGTGATCCACATCGGCCGCCCTCCGCAAGGGGGAGATTTCCACTCTCTCCGCGCGGCCCATCTGATGTAAGGCCAAACCCACGAAACATACGGCGATCAGTTCGGCGACGTCTGCGGCGGCGTCCTCTACCGTGCTCAGTCGAGAGAGAACCGCCAACACCTCCGCCAGTTGTGCGGCCGTGATCAGGACCGCGGCGACGATCGAGATCCGTAGTGCCAGCCGGTGGGCGGAGAGCGTCAGCGCGGGCGCCACCCGCAGCGCCAGAAGGATCACGAGCCCACCCACGGCGGCGGTAAGCACGTCGAAGGCGATCTCGAGGATGTGCGGTAAGGCTAGCGCGTTGGCCATACAATCCCCATGTTAGCAAGAGTGCTAGAGCACCTCATTCCAGTCCCGAGAACGGTCAAGGTCTTGCTACTTCAAATTCAGGACGATTGCCGTATGCTCAGATCAGTTGCCAGCAACCCGGGAGGGACGAGAGTAGGAGAGCCTATGAAACTCAAGATCGTATTCGAGACGCTTTGCACAGAAGAGATACCGATAGCAAACGAGTCCTGCGGTTGGGCTCCTACTCTGGAGGTCGAGTTCTATGTGTAGGCACATCAAGACCCTTTTCAACTTCTCACCACCGGCGACCGATGAGGAGATAAATGCCGCTTCGCTGCAGTACGTGAGGAAGATAACCGGGTTCAACAAGCCGTCCAAGACAAATGAGGAGGCCTTCTACTCCGCGGTCGAAGACATCGCGAGGATCTCGGAGCGATTGCTCGCCTCGCTCGAAACCTCTGCTCCGACTAAGGACCGGGAGGAAGAGGCGGCCAAGGCGAAAGCGCGCTCGGCCCTACGATTCGGTGGGTGATCACACCGAACTTCGCTTCACCAACGAACACATACCTGTGAGCGTGCCTAGCGCCGCCAAGATAGAGCAGGCAGAGAGCGGCTTCTGAAGCCAGGCACCGGAGTAGAGGGTCGAAGAAACGTGGTCCTCTACTCCCGATCGCTGGCTAACCGTTGCGGGAGTATCTGATCAGTTCCGCACGGCTTCCGTCGCCGTCGGTGTGCACGCTCAACAGTGGGCCGACGTTCGGGGCGTAGAACTTCAGCTCCTGGACTTTAGGCTCCGTCGGTACCAGGTCACGCGTCATCAGGATGTTCTTGTCGAAGTAGCCGAAGGGCACCTGGCCCCGTTCTTCACCGACGGTGATGACCGCGCCCTTGTCCTCGGCTTCGTTCTTGTAGAACTCCTGGCGGTAGGAGAGGCCGGGGTCCGGGTTGGCCGGCATGGCGATCCCCGGTTGCGCCCCGTCGACACCCGCCTCGAACGAACCACCGTGGCCGATGACCTTGCCGTTCTTGTAGTTGGTGACGTACTCGCCGAGGTACCAGATGTTCCCAGCCTTGTCCTAGGCGTACCAGTCCTCGGTGATCTCGACCGGCGAGCCGTTCTCGGTTACCGTGTCGCGTATCACGCGGGCCTCGATCCCGTTGGCTATCATCTTCGTCTTGTCGGTGACCTCGACGACGACCTTCTGGTTGGTGCCCTTACTGTCCGTCTCTCTGTAGACCCACTTGCTTCCCGGGCTCATCGGCCAGTAGGGATTGTCGATGCTGACCGAGAAGTCGGCCGGGTCCAGCTTTACGGGCTCGCTTCCCTGCGGCATGCCTCCCCGGCCGCCAGATCCCGAAGCCTCGCCGGTCGTGCTCCCTGGACTCTCGCCCTTCTCTGCCGTCGTACTGGTCCCACATGCGCCAACCAATGCCAGACCAACCGCCAGCGCGAGTGCCACCACACCGCGCATCAGGGGTCTCGTACGCTTCCCTTCCATCGTTCCTCCTCTTCGATCGCCGCCGTTCGCGCACGGCGCCCTTTACAGCCCTGCCTCGGTCCCCCTTTCAGCCTATTTCACAGACCTTCGTGTACGTGAAGCCTGATAGCAGCATTGCAGGCGAATGTGAGGACACGTTGAGCGCGCGGTGAGAGCAGGATTAAACTATTCGGAAACCGTCCGTACTCTTCGCCCTTTCGGACGTCACTGGAGCTTCGATCGACATCCTCCCCAAGCGGGTGATATTCCCAGCTTTTGGCGATTATCGAAGCTCGATCTGACCTCTACTTCTGGTCAGAGATCACGACATCTCGTGCCGGTGGCGGGTGGCGCTTACCCCATCTCGTGGGCTGTCGCAAGCTTCCCGTGGACCGAGTATCATCCTTATCTGGAAGGCGTACGACAAGGTGCCACGCGTGGGGTTGCTAGAAGGGATTAGACATTGACGCGTCGGTACATGGCAACAGGAGCGGCTGCAGATTCGGTCCGGCCTCCCGCCAACGGCGCCATTTATGGCTCTGGGCGCGCTCGGCGGCGACGCGCGTTCGGGGGTAGAGCGCGTGAGCGAGGCGGTGTATAGGGCTATGTTCGAGGCCGTTGTTGTCACTATGACCCGCGTTCCCCACGTCCTCGCGATCATGGCCGCAGTCGTTCTCTTCTACCTGGCTTACCGACGTCGACCGGGGCCGCCGAAGTGGGGGATGTGGCCCGGCATCTTCGCGGTGCTCGCGCTCTATGGATTCCTGGCCGCGTTGGCACCCGCCGGATGGGACGAGCCGCTCGTGCTGCTGGGGATAGGCTTCGCCGCCTTGTCTGGATATGCCTGGCTGGATCCCGACAGAAGGAGGCATTCGGCGGGTGCCGGGCAAACCTCCAGGAGGCGCGGGTGGTGACTTCCCCTGGTCCCCCCGTGGAGCCTGTTTCACGGGTGAGCGTACGGTGGGCGGGTAGAACCCAGATCTATAATCGGCGTTGATGATGGCGCTGCCAGAACACTCGCCGGGGACGCTCCGCACACCGGTGATGATGGCTTTGATCGCCGTCATGATCTCCCTGTTTCCGCTACTTTTCGGCTGTTCCTCTGAAGGGCCCAAAGACCAGTCCGACGGTAGCCGACGAACCGACGAGAACCGGCCGGCCGGCGCGACGCCCGGAGGACAAACCACCGGCGACGGGTCGAAGGGCGCCCGCCGAACCGAAACACAGGCGGCCCTCGTCCCCATTGCCCACCTGAGCTCGACCGCGGAGAACATCAGCACGCAGGAGCTTTCGGAGACACGAGATCTGGCCGTCGGCCGGGAGTACCGTGATGAGGCCGAAGAGCTCGTAGATAGCCCGGGATTCGAAAGCTTCGATTCTGGGGCCGCCGTGGTCGACCACGTAAGCAAGACACCCGATGCGCTCGGGCTCGTACCCTGGGGCGAGGTTGGCCCAAGGGTCAAAGCACTGTCGGTTGACGGTAGGTCGCTACTGGACTCGGAGGGTGGCGGAGACTATTCACTCGCGCCGGAGGGTGCGACGGTCCCTGATCCCCAAGAGCTGCGGCGCGTTGTGGTAGGGGGCGACATAGTGTTCGACCGCGGGCAGTACTACATGGTCATCCAGAGGGGGATGGGGATCGACTTCCCGCTCGGCGGGGGCTACGCCGCCGTAACGGGTCGCGTGCCGGAGCAGAGCATCTACTCGGAGACGGGGATCATCCACCAGTTCACGGCTAGGCGTACCGGGAGGGCGGGCGCCGTCAGGGAGTATCTGTCCGGCGCCGACCTTACGCTCGCCAACTTCGAGAACCCGGTCATAAGGGACTCCGTCTATCATCCCGACGCAACGACCTTCACGGGCGACCTGCGGTTGATGCCGGTACTGGATCAGGCCGGCATGGACGGCGTTACCCTGGGCAACAACCACATTCTGGATGCGGGGACTACGGGGCTCGACGAGACGATGCGGCACTTGGATGACGCCGGAATAGCCCACGCCGGGGCGGGTATGGACCTTGCGGAGGCCCGCAAGCCCATGGTGTTCGATCTCGGTAAGATGAAGATCGGCGTCCTCTCATACCTGGACGTCCCCTCCTACGGCTGGGCCTGGGCTACCCAGACGGCCCCCGGCACGGCGCCACTCCTTCAGAACGTCATAAAGGAGGACATAGAGCGCTTGCGCCCGAGAGTAGACCTGATCCTCGTTATGCCACATTGGGGCAAGGAGTACATCGCCACTCCGGAGCCGCAACAGGTGGATCTCGCGCACGCCGCCATAGACGCCGGGGCCGACCTCGTAGTCGGCGGCCACGCCCACTGGCCCAAGGGGATCGAATTGTACGAAGGGAAGCCGATCTTCTACGGCGTCGGCAACTTCCTCCTCGACCAATCCTGGTCGGAAGAGACCTCGACGGGCATCTTCGCGGAGATTACATTGCACGGGGACGATGTGGCCCAGGTCCGACCCGTCCCCTTCATCATGCTCGACCGCGCCCAGCCCAACTTCCTCATGCCAGGGGCTGGCGGGGATAGGACATTGCGCAAGATCTTCGCCGCATCCATCGGTCCCGAGTTCGAGACCTACAGGCGCCGCGCCCGCTGACGTTCTCGAGGTCCTCGACCAGAAAGCCCATACGTTCTGGGCGTCCGCTTTAGCCGGATCTCCCTGCCCGACCGCGAGAATCTCCATGTCGATCTCTGCCTTTCATCGCAGGCGGCGTGAAATCTTGGGCGATGTTACGCTGGGTTCGTCGAGTTCGGAGCGGATGCTGGGTTGCGGGAAGGATGGGTGACATGCACGAGCAAGAAAATCTCAAGACGATACATCAGGTCTACGCGGCTTTCGGTGAGGGCGACATCGAGGGTGTGCTTGGCATGCTGACGGACGATGTGCGGTGGAGTACCCCTGGTCCCCCCGATGTCATCCCCTACGCCGGTTTGAGGACCGGCCACGACCAGGTAGCCGGGTACTTCAAGTCGTTCGGAGAGGCAGTAGAGACCACAGCGTTCGAACCACAGAGGTTCTTTGCCCAGGATGACATGGTCGTGGTGCTTGGACGGTACGCCTTGCGCGTCGTGAGCACGGGCAACGCTATCGACAACGATTGGGTTCACACCTTCAAACTGGCCGAAGGCAAGATCTCGGCTTTCGAGGGTTACGAAGACAGCGCCGCCGTGGTCGCGGCGTTCACCGCGAAACCGCACTAAGGGCTCTGATCGACCACTACTCTTGCAGTCGTGGGACGTGAGGTGTCCCTGCAAAGACGAGGTTCCAAGTACCTTCACAAGACGAATTTCGTAACGCTTGCCGTAACCTTCGGGAGACGGGTGTGTCGCTCGCCGTCGTCATCGCCGACACGCACCTACCGCGGCGCGCCAGCGCATTACCGGAGGTCCTGATACCCCAACTGAAGCGGGCCGATCTGATCCTGCACGCGGGGGACCTCATGGTACCTAAGCTCCTGGAGGACTTAGCCGCCTACGCCCCCGTCCGGGCGGTGCGGGGTAACCTCGATCCTCCTGACGTACGGCTGCCGGAGACGGTGCAGTTTGAGTTCGGCGGTGTGAGCATCGCCATGATCCACGACTCGGGCCGGAAGAAGGGACGCCGCAGCAGGATGAGACGGCGCTTCCCTGAGGCGCGGGTAGTCGTCTTCGGGCACTCGCACATCCCCTGGCTAGAGGACGCGGAAGGACTCCTGCTGCTCAACCCTGGCAGTCCGACGGACAGGCGTCGGCAACCCGAGCATACCTTCGCGCTACTCTGCGTGGAGGGCGGCGAGGTGCGTGCGGAGGTATTGGCGTTGTGAGGCCGCCGACGCAGGGAGGCAAGCCGCGCTCGACTATAATTTTGTCTGTGGCGGATGACGAGCACAGGAGATCCGAAAACAGGGTCTTCCTCGAAAGGAGATCCTACGAACCGCAGCTGGCGCTGCGGCGGGTGGAGAGCGCCGTACTGGCTCTCGTAATCATTACCGTTGTAGGCATTCTCGGGTACATGGTCTTAGAAGGATGGAGCTTTACCGACTCTCTTTACATGACCGTGATCACGCTTACCACGGTCGGATACAAGGAAGTTCGCGTGCTCGATACATCAGGGCAGCTGTGGACCATGCTCCTCCTGATAACGGGGGTGGGCACGCTCTTCTACGCTGCAGTATCCTCCGTCGAACTGGTGGTCGAAGGAACGGTGCGGGGCTACGTTGGGAGGAGAAGGGTGAAGGCGGCGATCGGCAGGCTAAACGGCCACTACATACTGTGCGGCTACGGCAGGGTCGGAAAACAGGTCGCGCGTGAATTCGTGGCTGATGATGTGCCTTTCGTAGTCGTGGAACAGGATCAGGATATCCTGGAGGAGTGCCTGGCCGAGGGAAATCTTGCGTTGCTCGGCGAGGCATCGGACGACGAAGTCCTCGAGGAGGCCGGCATCCTACGCGCGGGAGGACTCGTCGCGGCCGTCGACTCAGACGCGGACAACGTCTTCGTGGTGCTCTCGGCCCGAAAGCTCAACCCGAAGCTGCACATCGTCGCCCGCGCCTCCTCCGAGGAATTGGCGGACAAGCTGGAGATAGCGGGGGCCGACCGTACGCTCTCACCCTACGCCGTGGGTGGCAGGCGGCTCGCCTCACTGGCTACGCAGCCCCTCGTCGTCGACTTTCTGGACGTCGTCACGCGCGGCGAGAAGGGCATCGAGTTCCACCTGGAGGAGTACTTCGTGCCCGAAGATTCGACGATCGCCGGGCACACCATCGGGGAGCTCGAGATAGGGGAGAGAACCGGCGCCATAGTCCTCGCCATCAGCACCACGGAAGGCACCTTCGACACCACGCCATCGGCAGATGTTCGTCTGCGCGCCGGCGACACCCTCATCGTCCTGGGGAGCCGCGGCCAGACAGAACGCCTGGAGCACCTCATGCGCGGTACGTAGGGGCGGGTTCCAAACCCGCCCGTTCACCAAACCCGCCCCTCATTCCCTCGGCCGGTAGATCACCATGTCCGCTACACGATCCGTTCTCTGGTAACTATCGTGTATCTCTTCGAGCATCCTTGGGGTCCACCTGTCACGCTTTATCTCTCTTGCGAAGGATGGGCTCCAGATCATTATCATGGAAAACTTCTGCTGGTCGATGTCCTTGAGGATCGGCCTCTGGTCCCAGTCACCATCGAGGGTGAGCTGGGTCATCTCGAAAGGCTGGAAGTAGATCCTCCGCCCCTGCTGCGGCAGGAGTCCCATGTAGTCGTCCGTGAGCACGGGCCCATCCGCGCCCGCAACCATACGGGATAGTTGCGCGACCTCGCCCCGCTGCTCGATAACGTAGTCCTGCAAACCCGAAGCGACCCGAGACGATTGTGCGAGCGCCAGTACCTGGATCGCGAGAAGGGCTATAAGGGCGATCCGTAATCGCGGCCGCCTGCGCTGCCACGCGATAAAGGCCCCGGTCGCCAGGCCCAGCGCCGCGGACAACTCCAACAGATAGTTCACATCTGAACCCACCTTGCCCACCAGCACCGCGGAGGGAATGCTGGCGAGCAGATAAGGTGCGACGAGCCACCAGGAACGGTTCCCCTCGCGCGGCGTGAGCACCAAGAACGCGAGCGAGCCGAGCAGTAGCAACGGGCAGGCAAGGAGGGCGCCGAGGGCGTTGAGGCTAACCCGCTCCCAGCGGAAGTCATTGAGGTTGGCGGTTACGGTGTTGAGGAAGAACCCGCCTCCGGTAAAGATGTTCAGTAGCGCGAACACGATCAGGCCTGCTCCTCCGGCTATAGCGGCAGTCTCCAGCGCCCGGCGGCGCTGGCCCTGGGCCGCGAGCCACACGAAGGCCGCAAGCGGTGCGGCCAGGATGTAGGTCTGGCGGGTATAGACGGCCGCGACGAGAAGCAGGGCCGAGACGAAGACGCTCCAGCGCTTCTCGGGCCAGCGCGCGACGACGAACAGCCCGGCCCAGGAGAGCGCCAGTCCCAGCGAGTCAACCCTGGAGAGCGAAGACCAGCGCACCACGTAGGGTATGGCGGGGAAGATCAGACCGCCCGCTATCGCGGCGATCCTGTCTTTGGTCAGCGCGTGCAAGGTCAGCCCCACAAAGAGCGCCACAGCCACGACGCTGAGGAGCGAGATCAGACGCCCGTACCACAGCGCGGGCCCGAACAGCCACACCAACGGCACCTGGGTGAGCATGAACAGCGGAGGATAATTGGAGATGACGTAGGGCGAGACGGCGAGGTCGGTCCTGTAGATGTTCTGAAACTGAGCGAGCCTTACGGACTGGTCGAGCAGCGGACCTTCGCCGTAGTTGAGCGGGTAAGGGAAAGCGAGCGCGTCCCATCCGTGCCGCAAAAATAGCAGCGCGGCGAGACCTTGGGCAATGAGCAGCATCGCGGTGGCGGCGAAGAGTGCGACCCGGCGCGTCCGCCCGCCCGTGTGGGCTGCTTTCTCTAAACCCTTACTCGTCGCCAGGCCCTTCCGTGTACGCGAACTCAGGCCCTGTATCCTACCGCTTTTGGCGCCGGCTACGCGCGAACGATGCCAGTCGCTCTGTGCCGGGCGTTCCGAAGGACCCCACTCCAGGTTGTGCGGCCAACCGCACCGTGTACTATGGAGGTATATCGCCCTAACATTCAGGAGGGTTTTCTGATGGAGACGCTCGGCGAGCAGGCGCGGGATCTTACGGAAGGCATCGCTCGGGAGGCGTCCGAGCAGTTCAGGATCGACGCCAGGGACTTTCTCTCGGCGCGGGAGCGTGGCGGGACCACGGGGACTCGAATAGACCAGCAGACGGCCGCCCTCTCCGACGCCGCCGAGATCGTCAATCGCAGTTTCCCTACGCTGGAGCCCTCGGGGAGGTTCATAAACGCGATCTCTCCGGTCGTCATCCCGAACCGCCAGTCGCTGTTCTGGCGCCTCATGCCGGTAGGGATGATGGTCGTATTCCTGGTCGTCGGCGCGCTGGTGACGCTAGGTATCGCAGGCTTCGCCGGCGGCGGGCTGGCGCTGGCGCTCTTCGGGCCGCACCTGTGGCTGCTTCTAGTCCTGCTGGCCTTCTTCTCCTGGTGGCGCCAGAGCGTGGTGATGGTCCCCGACGGCTGCAGGGCCGTCGTCACCCGGTTCGGGAAGCTGGAGGAGGTCGTCGAACCGGGACGCAAGCTGCTCTTCAACCCGTGGAAGCAGGTCAGCTACATCGTCAACACCACGAGGGAGTACCCTTACAACGCCCCCATAAGGGAGGCTCCTACGGCGAGCCGGGTCAACGCGAGCGTCGATCTGTTTCTGCAGTTCAGGATCGAGGACCCCGCCGAGTTCATCTTCACGGTAGGCGGGGTCAAGGGGTACTCGGACAAGCTGGAGAACGCGATCAGCGAGGTCACGCGGGCCCTCATCTACGAGCAGCGGGCCGAGGACATCTACGACCTCGTCGGGGAGAGCACCCAGAAGTTTCTCGACTCCTTGAATGAGCAGTTCCTCCCCGCCGTGCGCTTCACGAACGCGAACATAACGCACGCCGAGCCCTCGAGCCAGGAGTACAGGATGGACCTCGCGGCCCCCGAGATGGTCAGGGTGGCGAAGGGGGCTTATACCTACGAATACGAGCTCAGGCTCCGAAAGGAGCAGGACGAGGGCGAGCTCAGGAGCGAGCTGGCGTCGCTCAGGGAGACGCTCTCCGCGATCAGCGCCGAGATAGCGACCTACCAGGCCCAGATCGACACCGCCCGCGAGCGCGAGACGAACCGCGCCAACGCCAGCGCCCGCGAGAGGATGGTCGAGGCCGAGAGCGAGGCGAACGCGAACGCCGCGCTGCTCGAGGCCCAGGCGCTGGACATCAGGGCCGTCAGCAGCGCCGCCGCGCCGGAGATCCTGGAGTATCGCTTCCAGCAGGACGTACTCGAGAGGCTCGCCACGGTAGCCGACAGGCCGCCGCAGGTGGTGCAGATCGGGGCCACGGACGACGACGCGGTGGACTTCCTGGAGATCTCGCGGCGTATGATCGGGACCGGAGGAGAGCCTCTTTTCACGCCCCAAGACATGCAGGCTATAAGGAACAGGATGGAGGAGATACAGGCCCGCATCCGCGAGCGCGCCGGCGAGCTCGAAAGCCTCGCCGGCGGCCAGGAGACGCGCCTGGACGAGGAGCCGCACCAGGCCGAAGAAGTGAACGCAGACAGGGTCGAGGAGATCCGGCAGTCCGTAACGGACGAGGCCGTGCGCGAGCGCGTAGAGCGGATCGGCCACGAGGGGGACGGTGAGGGGCGATGATGACCGAGACCATGGAGGCGCGGTTTCAGACGCAGACCGTCGCCAGGACGCAGGAGTTTTCCAGGATCAAAGAGGTCGTCTCGGGGTGGTCCGGGGTAAGGCAATACCTGAGGGGCGGGGACGAGGGTCAGATCGTCCCCGTCGTCATACCGAAGGACCGCAGGCGCTACGGCTGGCTGTTCTTGCTCGGTGTGGCGATCTACATGCTAGGCTTCGCGCTCTTCTCGGGGAGCGCGGCGCTCGCCTTGTTGGCCGTGCTTGTCGCGCTCTTCTTCTTCGGCCTCGCGCTGCTCTGGCTGTGGCGGGGCGCGATCGTCGAGATCGAGCAGGGTACTACCGGCGTGCGCTCGCGCTACGGGAGGATCGAAGGCACCCTCTCGCCTGGCAGGCACTACCTCTGGCGGCCGTGGGACAGGGTCGAGTTCGTCGTCGACACGGCGACGGAGATCCCTTACCTCGCGCCTGTGGCCGTCTGCCCGACGCGGGAGAACGTGCCGCTCAAGGCTATAGAGTTCTTCCTGAAGTTCAGGATAGTGGACCCTTTGGCCTTCGTGCGCGTCATCGGCGCCTCGAACTTCGACCTCGTCCTCTCCAGCGCGGTGCAGGATGCGATCCGGCAGCGCAGCCGCCAGGTGAGCACGGAGAAGGCCTACGACCTGCGCGGCAGCGACGTCGGGGATATGCAAGAGTACCTGAACCGCCAGCTCTCCCACTACGGGGTCCGCATCCTCGGAGCCAACATCCCCGACGTGCAGCTCCCCGACCAGTACCAGCAGCACCTGGCCACCCGCGAGCGCGTAGCCAAAGAGCTCGCCGCCTACGAGCGCGAGTGGGAGCTGACCCGCAAGCAGCGCATAGACGCGCTCCTCCTGGATATCGAACGCTCCAAGAAAGATCGCGACGCCCGCCTCATAGAAGTGAAGGAAGCCCGCAACCGCGCCCGCCAGGACGTCGCGCGCATGCTCGAAGAGCAGGAGACCGAGGCCCAGCGCGTGCGCCTGGAGATAGAGACTCGCGGCCGCGCCGCCCTCACCGAGGCGGAGAACGAGGCCACGGCCCTCCGCCACCTCGGCCAGGCCCACAGGGACAACCGCGCCGTGGTCGGCTACGAGCTCGCCCGCCGCAGGGTCGAAGTCGGCGAGAAGCTCATGCAACGCGCCCCTCGACCCGTCCTCATCCGCGGCGAAGGGGGCGAGCAATCTGCGCTCTCCACCCTCATCCTCGCCCGGCTCCTCCCGCAACTGACCGCGGACGGCTCGACAGTGGAGAAAGCCAGCGAGGCACTGCGCGACCCTGGCGACGGCGAGGGGTAGTCTCAGAGCATAACCATAATTCTCGCCTCCCCGCTCGTCATTCCCGCGAAGCTTGTCCCCGCGAAAGCGGGGAGCGGGAATCCACTACGGCGATCGCTCGGAGCGATCCTGGCGGTGCTCTCCAGTACCCCGAGGCTGGAACAGGGCAAGGTTGTCCGGCTACCCCGCCACTATCCTCCCGTAGGCGTCGGGGTCTGTGGCGCCCTCACAGTTGAAGAGCAGGACGCGGGTCTCCTCACCCACGCCTAAAGCCCTACGCGTCTTCTCTTCCTCCCTTGTACCCACCAGTTCCAGTAGACCGCCTAGTCCGGCAGCCCCGGTCTCTCCTGACACCACGCCTGATTCGGACGCGAGGCGCATGGCCTCGCGGGCTGGGCCGTCGTCGACGGCTACGAGGAGGTCGATGGCCCTGGATACGGTCGGCCAGGCTACCAGTGAGGGTCTGCCGCAATTCAGGCCCGACATGATGGAATTGTGCGGCCCTGGCACTGACACGATGCTCCCTGCCTCCACCGACTCGAGCAGGCAATCCGCGCTCGCCGGCTCGACGCTCATGAGCTTCGGGGGCGGCGAAGCTTCTGGACGGCGGTAGTGGCGGGCCACGGCGGCGGCGAAGGCGCCGACACCGACCTGCACGACCACCAGGTCGGGTCCCGCTTCATTGCGCCTCTCCAGCTCGTCGTCGATCTCCCAGAGCATCGTCGAATAGCCTTCGATCACCCAGGAAGGTATACGCTCGTAGCCGGGCCAGGACATGTCCGAGACCAGGAGCGCTCGTTCTCCCGCTGCGTCGGCCGAGCGCTCGACGGCCTCGTCGTAGGTTCCATCTACCACGATCACCTCGGCGCCTTCGTCAGAGATGGACTTGCGGCGCGCCAGTGCCATGTTGTCTGGCACGAAGATCTTCGCTCGGAGCCCCAGTAGCCGCGCCACCCGTGCCACGGCGCGCCCGTGGTTGCCGTCGGTGGCCGCGACGAGCGAGAGCGGCCGCACGGGTTCGAGACGCTCCCTGAGCTCCCCGATCTCCTCCCAATCCCCGAAATCTTCCCCAAGGCGATCCTCCAGGGCCCTGTATACGGCCCACGATGCGCCGAGGACCTTGAAGGCGGGCAATCCGAGCCGGCCCGATTCGTCCTTTACGAAGACCTTCCCGACGCCGAGGGCGGAGGCGAGCTTCGGAGCCTCAACCAGTGGCGTCTCCACGTAGCCAGGCAGCAGGCGGTGGAATCGCAGGGGTGTACGATCCGGGCAAGGGCCATCGAGTATCTCCCTGGCGTTCGGGTTGATGAGAGTCCTGATACTCACGTCCTGTTCGAATGCTGCCTGGAGTCCGGGCGTGGGAGCATACGTAATCCGGAATATCGCGTCCGCTTGGAGGAGCAGATCCTACAGTGCGGTGGATTCCCGCTTGCGCGGGAATGACGGCATTGCCTTGAGTGAAGGACTAGTAGTCGTGCTCGCCAAGGAGGTCGTACGCCGTAGGAAGTAATCATGCGGATTCCGTATCACGCCTTCTTCGTACCGTGCACCCCGAATTCGAGGCCATCAACCAGGGCTTGCCAGGAGGCTTCGATGATGTTCTCGGAGACCCCTACTGCGCCCCACATACTCTTGCCGTCCGTCGAATCTATGAGGACGCGGGTCGTTGCGGCCGTGGCGCGGTGCTCGTCGAGGATGCGGACCTTGTAGTTGGAGAGGTGTATCTCTTTCAGTTCCGGATAGTGCGGCCCTATGGCCTTTCTCAGCGCCTGATCGAGGGCGTTTACGGGACCATTGCCCTCCGCTGTAGAGATGACCCTTTGGCCGCCTACGAAGAGCTTTATAGTCGCCTCGGTGGTCGTCTCGCCGTCGGCCCGCTTCTCGGAGATGATCCTGAACGTCTCCAACTCGAAGAGCGGCCTGTCTTCCCCGGTGGTCCGCCCTATAAGCAGCGCGAGGGAGGCGTCGGCGGCCTCGTAATGGTATCCCTCGTACTCACGCTGCTTTATGGCGCCGAGGATCCGGGTCGCATCCCCGGCCTCGAGCCCGAGCTCCTCGGCCTTGGTCCTGATGGAGTTCTTCCCCGAGAGCTCTCCGACGGGCGTCCGCCTCACGTTCCCTACTGCCTCTGGCGCGACGTGCTCGTAGGTCGCAGGGTCCTTGGAGATACCGTCGACGTGCAGCCCGCCCTTGTGGGCGAAGGCGCTACGCCCCACGTAGGGACGGTGCGTGTCAGGCGTCAGGTTCATAAGCTCCGAGACGTAGTTGGAGACCTCGGTGAGCCGCCGCAACCTCTCCTCATCCATGACCTTCAGGCCCATCTTGAGCTGCAAGTTGGCGATGGTCGTGACGAGGTCGCAGTTGCCGCACCGTTCACCGACGCCGTTGATGGTCCCCTGTACGTGCGTCGCCCCGGCCTCTAGAGCCACCAGGGCATTCGCCACCCCACACCCCGAGTCGTTGTGGGTGTGGATGCCTACCTCCACGTCGGGGAACTCCCGCACCGTGCGTGCCACCACCGCCTTGAGCTCCGTGGGCAGGGTCCCCCCGTTCGTGTCACAGAGAACCAGCGTCGTCGCCCCTGCATCGGCCGCTGCCCGCAGCACCGCGAGCGCGTACGCGGGATCGTCGCGAAAGCCGTTGAAGTAGTGCTCGGCGTCGAAGATGACCTCTTTACCGGCCAGGTAGGCGACGGTGTCGCGCACGGACTCCAGGTTCTCCTCCGGCGTGGTCCTGAGGACCTTCTCCACGTGCAGCTTCCAACTCTTGGCGACGATGCAGGCGACGGGCGCCGAGAGGGATGGTAGGAGCGTTACGGCGGGGTCGTCCTCGGCCCTGCCTTTCGGGCGCCGGGCCCGCGTGAAGGCGACGAGCTTCGCGTGGGAGAGCGAAGCGTCATCGAAGTCCTCGAAGAACTCCAGGTCCTTGGGATTGGAGGCGGGGAAGCCCGCTTCGATGTAGTGGATCCCCAAAGAGTCCAGCTCGCGGGCTATGCGGGCCTTGTCCTCGGCGGTCAGGCTGACGCCTTCTCGCTGGGTACCATCACGTAGCGTCGTATCGAAGAGCTTTATGCTCATGCCACACCCTCTCCCGCCGCGACCCACCTGCTCACGGCTTTCGTCACTTCTTCGGTAGTTCTCTTTCCCCCTACGTCGGGGGTCAAAAAATGGGTCTCCAAGGCGACGGAGACGCCCTGCTCTATAGCCTCGGCCACGTCGGGACGGCCCAGGGAGTGGCGGAACATCATCGCCGCGGAGAGGATGGTCGCGTAGGGGTTCGCCTTCCCCTCTCCCGCGATGTCGGGGGCCGAGCCGTGGACGGGCTCGAAGATGCCAGGGGAGCCCGGCTCGCCCAGAGAAGCGCTGGGAAGCATACCCATCGAGCCTGGGAGCATCGCTGCCTCATCGGAGAGGATGTCCCCGAAGAGGTTCTCGGTAAGGACGACGTCGAACCTCGTCGGGGCCTGAACCAGGAACATCGCCGCCGCGTCGACGAGGATGTGGTCGAGGGAGACCCCAGGATAATCTTCGGCCACCTCAGAGACGACCCTGCGCCACAGCCGGCTCGTCGCCATGACGTTCGCCTTGTCCACGCTAGTCACCCGCCGCTTGCGGCGCTTCGCCGCATCGAAAGCCACCCGCGCGACCCGCTCTATCTCCTCCCGCGTGTACACGCTGAGGTCGCTGGCCCGCTCTTCACCCTCCTCCTTCTCCCCGAAGTAAGCCCCGCCTGTCAGCTCCCTGACGATAAGCACGTCGACGCCATCGACGACCTCGCGTTTGAGGGGTGAGGAGCCGATGAGCGCCGGGATGGCGGACACAGGCCTCAGGTTGGCGAAGGCCCCCAGGCTCTTCCTGAGCTTCAGCAGTCCTGCCTCAGGACGCACCGGGGCGTCGTCGAAGTCGGGGTGCCCGACCGCGCCCAGAAGGACCGAGTCGGAGGCGCCGGCGGCTTCCAGCGTCTGTGCGGAGACGGGCTGGCCTTCCTCGCGGATGGCCGTGCCGCCGATCCTGCGCTCCTCGTAGCGCATCTCGATGCCGAAGTGATCCGCCGCAGCGTCGATGACCTCGCGCGCTGACCCGACCACCTCGGGTCCGATGCCGTCGCCGGGGAGAAGTAGTACGTCGAAAGATTTTCTCATAACTGCTCCTCCTGAAACTCTGGCCTCGACACCAGCCACTCCCTTCCGCCCGGACCCAGAGCCTCTCCTAGCAGCTCCTCGGCCCGTTCCTCATCGACTATCTCCTCTTCCTCCCACAGTGCGTGGAAGATGCGTCGTAGGAAGGTCACTCCGAACTCATCCAGCGCCGCCACACCGAGCAGTAAGAGCAGGTTCTGGAACGACATCTGATCCCCGGCCCCCGCCGGTCCTCGGAAGCCCCGCACGGTGAACCCAGGCTCACCCTCTATCTGCGACAGATGCTCCTGCAGGGGCAGATCGACCCTGCGGGCGACCGCCGCCGAGGCGGC
>DATMVF010000194.1:0-2047 GCA_035563475.1 Rubrobacter sp.
TGGCCTCCAGCATCTCGGCTATGTCGGACTCGGTGTGCGGTGTGAATCGCGCCACGCGGTGCTACCCCCTGTTCTCGGGTGGACGTTCCCTTTTTCCGTCCTGTCCCAAAACCTGAGAGTGTTACCCCGTCGGCGCCGGTCCGTGCCGGACTCTCCAGGACGCCCTCCGGCTCGCGGTCCTTTTGCCTGAGAGATTCAGGCCGCTCTCGCAACCCTTTCACCTTCGGCGGCCGTCACAGGATCTCCCCCATCCCCCGAACGACTCTCTCCCGCGGCCCTCATCGGGCTAGTTCGGACTATAGCACAAGGGTGGCGCGCTACCCGTAGACGGCGTCGAGGCAGAGGCGCTTGACTAGGGCGCGGCGGCCTCGGACGCTGAGCTTCTGGAAGTCGTGACTCGCTACCGGACCAGGCTACCGGTGGCCCTGCTCAAGCGAAGGTCTCCGGGGTCACCTCTACCTTTTCGGCGAAGTGATCCTGGATGTACTTTTCACCTTCGTCGCAAAATAGGGTGACAATAGTCTCTAGTTCCGGATAAGCATCGCGCACCTTGCGGACGGCAATGAGGTTCGCGCCGCTGGAAGGGCCTACGAAGAGACCGTACTGCCTGGCCAGACGGCGCATCTCCTCTACGGCCTCCTCGGAGTCGACGGTCAGGGCGGTATCGACCAGCTTCTTGTGACGCTCGAAGATGCCGGGAACGAAGCCGTCCGAGATGCCCTCTATGAGGTGGTCCCCCACCTCGCCGCACAGGATGGTCGAGGACTCCGAGGGTTCCATGGCGAAGAGCTTGACGTCAGGATTTACTTCTCTGAAGGCCTGACCTACCCCGATGAGGGTGCCTCCGGTGCCTACCCCCATGACGAGGGCGTCGGGGACGACGTTTTCAGGCAGCTGGGCCAGTAACTCGGGTCCCAGCCAGATCCTGTTCTCCTCCACGTTCCACTCGCTCTCGAACTGGGCCGGGCAGAAGTAGCCGGGCTCCTGGCCGAGCTCCTCTGCCTTCGCCAGGGCTTCGTTGACGTGGAAGTGTCCGACCTCCATCACCTCGGCCCCGAAGGCCCGGCTGATGGCGACCCGCTCGCCGCTCATACCTTCGGGCATCACCACGAGCATCCTGTAGCCCTTGACCGCGGCGACCATAGAGAGGGCGTTGCCGGTGTTGCCTGACGTGGCCTCGACGATGGTATCGCCCCTTTTCAGAAGCCCCTCGTCTTCGGCGCGTTCGATCATGTACTTCGCGATCCTGGCTTTGATGGAACCGGAAGGGTTCAGGTACTCGAGCTTGCAGTAGATGCCCTCTATTTCCACCATGGGCGTGTTTCCTATGGCGTCGAGGATGCTGCTGGAAAGCATATTTTTCATGCCGACCACCTCCTATTCAGGGGTAACGTATGCCCCTGAGAGGCCGCCGTCAACCAGGAAGGTCGAGGCGTTGACGTAGGAAGCGTCGTCGGAGGCCAGGAAGAGGACGGCGCCCGCGATCTCTGTCGCCTCAGCGAACCGGCCCATCGGCAGGTGTACGAGCCTGCGTTCCGCTTTCTCCGGGTCCTTGGCAAAGATCTCCTGCAGAAGCGGCGTATTCACCGGGCCGGGGCAGAGCGCGTTGACGCGTATACCCCTTCGGGCGAACTCGACCCCCAGCTCGCGGCTGAGGGCCAGCACGCCGCCCTTCGATGCGGTGTAAGAGATTTGGGAGGTCGCCGCACCCATCACGGCGACGAAAGAGGCGGTGTTGATGATCGATCCTCCGCCCCGCTCCAGTAGGTAAGGTATCCCATACTTGCAGCACAGGTAGACGCTCTTGAGGTTCACGTTCTGGACGCGCTCCCAGGCTTCGAGGTCGGTGTCCAGGATGGAGTCGTCGTCGGGCGGAGAGATGCCGGCGTTGTTGAAGAGCACGTCTATGCCGCCGAAACGCTCGGCCGTCTCGCTGTACATGCGTTGCACGTCGTCTGGGTCGGTTACGTCGGCGTGGACGTAGATGCCGCCTATCTTGGAGGCCGCCTCCTGACCTGGCTCGTCTGCCAGATCCGCAATGCACACG
>DATMVF010000195.1:0-6312 GCA_035563475.1 Rubrobacter sp.
GCACCGGACAGAAGCATTCCACGCGTGTCCCCTCTCCGGGCGCGCTCTCGACGTTGACGTGTCCGCCGAGCCTGACCAGCCGCTCGCGCATGCTCTGCAGACCGAAGCCCCCGCCCGGGTTCCGCGAGGGGTCGAAGCCGCGGCCGTCGTCGGCGACGTGCAGGGTGACGGTGTCCGCGGCGTAGATGAGGTCCACCTCGGCGTGACCGGCTCCGCTGTGCCTGGCGACGTTGGCCAGCGCCTCCTGGGCGACGCGGAAGAGCGCCTGTTCCACCTCCAGGGGTACCCTACGCTCGCCCTGGACCCGGAAGTCGGCAGGGATCTCGGCCCCTTCCGACCAGCGGACAACGTACTCGCGGAGCGCCGCCGCGAGGCCTTTCCCTTCCAGGGCCGCGGGACGCATCTCCTGGATCAGGATGTTGAGTTCTTTCTGGGCCTGGCGTACGAGTTCGTCCGCCTGGGAGAGGTGTGACTCGGCCGAGCCCACGTCCTTTTCGATCAGGGCGCGGGCCGCGGCGATCTGCAGCGAGGTCGCGAAGACCTGCTGTTTGACGGAGTCGTGCAGGTCGCGGGCGAAACGGTTGCGGGCTTCCAGCGTCGCAAGCTCTCCCCGCGCCTGGAGCAGGTTCTCCAGCTCGGCCGCCATGTTGTTGAGCTCTCGCGAGAGCTGGCCGAGCTCATCCCTAGAGCGGTCCTTCGTCGTCACGGAGAAGTCCCCCCTGCTCCACGAGCGGGCCGCGCGGACGAGACGTCCTATGCGACGGGTCAGGCTCCAGGCGGTAAAGAAGCCGAAGAGCGCACCCAGAAAGGCGGCCGGAACCGCCAGGAAGATCGCGCCGATCCCCACCGTGATGAGGAGCGGCGCCGTGAGGTTCGGCAGCCGCAGCGTGCCGACGAGAACCCCGGCGACCCGGCCCTTCTTGCCCTCAATGGGCGTGACGGTCACGACCTGGCCTCCGACGTTGGAAGAGAGTTGGCCCGAGTTCTCCTCACCGTCGAACGCAGCGTTCACCAGCGGCTCGAGGCCGGAGATGCTGCCCGCATCGAAGTGCCTGCCTTCCGGGAAACCTCGCATCTCGGGGACTGAGACCAGCAGGCGGCGTCTGTCGTCGACCACGAGGAGGGCGCCCTGGTCCGCCGTGTAGTTGCTCAGGTCAGTGGGGGGTGGCGGGGGCCCGTCGGCGCCACGTACACCGGAGTCATCTGCGAAGCCCACGAGTCTCTCTCGTATAGCTTCGGTGTCCGGCGGATTCTGGTTCATGGGCCTCTCCAGACGTGGCGCTACTTCGTCCCTGAAGTTCTGCACCACCAACCTCGGAAGCAGGGCCGAGTTCAGAAAGGCGACTACCACGCCGGCCAGGATCAACTCCAGCGCGAGCAGCGTCACCGCGGCCACCAGCGTGTAGCTGAGCGTCAGCTTCCACCGCAACCGCCGCAGAGCGAAGATCTCACCCATCATCGCAGATGCCCGTTCTCATGACTCAGGCCAGTTTAGTACCCTGCGGCACGCAGCGCATCGGCCCGCGGACGCAACGACGCTCGGTCCCGGGGACGAAAGGAGGGTCCGCGCGGACCCTCCCTTAGAATCGGGCCTCTCTACTCGTAACGCAACGCTTCGGCAGGATAGACCCTGGAGGCCTGGCTGGCAGGGAGGAAAGTGGTGAGCAGCGAGGCGAAGTAGGCGAGGCCGACGATCACACCCAGGGTGCTCCATGGGACCGTGTAGCGGATACCGGAGACCTGCTCCGCGAAAGAGTCGACGATCCCGACCGAGAGCGCCGCGCCGAGGGCCACGCCGAGTCCGATGCCTAGCAGGGCCACGAAAGACGACTCTAAAAGGAAGGCGAGCCGCACCTGTCCCCGCTGGAAGCCAAGGGCCCGGAGCATCCCGATCTGCTGCCTTCTCTCGACCACGGAGCGGGCCGCGATCACGCCGAGGGCAGCGATGCCTACCAGGAGGCCAAGACCCATGAAACCCATGAGCAGGTTGTTGAAGAGTCCCTGCGTGGCCGAACCTTCTTCGATCTCTTTCTCTATCGCGACGGCCTGGAGGCCGTTCTGGGCGAAGGCCTTCTCCAGATCTTTCGCGACGGCCACCGGATCCACCCCTTCCGCCAACCTGAACTGGTAGCTCTGCGCCGGCAGGGGAGATCCCGCAAGGTCGTCAACGGTCGCCCGCGAGGCCGTCACGCCAGGCGCGAAGAACGCCGTGTCCTCCAGCACCCCGATAACGTGCAGATCCCGCGTCCTCCCCGTCTGGGGATCCTCGACTTGTATGTAGAGGTCGTCGGGGAGGGTCGGGTCTTCGCTGTAGAAGCCCGAGAGCTTTACCTGAGGTTCCTCATCGCCGACAAAGTTGGACCTGCTCGGCGCGAGATCCGACGTGATAACCGCCGTGTCCTTCTCGGTCCTCAGCGCGTTCCACACCTCGTCCGCCGTGTCGTACTCGGGGACGGTGGACTTGAATCGGTAGCCGACGTTCCTGGTGTAGCCTCCGTCCACGCCCTGCAGGAACAGGCTCTGCGGCTTCCGGCTCGTGTCCCTCTGCTTCGCGTCCACGGTGAGCCCGGTAAGGGTGCCGACCGCGGTGAAGTCGTCGGCGTTCACGCCCTTCTTGTCGTTCAGGGCCTCGTTCATGTCCGGGATCGGGGCCGCGTAGCCGGCGTCGGCGCGCACGTCGAAGCCGCCGGAGAGCCGGTCCGTGTCCTCGAAGATGGAACCGAAGGCGGCGGTTATGAAGCTCATGGTCACCAGCGTAAAGACGACGAGGGAGAACATGGCGAGGGTCATGCCGGTACGAAATCGGCTCTGCATCGGGTAGGATACTGCGGCCCTTAGGACGGGCGGCATCCCGCGCAGCCAGCCGAAAAGGGCGACGACGGCGCCGAGGAGCAGGTCTGAGTTGTAGATTATGATCCACACGCCGGCCAGCACGATCATAACGCCCGAGATAAAGAAGAGGTCTATGCCTTCCGTCATTCCGCTGGGCGCGAACGGGAGGGGCAGGAGCCAGAGCCCGAGCAAGAGCATCCCCGCCACCGTGAAGGAGATCCGCTCGGGCACCCGCAGCACGCGGGCCACGAGCGCGGCCCCGACTATGATGAGCGAGAGCCCCAGCATGTACAGGCCCATCTGCTCCGCCTGGAGGCCCTGCCAGAGGAGGCCCGCCCCGGCGAGCGGGGTCGCGAGCGCGAGGAGCACGCCTTTGGCGCTGCGGCCCTTCCTGTCGGGCTCTGGGATGTCGCGCATGGCCTTGACCACGTTCAGGCGGCTCACCCGCCAGGAGGAGATCAGGACCACCGCGAACGTGAGCACCATGCCGAGGCAGAACGCTATGAGGACGTTCTCGGGGCTCGTGGCGAAGGATATCTCGAAGCCGGAGCCTGCGAACGCTTTGCCGATCACGCGCACCATCAGCCACCCTACCCCGACGCCGGCGACGCTACCGAGGGCACTCGCGAGCAAGGCGTAGAGGGCACCTTCGAAGGCGAACATCCGCATCAGGTGCCCCCTGCGCATCCCTACGGCGCGCGCTATCCCGAGCTCGTGCTTGCGCTCCGCGGCGAGCATGACGAAGATCAAGAAGATCAAGAGCACGCCCGCCGCTACGGAGAACTGCCCGAAGAGCAGGAAGATGCTCGTGAACGTCTCCCCACCCTGGTCGGCCTGATCTATGGCCTCCCTCTTGACGGGCTCGGCCTGAAGGTCGTACTCCTCGAGTAGCGGCCTGAGGGCGTCTTTGGTTGCGTCGGTGCCCGCGGCGCCCTCGATGGCAGGCCCTCTGTGGGTGATGAGGACGGCGTTGATCCTGCCCTCCTCCCCCACCCGCTCCTGCAGCCTCTGTAACGGCATGACCATCGAGGTCGAAGAGGCCGGATTCGCCCCACTCTCGTAGACGCCAGCCACGGTCAGCTCCGAAGGCCGCGGGACGGCCAAAGCACCACGGGCAGCGGCCGGGGGCGCGTTCGGGGCGGCGGTCGCGCCTGGCTTCTGGGCGAAGGTGGCTTCGATCACGTCCCCGTTCCCGACGTCGAGACCTTCTGCAGCGTCAACGCTCAAGTAGATCTCGTCTTTACCAAGGTCGGAGGGATCCAGCGTCTTGCCCGAGGAGGCAGTTAGCGTATCGAAGCCCTCCATCTGCTCCTGGTCCAGGCTGAGCACGTCCGTGCTCGGTTCGCTGAGGTCGCTGCCCCTGGCCGTTACAGGGACGGTCTCGATGGCAGCGGGAGCCACGCCCGCGACGCGGTTCTCGTCGGAGAGTCGGTCGCGCACCTCGCCCGCCACCTTCGCATCGAAGTAGTTGGCCCGTTCTGAGGATGTGTCCCCGAACTCCTGCTGGCCCGAGGCGCCCGCGCCGTCGGCCTGCACCTGAACGTCGACCTGGCCCAGGTTCTCCAGGGACTGCATGCGGAGGGAGTTGGTCAGGGTATCTCCCGTGGTGAAAGAGGCGGAAAAGAGCATGGTAGCGAGCATCAGGCCGAGCACGACGAGGATGGTCTGGGTGCGGCGGCGCGGCAGGTTACGGGCCGCCATCCTGAAGGAGACGCGGTTACGAAGGGCGGAGAGACCGAGGATCAGGGCCGCTGCGCCGAAGATGGCGAGAAGAATCCACAGTAGTTGCTGCGTCGGAACGCCGAAGAGCTCTTCCACTTACGCTCCATTCCCGTTCGACTCGTCGCTCGCGATGCGGCCGTCGCGCATGCGGATCGTACGGTGCGCCCTGGCCGCGACCGCGGCGTCGTGGGTGACCAGGACGAAGGTCTGCTGCTCCTGCTCGTTCATCCTGACCAGGAGATCCATGATCCCCTTCGAGGTCTCCGAGTCCAGGGCGCCGGTCGGTTCGTCGGCCCAGACTATGGCCGGGTTGTTCACGAGCGAGCGGGCGACGGTTATCCGCTGCTGCTGGCCACCGCTCATCTCGGCCGGACGTTTCCTGGCCTGATCCGCGAGCCCCACCATCTCGATGGCTTCCTGCGCCCACTGGCGGGCCTTCTTCGGCTTCTTGCCGGCGACCAGCAGGGGAAGCTCGATGTTCTCGATCGCGGAGAGGACGGGGATCAGGTTGTAGGACTGGAAGATGAAGCCCATCCTCTCGGCCCTGAAGCGCGTCCGTCTCCTGTCGGACATGCCCTTTATGGACTCGCCGTCGACGTAGACCTCGCCGTCGGAGAGGTCGTCGAGGCCGGAGAGAACGTTCAACAGCGTGGTCTTCCCCGACCCGGAAGGCCCCATGATGGCGACCATCTCCCCGCGCCTGACGCCGAGGTCAACACCCTGGAGCGCCCGCACCCGCAGTCCGCCGGCGACGTAAACCTTCTGGACGCCTGTGGCCTCGATAATGAAATCTGCCGCGGTTTCTTCCACGAAACCTCCCCGCTCCGTCGAAACTGACTCTCGCCACCCGAGCATGACTCCCTCCTCCGTCGCCTACACTCTACGCAGTAACCATAGGCGGGTTGCTCCGGACTCACATCGGACCTCGGATCGAAGTTGACTAGGTCTACGGACGGAACGCCTCCACGCCAAGACCATCCCGGCCGCCCCTCCCCTGACGCCCAGGAAGGAATACCGTTTCGGGATGGAAAGCAGCCAGAACGAATAAAGGGTCGCCGGGGAGGATGGGGAGAACGGCGACCCTTTGACTGATTGTACCGGCACAGGCGACGATTCCCTACCCCGAAGGTAGCGCTACGGCCCGCGGCGTCTGTCGAGCGTGGGTGCGAGAGTCGGTAGAATAGTTGGCGTCGGTTCTCCCGCTAACACCTACGCCGAGGTATTCAGCTTGCTCAGAACGGTCACAGCGACACGGTACGTAACGCCCTTGCGCGAGGGGGGTTCGCTGCCCGCGATCGTCGAGGCGGACGATCTCGGGACCTACGTCCTCAAGTTCCGTGGTGCTGGACAGGGCCGCAAAGCGCTTGTGGCTGAGCTCGTGGCGGGTGAGATCGCCCGCCGCCTCGACCTCCTCGTGCCAGAGGTCGTGCTCGCCTACCTCGCCCCGGAATTGGGCCGCTCTGAACCCGACCCCGAAATACAGGATCTTCTACAAAGGAGCACGGGCCTGAACCTTGCCCTGGACTACCTGCCGGGCTCTCTCGGCTTCGACCCGCTCGTAGAGCCGCCGGATTCCAACCTCGCCTCGCGCATCGTCTGGTTCGACGCCCTGGTGACCAACGTCGACCGCACCCCGCGCAACACGAACCTCCTGACCTGGCACGACCGCCTCTGGCTCATAGACCACGGTGCTTCGCTGTACTTCCACCACAACTGGCCAGCGAGAGATGGGATGGCCCTGGAGGCCGCGAGCCGGCG
>DATMVF010000196.1:0-11064 GCA_035563475.1 Rubrobacter sp.
CCCGTGCCCGGGTGGGAGCACACCTTCCAGGAGGACGGCGGTGTTGTGAGGGCCGTGACCTTCTCCGGCGGAGAGATACGCCCGCGGGAGTTCCAGCAGTTCCTCGTGCAGGCTCAAGCCCCCGACAAACCAGGCAAATACCCATGGAAGGCGTTCCAGACCTACGAGGATGGCAGCGTCGTAGAGTGGGTAGGCGCCTCCGAATCAGAGGAGCCAGCCTCTGTGGTCGAGGTGGTCTCCGCCGGATCTGAGCAATCCCAGTCCAGCCCGAAGCCCTCGGAGGCGAGCGCCTCCCAGAAGGAAGCGAGTAGTGATGCGGCGTTCCTAGCAGAGACGGGCGGGACGAACCCGGCAGTTTATGCAGGGCTTGGCTTCGTCGGACTGGTAGTTTCGGCTTTGCTAGCGAGACGCCTCCTGGGGTAGAGGATGCCGAAAAGGGAGGCGATAAGGCGCGGCGTGCTCCTTGCGGGTCTGGCCTGCGCCTGGCTCCTGCTGGCTTGTGCACCGGCACTCGCCCACGCGAGCCTCGTGGAGGCCTCTCCCCCGCAGGGAAGCGAAGTGTCCAACCCCCCCGATCGAGTAGAACTACGCTTCAGCGAGCCCGTGGACGCGGAGTTCGACCCTGTGATGGTGCGTGGTGCTGACGGTACCCGAGTCGACACTCGCGATGCCCACGTGGATCCGGACGACGCGAGGGTCGTGCTGGCGTACCTCGAGAGGGTGCCTGAGGGATCTTACACCGTCAAGTGGCGGGTCACCTCCATAGACGGGCACGTCGTGGAGGGCAGATACGCCTTCGCCGTGGCAGCCACGGCAAAGAACTGGCCGACTAAAGATGCTGGGGAGAAGGATACCTCCGCCGAAGACGCAGGGGCGCAGAGCGGACACCATGGTGGGCACCACGGAGGAGGTGCAGAGAGAGTAGCGGCTCCCCACCAGCGAGAGCCCATCTCTGAGTCAGCCGCGGGACGCGCCACAAGTAGTGGGGCTGCAAGTATCGAACACGGGCTCGCCCTGGCTGCGAGCGCGTTCCTCGCCGGCCTGGCGCCATTCGTTGCGCTCGTGTGGCTCCCGGCCAGTCGGCAGACCGGCGCCGCCGGCCACGGCGCGCTCCGCCCGTTCGGGGTGCTGGCGTGGGCGTTGTTGTGCGTGCTCGCCGTCGCTGGCGTAGGCGAGTTGTCCGCCTACGCGGTCCGCGCCTCTGGCGAGCCCTTCAGCACGGGGCTATTCGCACAAACGCTCTTCGGCAGCAGGGTAGGCGAGGTCTGGCTCATCCGGCTCGCCTTGGCGCTGCTGACGGCCGCAGCGATCACCGCGGCGGCGGGTTCGGGGCGGACTTGGGAGTGGGGGGTGGCGACCGCGACCGGGGGCTTGCTGCTGATGACCCTGACGGGGCTCAGCCATGCAGCCGCCACGGGCCGCATCTTGCCCCTCGTGGCGGACTGGACCCACGCCGTTGCGGCGGCGGTGTGGATGGGTGGCTTGCTGGGCTTCGTCGTAGCTCTGTTCTTCGGGCAGCTTCGGAGCCTGCCACCAGACCGGCAAGCGAAGCTGCGCGAGCGCTCGGTACGCCGCTTCTCGACCGTGGCCACCATCGCCGTCGCGGTCCTTGCCGCCACTGGCCTGTACGCAGCCCTCCTCCACGTCCCTAGTCCGCAAGCGTTGGTCGATACGCCCTACGGCCGCGCCCTGCTCGTGAAACTCGGACTGCTAGCCCTCGTGCTCGCCATAGGTACATGCAACTTGCTGCTGCGCGGTCGTGGACCGTTCGGTCGCCTGATGACCGTCGAGTTGCTCCTGGCGCTCGGGTTGTTCGTGGCCACGGGCTTCCTGACCAGCCTGCCCCCCGCAAGCGGCACTTAGCAGGCCAGGGCTCCCTCCGGAGCGCTATTCACCGGAGTACGTGGAATATAGATTCTGCGAACTTCGCCTTTACGCAGTTCTAAGAAGTTCGCATAGCCCCATTCCACTACTACTCAGCAGCCGCGTTTAGCTTTGCCAGGAGAACGGGTAGGCCTGTTAGTAGTATGTTGGCACGGAGCATCTTATGTGGAGGTATTTACCTTGGAGCACCAAGAGCGCACTGACAAGTTTACGGAGGAAGTAGCTCATCGCTTCGCAGGCTACACGGTCTGCGACCAAGACTACGAGAAGATCGGCAACGTAGACGACCTGTTCCTCGACCAGAGCGACCATCCCGAGTACATAGGCGTGAGGATGGGCTTCCTGGGAACGCGTACCACCTTGATCCCGGTCCAGATGGCAAGGGTCAACGAGGCGCGGCAGCTCATCGAGGTCGCAGCAGACAAGCAGACGCTCAAGAACGGCCCCACCTTCGATGACGACCGGCAGATCACCCCTCAGTTCGAGAACCAGCTCTACTCCTACTACGGCCTTAAGCGTCCTTCTACCATCGAGCACAGCGGCACCTACGCAGCCCACTCTGCCGAACAGAGCACCCAGACAACGGGCCGCATTAAGGAAGCCGGTGGGACGAAGGACAATGTCACCGACGAGCTGGACGAAGCCGCCGGGCGAGGCAGGCGCAGGAGAGTAGTCCGCAAGGAGGCCGCCCCCGAGGAAGTGGGGCAGCCTGGCTCCGGGGGAGTCAAGGCGAATGTCCGGGACGAGTGGGCCGAGTCCCAAGAGCGTCGCTAGCCGGAAAAGAGCCAATCCGCGAAAGCTGGGCCGGAGTCCTAAGGGGCTCCGGCCCTTTCTCTTGCCCTTATTCACCTGAGTGCGTGGAATAGATTTTCTCGGAAGCTCATATTCAAGATCGTGTATAGCCTCACCCCGGTAGCCCTGAGAACACCCGTCCAAGCACCCTGCACAGCCCCGCCTCGATACCGCTTGTGACACCGATGGATAGATATGCGCGATCATGGATGTTCTTTCTACAGACATCAGTCTGTACTTCGGAGAGAACACCCCCACGCCCTTCCCTAATGCTCCAGGTAGCGGGACGGGACTATGCTGAACTTCTGTGAGAACCCGAAACAGGCGAAGTTCGCAGAATTCCCCAGCCCGTTGAAAAACTCCTCAATGCCACCTTGGAGCCCGGTTCAAGGACTCAAAGACCCTCTTTCCGCAGTGTTTTGGTCTTGATTTGGCGGTGTTGAATTCGTTTCTGATCTGCCAAGTGGCCAGATAGTGACTTTTCCAACAGGCCGTCATATTCCACGCACTCCGGTGAATAAGATCAAGAGATAAGCCGAGGTTGCTACGCTCCGTAACCTCCCGTAGTGTCTTGGTCGTAAAGAGGGACATACAGCCTGGCCGCGGTAAAGCCTCGCTGTCGGCTGCCGCAGGGTCAAATGCTCGGGGCGCTGCATCTTCCGGCCGATCACCGAACCGCTCAGACGACCTCGCACAGCAGGGGCAAGGCTACCATGCCGTTCGCGCGCAGCTTTGTCCGCACAAACGTGTGGAAGCTCGGCCTGATCAGCTGGTCGAGCATGAACCGGACCGGCCCGCGGGGCAGGCGCACGTAGTTGACGAAGGCGTAGGGCGCCTCGCCGATGGGCTGCAGAAGGGTGGAGTTGTCCACGCCGGTCTTGGTTGTGTACCATCCGGTGAGGCCCTCCCATGCCTCCAGCGCACGCTCGGGGTCTTCGGCCGTGAAGTGGTTGAACAAGAAGGTCCCCGAGAGGTTCTCCTCGGTGTCGCCGATCCGCCTGGTGTTGCGCGCACCCATAACGAAGTCGGCATCCAGTTGCCTGTACGGTTCCGAGGTCTGGACCCCGGAGATCTCCTCAGGCGAGGTGGTCTTTAGGAGGACCGTCACGTCGAAGCGCGGCGCGTCCTCGATCGGCGGGATCAGGACGGCCCGGTAGACGGTGGCTCGGACCACCTCGTCGAGGGCCTCGAGTTGGCCGGCGACGATCTTGAGCTTCTCGAGCGCCTCATCGCGCCTGGCACTCCCGCGAACGAACGGAGCGCGGCCCGGCGGGTCGACCGTCATGCCGGCGTAGATGTAGCCGTAGGGCAGAGGCTCCGCGAACTTGGCCGTCGGATGTCTTAGATCCGGGTTGGCGGACTCCATGGAGGCTCCTCTAAAAGTGAGAGCGCACGCTTACCAGAGCATCTGTAGTATAAACGAGCGCTCACTTACCATGATAAGCATCTGAAACCACCCGACATTACCGTCCCACCGTCATTCCCACGAAAGCGGGAATCCACCGCAGCGGACGCTCCGCGTCTCCAACCACAACCGATCTACCGGATCGAGTGTGATGTGGGGATCAGGTGTTCTCCTGATGCGGACCTTTGTGGAGATATCGGACCTCAACTTCTTGATAATTCCCGCACTCGGGGCAGGTGAAAGGTCGTACTTTTCGGGAGCCGTATGCAGGCACGATGGTAGTCTTGTTCCAGTCGAAGACGTAGCCGCACGCCTCGCACCGCTGCCTGAAGGTAACGACCGTGCCGCGCTCGTTGACGATCTTTCCACCTGTCATCTCTATCGCCATCCAGCCTCCGCCAGGGAAACGCGCCTACGTCCCTATTGTATGCCCACAGCATCCTTCAGATCGAGAACCATAGAGCCGGTATACACCACCCACTGACACCCGAAAACCTACTTCCCGAACAGCCTCAGCCAGAGCGGGCGTATCGGGTCTGTGACTGGAGAGGGCCTGTCGCCCGGCTCGCCGAGTCCTGGTAGTCCGTACTCCCGCCTTACGGCGTTGCGGCCCCTTATCACATGGTCGTCCGACTCCCAGCCGTCGCCGACCTCTCTTCTTATCTGCTCCTCGATACCGGCGAGTGCGGCTTCACCGACCTCACCGATTCTCGCGGCTTCGTACTTGATGCCGAGGAGCAAGGAGTTCTTGCTCTCCATTTCTCCTCCTCTGTTGGTTATGTCACTGTCGTGGGCCGACGCTATTTCTTGAGTTCGAGCCTGGCCACAGCGGCGCGGTGAACCTCATCGGGGCCGTCGGCGAGGCGCAGGGTGCGGGAGCTGGCCCAGAGGTAGGCGAGCGGGAAGTCATCAGAGACCCCTGCGCCACCGTGGGCTTGTATGGCCCGGTCGAGGACGTTCAATGCCACGTTGGGTGCGACGACTTTGATCATGGCGATCTCCGCCCTGGCCTCTTTGTTGCCTACCGTATCCATCATGTGGGCCGCTTTCAAGGTCAAAAGGCGCGCCTGATCTATCTCCATCCTGGAATCGGAGATCCAGGCCTGCACGACACCTTGCTCCGCAAGCGCCTTCCCGAACGTCTCCCGCCCTTTGACCCGCTCGCACATCATCTCCAGCGCTCTCTCGGCCACGCCTATGAGCCTCATGCAATGGTGGATGCGCCCTGGTCCCAGGCGTCCCTGGGCGATGGCGAAGCCTTTGCCCTCTTCCCAGATGATGTTCTCCCGTGGCACGCGTACGTCCTCGAAAGAGATCTCCGCGTGCCCGTGGGGGGCGTCGTCGTAGCCGAAGACGGGGAGAGTCCGCTCTATCTCTACACCGGGCGTATCGAGCGGGACCAGGATCATGGACTGCTGCTCGTGGCGCGCCGCGTCGGGGTCGGTCTTGCCCATAAAGATGGAGATCCTGCACCGCGGATCCCCGGCCCCAGAGATCCACCACTTCCTGCCGTTGACGACGTACTCGTCCCCGTCCCTCTCTATGCGCGCCCTGATATTCGTCGCATCAGAAGAGGCCACATCCGGCTCGGTCATCGCGAAACAGGACCTTATCTCACCATCGAGCAACGGCCTCAGCCAGCGGTCTTTCTGCTCCTCTGTTCCGTAGCGTACGAGCACCTCCATGTTGCCCGTGTCCGGCGCGCTGCAGTTGAAGACCTCAGGAGCTATCGGGCTGCGGCCCATGACTTCGCACAAGGGTGCGTACTCCAGGTTGGTGAGGCCGGCGCCGAGGTCCGAGTCGGGCAGAAAGAGGTTCCACAACCCTCTCGCCTTCGCCTCCTCTTTGAGCTCCTCCATGACCCGGGGTACGGACCACCGGCTCCCCGACGCCCCTAGTTGCTCGTGGTACTTCGTCTCGTTCGGGTAGATGAGTTCGTCCATGAACGCCTCGACCCGCTCCCGATACCCCCTTGCTTTCTTGGAGAGCTCGAAGATCACAACCACTCCTCTCATAGCGGGTTGCAGAAGGATTGACCTTCTGCAACCCGCGCTGTCAGCTCTTGGCTTTCAGCTGTCAGCTCTTTGTTCTTGCTGATGGCTCGTCGTGCATAAGGAGGCAGCCCTCATGCACGACGCTATCACAACGGCCGAAGTGCCGATTCTGGCACAGCATCATGGGCGTCGCAATCCGGGCGATGGCCTTGGGGACGTGAATCTGGTCATCGTAATGGGGCGAGAGGCTTCTGCTTCAAGGCACGGCGGAGACGAGCCCACCGTCGACTTGCAAAGAGACGCCGGTAATGTACGAGGCGGCTGGGGAGAGCAAGAAGGCCGCCGCCCTCCCCAGCTCCGCAGGTTCACCGTAGCGGCCCAGAGGAATTCCCTCGCTAAAGTTGCGGCGCTGCTCCTCTGTGGAGATGCCTAAGTCCTGGGCCCGCGCCTCGTCGAGAGAGCGGGAGCGGTCGGTGTCTATCCGTCCTGGGGCCATGCTGTTGACCCTGACCCTGGGCCCGACCTCTTGCGCCAGGCACTTGACCAGGGCCGCCACCCCGGGGCGCAGCACGTTCGAGGCGTCGAGGCCTTTTATCGGCTCGCGCACCGATGATGATGTGATGAAGAGCACGGAGGCGCCATCGTTCATCCGCGGGACGAGCGTGCGCAGCAGTCGCACTGGTCCGCCCAACAGCAGACGGAAGGCGTCGAGCCATTGCTCGTCGGTCAGCTCGAGCGCTGGCCCGAAGGGCGGACCGCCGGCGTTGACGAGCACGCCGTCGAGCGTACCGAAGCGGTCGATAGCAACCGTGGCGACCTTGTCTACGCCCGAGGCGTGGGAGACGTCGGCCACACACTGCTCGGCCCGCTCGCCGAGATCTCGTGCCACCTCTTCTATAGCGTCCTCACCGCGTGCGACCAAAAGAACCCTGGCACCCTCCGCGACCAGTTGCTCCGCCACCGCCCTGCCGAGCCCGCTGCTCGCGCCGCCCACCACAAATGCCTTGTTCTCCAGGCCTAGCTCCACGGTCGTTCGCCTCCTCGCCTCGAAAACGCCTACCGGGACAATCCTACACCCTCTCGCGGCGCCAGAAGGGGCGCTACTCGATAAAGCCGTTCTCCCTGAGCCACATCCTGGCTACGCTTTCGGGCGACTTGCCCTGCACGTCCACCGCGTAGTTGAGCTTCCGCAGCGTCTCGGTATCGAGCTTCTCGGAGATGGGGGCGAAAATCTTGCGTAGCTGCGGGTACTGCTTGTATACGTTCTGCCTTACGGTGAGCGCCGGGTTGTAGACGGCGAAGAATTCTTTGTCGTCTTCCAGGAGACGCAGGTCGAGTTCCCAGATAAAGCCGCTCGTCGTGAAAACAACGCCGAAGTTGCAGATCTCTGCTTCGTCGGTGGCGTCGTAGACCGCATCGACGGAAGTCTCGATCAGGTTCTCCTCGGGGAACTCGAACCCGTAGGCCCGCTCCAAGCCGGGTAGGCCGTCGAACCGGGTCAGGAAATCGTCGTCGTTGTTGAGGCAGAGCGTCGCCTCCTCGGGACTGTCCTCGACCAGGCGCTTCAGGTCCGAGATGGTCTCGACCCCGAGGTCCCTGCCCGTCTTCTCGCTCGCGGCGATGGCGTACGTGTCGTTGCCGGGCGCGGGATCCAGCCACTTTATGCCATTCTCTTCGAGGTCTTGCCTGGCAACGGCCTCGTATTGCTCTCGGGGGTCGGATATGGAATCCGTCTCGGAGAGGTGGACCAGCCAACCCGTGGCCGTGTATTCCCAGTAGAGGTCTATCTCGCCGGACTCGAGCGCCTGACGCACCTCCTCGTTGCCGCCGAGGCCCGTCCGGTCGATGACCGTGGCGTCGGCCGCCTCGAGGACCTCTATCGCGATGTTGCCGAGCACCTCCTGCTCGGTGAAGCTCTCCGAGCCCACTGCGAACTGTGCGTCCCTCTGCGTGCCGCTCAGCCTGAATTGATCCCCGGCTATCTTCACCCCATCGTCTGCGCTACCGGCGCCGCACCCCAGGATGGTCAGGGCGACCGCGAGGAGAAGTAGCAGAAGGAGTCCTCCCGTCGGTCGGGACGTCACACCCCCTCCTCTCCGGATGCGAACGCCTGGCCCGACGTAGGGTCTCCCGCCGCCGGTCGTCTTGCCGCGGGTGGGGCGTCCTCTCTTTCGCGGGCCTCGCTGCGCAGGTGCCTGTAGAAGACGATGCACATAAGGACCATGATCACAGCGAAAGGCGCTCCGAAAAGGACGGAGGCCGACTGCAGCGCGCCGAGACCCCCGGCCACGAGCAAGATACAGGCTATGGCCGCCATCGCAGCCCCCCAGGCCAGCTTGATCCACCGTTTTGGTTCCTGCGGACCGCCGGTGGAGAGGCTGCCGAGCACGACGGTCCCGGCGTCCGCGCCGGCCACAAAGAAGATCCAGAGCACGAGGAGCGTCAGGATCGACATGGGCAGGGCCAGCGGGAACTGATTCAGAAAGACGAACATCCCCGAGGCGGGGTCGGCGGCGACCGTCTCGGCTATCCCCTCGCCCTTCGTCTGGGCGAGGTGGAGGGCAGATCCGCCGAAGACGGCTATCCAGACGAAGGTGACCACGCTGGGCCCGATCACCGTCCCCAAAACGAACTGCCTGACGGTGCGCCCGCGCGAGATGCGCGCGATAAACAGCCCGACGTACGGACACCAGGCGATCCACCAGGACCAGTAGAAGACGGTCCAGCTCCCGAGCCAGGTGTTCTCCGGGTCGAAGGATTCTAGCCTCATGCTCATGGGAACGATACCGCCCAGGTAGTCGCCGATCCCTTGCGTCAGGGCGCCGAGTTGGGTGGCCGTGGGGCCAACGACGAGGAAGAAGACTAGCAGCACCGCGGCCACGTACATGCTGATCTGGCTGAGGTAATTGATCCCCTTCTCGATCGCCGTGGAGGCGGAGATCATAAACGCCACCGTGGTCACGACGATGACGGCGAGCTGCACGGCTATTCCCGTCGGGGTGCCGAAGGTCTCGCCGAGTCCCGCGGTGAGCTGGAGACCCGCCTGTCCGAGTGCCACGGCGACGCCGAACAGGACGGCGAGGACCGACATTACGTCGATGGTCTTCCCCCAGGGACCGTCAACCCGGTCGCCCAGCAGGGGCCTGAAGACGGGGCTTATTAGTCCTGGCTCGTCCCGCCGAAAGCTGAAGTATCCCACCACGAGCCCCACCACGGCATACATAGCCCAGGGGTGCAACGCCCAGTGGAAATACGAGTACTGTATCCCCACCTGGGCGGCCTCCGTCGTGGCTGGCTGCGCCATGCCGAAGGGCGGTGCGCTGTAGTGAGAGAGGGGCTCTGCAACGCCCCAGAAGATCAGAGCTGGCCCCATCCCCGCTTGAAAGAGCATCGCGAACCACGCGAACGTGCGGAACTCGGGCCTGTCACCCTCTTTGCCGAGCTTGAACCTCCCGTAACGGCTGAGGGCGAGGATGACCACGAAGACGAGGAAGAAGTTCCCTGCCAGAAGGTAGAACCAGCCCAGGTTGGAGACGACCCAGTCGAAGACCGCCTGGGTCACGGTGCCGAAGTTCGTCGGCGCGATCACACCCCACAGGATGAACGCCAGGGCTATCGCGGCCGACACCCAGAATACGACGCCAACCTCGTGCCTGTCTCCCTGAGTGTCCTGCACCGCAGACCTCCTTTTCCTAGATTCTGCCGGCGTTCGAGTCGCCGGTAGCCTCATCGTCACCTCTGGGCGATGCCCGGTAGATGCGACCATGCCTGATAGGGGAACCGTGACCGCCCAGCCTTCATTCGATTGGGGTGCGACAGAGCGTCGCGGCAGAAACGCTGCGAGCCACGCCCGGACCGAAGGTCCCGCACTTGAGCGAAGCGGCTCAGGAACGCTGGGCCGTATGCTACACCAGCTTGCCACCGGTTACTACAAGATATGCCGGGCAAGCCTTAGACCCGCGAGTAGTGGGTGGCGTTCGGTACACAGCGAAATCTGGTTCAGGCTATGATAGGCGGCGGGAGGATTATCTCTCGTTCGTTCTGAAACCAGAGGGAAGGGTATGCAGATGATCAAGAACTCCGTTGGGATATGGGCTTTCGGTCCTGCCGTGACCCGCTTTGTGCCGCCGGGCTACCACAACGAGGTCGCAGAAGAGCCTATGGTGGAGAAGACGGAGCGCGTCGCCGGTGGGCTCCACGACCTACTGGAAGGGCTCGAGTACCACTATCCTGGTGAGATCCACGAAGACAACGTCGAGGATGTGCTGCGGGTCCTCGCCGCCCACGGGATGGACCTGCCCGTGATCGCCGCCGGCCTCCACCCCGACCCGACCTACGCGCTTGGCGCGTTCATAAACCCCGACGAGAGACTCCGCCGTCAAGGCATAGACACCCTCAAGCGCGGCATAGACCTCTGCGCCGAGATAAGGGCGAACTTCATCATCTGGCCCGGCGCGGAGGGCTACAACTACACCTTCCAGCGCCCTTACGCGGAGATCTGGCGTCGCTTTGTGGAGGGCGTCGCCGAACTGACCGACCACGCCAACGAGAAGGACGTGAAAGTCTTTCTCGAGCACAAAAACTCAGAACCGGCGATGAAGATACTCATGCAGAACTTAGGCATGACGCTATTTACGATCCAGAAGGTCAACGCCCTGGGGGTGGATACGACCAATTTGCAGGTCAACATGGACTGGCAGCACCTCATAATGAACGGCGAGAACCTGGCCGAGTACGCCGACCTCCTGGCCTCGGAGCACAAGCTCGGCCACCAGCACGGAAACGACGGCTGGGGCACCTTCGACGACGACAACGTGGTCGGCACCAACTTCTTCATGCAGACCCTGGAGCTGGCCCAGACCCTCCAGGACACGGGCTACGGGGAAGAAGGCGAGATCATCGGCTTCGACCTCTATCCCTACACGGAAGATCAGGTGGCCGCCGTCAGACGCGCCATCGTGCAGTGGGAGTTCATCTGGGACCTGGCCA